>NZ_JADBEC010000002.1:1711492-2053790 GCF_014873945.1 Rhizobium viscosum | reverse complement strand
GTATCAACCTTGCCATATTCGATGGCCGCCCAGGTATTCATCGCCATCGGATTGGCGTAGTTTAGGAACTTCGCGCCCGGTGCCGCGACCTCGCGGATATCCTTGCAGAAATCGAGGATGACGGGGATGTTGCGCTGGCCGTAGAGAATGCCGCCAGCGCAGATCGTATCGCCGACGCACTGGTCGATACCGTATTTCAGAGGAATCCTGATGTCGTCAGCATAGGCTTCCAGACCGCCGACGCGCACGCAACTGATGACATACCGTGCGCCTTCCAGCGCCTTGCGACGATCTGTCGTCGCCGTCACCTTCGTCGGCAGCTTGTTCGACTCTACGATCTTGTCGAGGATCGCCTTGATCATCTGGAGGTTATGTTCGCTGAGATCGGTCAGCGCGAATTCGATGTCCTTGAATTCCGGCACGCAGAGAATGTCCGTGAACAGCTTCTTGGTGAAACCGACACTGCCTGCCCCGATAATAGCGATTTTGAAACTCATATCCTTCACCTCGATCCGATCAAATGCTAGGTAAAAAGACGGCAAAGGAGGATCAGGCGGCATGCTTTCGCACATCGTCTGAAAATACCGGGAAATAGTGCCTGTATTCCTCCCGGCCGTTCTTTCGACCGCGATCTCTTCCTCGTGTGAGAAGGGATTATGCGCATATTCGCAGGAGCGGCCAGAGAAGGATTATGCTTTCGAGGGTAATTTTGTGCTGCAGGATTTGATCGCCAACGGCCAGTCGATGAGGACGGTTTCACTGCCGCGCGGACGACAGCGCCTGCATGCCATGCCGACAAGCGCCGGTTACGAGGTGCGTGAAAACGAGACCTATGATTGGGACGGCAGAAAGCGTGGCCTGACGCCCTTCACGGTGCTGCAGCATACGATCAGCGGCACCGGCCGCCTGCGCTACCAGAATCGCAATTACAAGCTCCAGAGCGGCGACACGATGATAGTGCTCGTACCGCACAATCACCGCTACTGGCTGGAAAAGGGTGACCGCTGGGAATATTTCTGGATCTCGATGAACGGCGAAGAAACGCTGCGCATCCACAAGATGGTGCTGGCACTCGCCGGCCCGGTCTTCAAGCTGCAGCAATCGACCATCGATCATCTGGCCGACTGCAGCCTGCGCCTCGTCAAAGGTGCAAACACGCCGGGCTCGGCCTCGGCGGTCGCCTATGAAGCCGCCATGGCGCTCTATGATGACATCTTCGGCGCCTCCGCTTCCATGGCCGAACAAAGGGCCATGCAGGCGGTGACCGACCATATCAACGCCAATCTGGAAAAGCCGCTGCCGGTCAGCGAACTTGCGGCGATCGTTGGGCTCAGCCGCGCTCACTTCTCGCGCAGCTTCGCCGAAAGCGAAGGCGTGCCGCCAGCCGAATATGTCCTGCAGCAGCGCCTGCAGCGCGCCGCAAAGCTGCTGACCAAGGCGGATTTCCTGCCGGTCAAGGAAGTCTCCATCATGTGCGGCTTCGAAGACGCCAATTACTTCGCCAAGGTCTTCCGGCGCGTCTATGGCATCACGCCGACGGAGTTTCGCACGACCGGCATGTACGCGAGCATCGGCCGCGGCCGGTAAGCGGTCAATTGAAGACAGACTGTATCCCGCGACAGAGCTAACAAGCTTTATGGAATTCGACCTAGCACCTCAAATTCAGACGAATGCCGGCAGCTTTGTTCTCCGGACACTGACCATCTTGCCGCCTGACGGCGACTCGCTAATCTACTGCTCTGCGCTTACGGGAGATGGACTTTGGCAGCTGGAGGTTACTCATGGGCGAGCAGGTCGTGAGCGTCGCAAGTTACGGCGTCGAGCCGGGTTTGCGTTTCGCCGTGCTTCTTGACGGCAACGGCGGCTGTCGCACCCTCGACATGGAAGCAGTGCGCCGCTGGACGCCGGATGACGGCGTGATCTGGCTGCATTTCGAACGCGATCATCCGGCCGCTGCCCAATGGGTGACGACGAAAGGCGGCTTTGATCCGCTCGTTGCCGAAGCCTTGCTGGAAGAGGAAACGCGCCCGCGCGTTGAAGCCATCGATGACGGGCTGCTAATCATTCTTCGCGGCGTCTGTGCCGCGCCGCCGGAAGAGGCGGAGGTAAGTTCGGCGGAAATCGATCTTGTTCCCCTCCACGTATGGGCCGATCAGCGCAGGCTGGTGACCCTGCGCGACAGCGGCCACTATATAACCGCCTTGCGCGATATCCGCCTCGCCCTGGACAAGGGCAAGGGCCCGAAACAGACTGGGGAACTGCTCGCTCTCGTCAGCGATAAGCTGGTCCGCGACCTCGAGCCCGTACTCGACACGATGGACGAAGAAGTCGACGATCTGGACGAGTTGATCTTTCACGGCGAAGCCAGCGAAGTACGCGAGCGGCTGAAGCAGCTTCGCCGCCGCTCCGTGCAGCTTCGGCGCTATCTCGCGCCTCAGCGGGATGCCTTGAACCGCATCGAGCATGACGACGCTCCGTGGTTGAAGGAGCGTGACAAGCTACGGTTCCGCGAGGTCATCGACAAACTGATGCGCTTCATCGAATATCTCGACGCCATCCGCGACCGCACCGGCATTCTTCATGACGACCTGTCCACGGTCATCAGCGAGCGGATAGCCCGCAATTCCAATCGCCTCGCAGCACTCGCCGCCCTGCTGCTGCCGCCGAGCGTGGTGGCCGGCCTTTTCGGCATGAATGTTGGCGGCATCCCCGGCGTCAACGATACTTGGGCTTTCATCATCATCGTTGCCTTCGTTGCGGTCATTTCCGTTGCAACGCTGATGGTTCTCAAACGGATCAACTGGCTTTGAGTGGCCGAAGGCAAATATCCTGAGCCGCCCTTCTGACGGCTTGAACGCAAGACGATCGTCACACGAGGCAAGGAATTACTCAGATCCCCGCGTACCACTCATAGCCGCGGTCTTCCCAGAAGCCGCCATGACCGCCCCACAAGCCGGCAAAGCTGTCGACGATCTCAATGCGCATGATGTACTTGGCCTGCTTGTAGCCGAGTTGCCGTTCGACCCGCAGACGCAACGGTGCGCCGTGTCCGACGGTCAGATCCTTCCCGTTCATCTGATAGGCAAGGATGGTCTGTGGATGGAACGCGTCGATGAGATCGATGCTCTCATAGTAGCGGCCACTTCCGTCAAGTGTCTTCTCCAACTTGTCGGCACAGTGAAAGACCGCAAATCGCGCGTTCGGTCTGAGCCCCACCGAGCTCAAGACAGGCCCAAGCGGTACACCCGTCCATTTCCCGATCGCGCTCCACCCCTCGACGCAGTCGTGACGGGTAATCTGCGTGCGGGCCGGAAGCCTCTTAAGGTCAATAAGGGATAATTCCTGAGGCCGGTCGACGAGACCATCGATCTTCAGTCGCCAGTTCGCGAATTTGCCTTCGGCGAGTTCGACATAGTCCTCGCTGTCAGGTGCGCTCGTGCCGTTTACCCTGAAAGACGGAGAAATGTCCGTCTCGGTAAATTCACGGCCGAGAGCATCGCGCCCCTGCAGCAGCCTTTGCGCCTTCATCGTCAGATTTTCGGCCGAACGAATAACGCTGGCCACAGCCGTATTCTGTTCCAGTATGTCGCAGCCCGAGAGCGTAAGGGCAGAAGCGCCGAGTGTGCTGCCGATCAGAAAACGTCTGCGGGTCAGGAAGCTACGCGTCATGCATGTGGACCTTTCTTTCTGATGGCATAGCGACCCGTGATCATCGAACGCATGTTGTTCCAGGTTCCCGACAACACGACCATCGCGACATGCACGAGCACGAAGAGCACGAGAAGCGTCGCGGTCGTGAAGTGGATGGTGCGCGCCGACTGGCGCCCACCGAAAATGTCCACCAGGGGAGGCAGGATGGCATCAAAGCCGGGGGACATTGTCAGGCCGGTCAGCAACATCGTCGGCAGCAGAATGACGATCACAGCGAGGTAAGTGAGCTTTTGGAGCGTGTTATAGTGCTTCGCTTCTTCCCCTTGCGGGAAGCGCAGGCGCAAGTGGTCGAGGATTTCGCGCCACAAATGGTGCGGGGAAAGGTCCCTGCGCGCTGGAGCCAGGTCACGTCGAAAATGACCGGTCAGAACGCCGAAGCCGAGGTAAAGAATGCCGTTGACGAGAAATAGCCAGGCAAAGAAGAAGTGCCAGCGGCGGCCGGTTGCGAGGTCCTGAAACGACGGGATCGTCGCCCAGCCCGGAAACGCCCGCGGCGTCGGCTCTCCCTCAAACGTCGAGACGCCCAGGACACCTGTCGTCGGCACCTTGACGCCAGCGATCCGGACGAAACCGCTGATATCGTCACCCTGTCCGCTCGAACCGATCGTCAGAACAGATGGGTCCCCATCCGCGCCATAGTGCCCCCAGTAAAGTTCGGGATGAGCGTTGAAAATCTGCAATCCGCTCAAGAGCAGGAAGCTCAGGCAAATCGCGTTCAGCCAATGCGTCAGCCGCGTGATCAGGGAATGACGATGGATCATCAAGGTCCGGGGATATTGCATATTGTCGTTGTCGGGGCTGTCGCTCATAGATGCGGCCCTCCGGTCTGGCTGAATTGTTGTGTGTTTTGCGGATCAACAGCGGGATGCCGACGGTCGGCCAATGGGGCGGAGCTGACCGGCGGCGACGTGGCTCACATGGGAGGCACCACGCCATTCTTGCCAACGATAACGCGATGCGCGACTGTCCCGCTCGAAGCCTTCTCAGCCGATATGAACACCACCGCTCCTGCCACCAGGTCGTCCTTGCTTGCAGGGGCAATGGTCACGACCGGGGTCCCGTCTGGAATGGAGATCTTTTTTTCCTTGCCGTGATAGGACACGGTAACGGTCCGCCCGTCGACGTCCTTGACTGCATCGGCGACGGTGGCATTGGTCATGCTGCTGTTCGGCTTGAGGTCCCAGCCAAAGCTTCCCTCGCCGGCTCCCTTGAGTGCAGGCGGAAAGATCAGAACTTCAAGAGCGCCGTCTCCGCCCTGATCCTTCGGCAGGGAGGCGATGCCCACATAGTCTCCGGGTTGGATATCGGAGACGTTCGCATTGGCAACGCTAGCGACCTGCCAGCCGTCGGCAAGAGCAACGTCAACGGTCTCTCCCTCGCGAGTCTTCACCTTCAAGGTAGAACCTGCGAAGCTGACGACGCTGCCCCGGATGTGAAGCTCGGCCTTTTTTTCTTCGGCCTGGGCAGACGCCGGTGAAACAAGCGTTACTGGAAGGCCAGCCAAGCCGGCAACCATGATGACTGGAAGAAGTCTGCGCAACATTTGACGTTCCTTAGCTACTAGTTGGTAGTTTCGACGACGCTGTTTTACCGCACATGTTTCCGTCGACGCGTCGCCCCGTCGCCGGGAATTGCATCATCGCGGCCGCAACCGCTGAAGACTCGGCTCGAGAATCAGCTCAAAGACGGCAGGCGTTCCATAGGCTCGGGCCGACAGCATTGCGCCGTGAACGGTGGCCATGAAAGCCTCTGCCTCCACGCGCGCCGGGCAAGAGATCACCAGGGCTCCTTGCTGGTCACCCCGTTCGATGACCGATGTCAGCCATCCTGAGAGATGTTGGAAATAGGCACGCACTTCGATCGCGACCTCCAAAGGAAGGGCCGGCAGCTCGCTTGCAAGAAGCGCGCAGACACAAAACGGACGGCTCGCATCCTCGATGCATTGAGCCCAAAAACCAGCATAGGTCTTCAGCAACTCGAGCGGATCGCTAAACTTGCTTTCCACCTCAGCCAAGCCAGTCTCGGCGTTTGCGCGGTAGCGGGCAACAAGAACACGCACCAGATCGACCTTGCTTGGAAAATGGTGATGGATGCTGGCCTTGCGGATGCCAACAACGGCAGCGATGTCGGCATAGCTGAACCCGTTATAACCGCCCGATACGATCAGCTTTTCCGCACTGTTCAGGATCTCATCATAGGTATTCGAAGGATTGATCATGCGTCCATGACTACCTTCTAGTAGGAACGTAGCCAATAAAGCATTCCCTTCTAATTTCGGAAGATGCGCCTCCCGTAACCCTTGGCGATCTTCGCAGATCTACCGGGCACTCCCTCAAGGGCTTGTCCGAAATATCCTTCCCCATGATGCAAAGAACCTCGATGACGGTCATGATCATTCGATGGCTGCAGCGCTACCGCCGCCGGGTTGCGAGAGGCTGATACCCGGCTGGACAAGAATTTTCCCGCCCTCTGTCGTCGTGGCTATGATTCCGTCGCTATAGATTTTGACGGAAGCAATCGTGCCTTTGACCGTACCATCTGCGCTTTCGATGTAGCTACCGATGTAGCTGCCTGCCTGGGCGAGGTTGGAGCCTGCCAGCAGGGCATCCAGCTTCTGGTTCGTCTGGATCGTCTGTTCGACCTGCGAGAAGCTGGCGAACTGGGCCAGTTGTTCACTGGCATCCACGGGGTCGGTCGGATCCTGGTTCTTCAGTTGCGCGATGAGAAGTTGCAGGAAGTCGTCATAGTTCACCATCACCTTCTGCTGCGCGGTAGCCGCGCTACCTGCCATGAAGGCGCCTAGGCCTTTGAGAGAATTTGTCGTCATAGTCGATCTCGGTTGTTTGGGTTAGGCTGGAAGCCACCCTGCAAAGCCTTGCAAGCTTACCTACTAGTCGGTAGCCCATGGAGCACGTCTTCGGCATGAAGACAGTGTTGATAGGCTCAGTTCCCTGGCGCAAACGAACGACGCGCCAACAATGGGATGACGCGTCAGAATTAATGAAGCGCGCAATCTGCCTACCTTCTAGTAGGTTTTCTGTCAATCCTGATTACCGCGGCAGGACGCTCCGCGTTCCAGTCACGATCGGATAGCGGCAGCCACGTGTGGAAGGGCCTAACTTCCTGCCGAATTCACTTATCCACGGTAATTGGCAACCGCATTTCGGGACCTGAGTTCATGACTTCCGACAAGTGCCGCTTATCGGAAGGTACTCGTACAAACGCGTTGCACGCGCCAGATCTACGCATGATATCGGCCAGATCGGCTCAATGCCTGGTGACGCTTCGGGATGCCTTGGTCGGCTTTGGAGGAGGGGGTGTCGTCGGAACGCTCTGGGCACCGCCTTTAGCCTTCGTTGCGCCTTTCGACTTCGCAGGCAGGTCAGCCGTCGTGGCCTTTCTGGAGCGAGGCTTCTTGGCAGACTGACCGTCCGTCTCGACGCTCGCGGCGATTTCCTGAAACGCCTGCAGCCAATGCTTCAGGTCCTCGCCGTGTGGCCGACCTTCCTGTTCCCAGATCTCGTAAGCACGTTGTCTGATGCGACCCTCGTTCGATGCCATCTGTCTCTCCTGTGAGGCTGTTACCAGGAACAATCAGATGGTGCATCGCGCCCGGAGGGCAATGGCTGCGTGCGCATTTCCCGACGCCACCGAGTGGAACTGTTATCAGCACGTCCTTCGCTCCCCTTTCATTTCGGTATCGCCACAACAACGCTGAGACCACGCGGGTTGCGCTGCCGCAGTTCCAACGTGCCATGGTGAGAATGAACAATGTCTGCGACGATCGACAGTCCGAGGCCGAAGCCGCCTCCAGCGCGCGACTGGTCCGACTTGAAGAAAGGCTCGAGTACCCGCTCTCGAAGCTCCTGCGGAATGCCCGGGCCGTCATCTTCAACAGTGATCAATACGGTTTCCGGCCGCTCGGCCATCGTCACTTCGGCCTTGTCTGCAAATTTAACGGCGTTATCGCAAAGATTGGTGACCGCGCGCGTGATGGAAAGCGGCCGGCATCTAGCAAGAAGCCTGTTCGGCCCGGTGTATCGGACGGCGTGGCCGATATCGGCAAACTCGCTGCAGACCGTCTGCAGGATGCTTGCGACGTCGACAAGCTCGATCGTCTCGGTCGCATAGTCGTTTCGAAGATAATTCAGGCTCTCGACGAGCAGGCTCTCGATTCGATTGACGTCGGAGAGCAGAGCGTCCTTCTGACCGCTCTCCCCCATCCGCTCCACACGCAGCTTCAGCCGCGTCAGCGGCGTGCGCAGATCATGGCCGATGCCGCGCAGCATACGGGTGCGGGCTTCGATCATCAGTCGGATGCGCCGGCGCATGCCGTTCAATGCCCGGGCCAGTGCAACGATCTCAACCGTTCCCCTCTCCGCAAAAACGGGAGAACCCGCGGTGATATCGGAAACCGCCGCCGCATGGGCGATGCGCTGTATGGGTTCCGTAATCGCCCGGATCGCGAATATGAAGAAAAAGCCGATCAATACGAAAAAAGCGACGAAAAAATAGGGGCCGCGCCCCAGGAACGCGCTGCTCAGCATGGAATCGGGAAAACCCGAGGTGATGACGATCGTGTCGTCGTCGACGCGCGCGGCAATCACGCGCCGTTCATCTAGGAAGGTCTGCCAGCCTCCGAGCGGCGGTGCGTTGTCTGGCGGAAACAGCCTGCCGGCAACGATGTCCAGAAAGCTCTGGTGGCTCGAAGACTGTGCAAACCGGCTCGCGGTCGCCGTCGGCGTGAGTTCGATGTCCCAGCCGGCGCGACGTGCATTGGCGAGGATGATCTGCCGGTGCTCGGGCGAGGCGGGTCCGAGGAGCTCTGCGATGGCGCTCAGCTTTTCGGCGATGTTTTCGAGATCCGGGGCGGCAAGATCTTCCCTGGCCCAGCGCTCCACCGCATCCCCCATGGCGATGATGGTCACAAGCGCCACCAGAATGATGATGGTGATCTGGCCGCGGATCGTCATCGTGGCACGACGCAGGCGTCTAAACATCGGCCTCTTCCACCTGCGCGGTAAAGACATAGCCGCCGAGCCGGACCGTCTTGATAAGGAGCGGATCGCGGGGGTCCTTCTCGATCTTCTGCCTGAGCCGGCTGATATGCACGTCGATGCTGCGCTCGATCGGACCGGCAAGGCCGGCATGCGTCACGGCAAGCAGCTGTTCGCGGGTCAGAACCCGGCCGGCATTGCGGCAAAAGGCCAGCAGCAGATCGAATTCATGGGTCGTCATGGCAATCCTGGCCTGAGCCGGATCGTGGACTTGACGCCGGGCCGGATCGATCCGCCAACCCTCGAAACGGAAAAGTCTGTGTGCAGGCCTGACCTCCCGCTGCGCTGACAAGCCCGACCGGCGCAGGAGGCCTTTGATCCGGGCCAGGAGCTCACGCAGAACGAAGGGTTTGGTGACATAGTCGTCCGCGCCGATCTCCAGCCCGACGATCCGGTCGATATCGGTGCTCAAGGACGTCAGCATCAGGATCGGGATGCCGCCGCCTGCGCGCAGGCGGCGGCAGAGACTGAGACCATCTTCGCCGGGCAGCATAACATCGAGGACAACAAGATCGAAGGGCATCATACGCATCTTCGCGTCCATCGCTGCGCCATCGGCCGCGAGTTCCGCATCCATGCCCTGCTCGACAAGACTCTCCCGCAGCATTTCAGCAATCTGACGATCGTCCTCGACGATCAGTATCCTCGGCCGTTCGACGGCCGCTCGTGCACGCTCATCAACCAATCACGCCATCTCCGTTCCTCAGTCTCATCCTTACCATGACGAGCGAGGCCGTCCTCGCCCGCGATTGTGAAGAAATGTTTCAACGGGACGGAGTGGCGGCCCAAGCAGAAACAACTCTTAACAACATCCAACACGCAATGCCCGTCGTGCATGGCACTGCTGAGGCGTGGCGCGCTTCCAGGTCGATGTCGGGGGAAGCACGCGATCTAACCTCGGAGCCTTCATGTCTGCCTCTCTAAAACTGACCGCCGATCGGTCCCGGCTACTTTCCATCGCCGTGGCGTCGCTATTCTTATCGCCCTTTGCCACGCAAGCCGCCGACTTCGGAAACAGCGAACAGACCGCGCCGGAACCGTCACCTCCGGACCCGGAGCGTTTCGGCCCGGTTCGCCAGGCATTGCACGATTGGCACGTCGTCATCGGCGCCGGCGCCATCTTCCAACCGAAATACGAGGGAAGCGACGAGTTTGAAGTCTCGCCCTTCCCCTTCGTATCCGCCGAATTCTTCGACCGGATCACGATCGATCCAAGCGGCATCGAAATAAAGGCCTTCGAGAAGGATGCTTTCCGGTTCGACGTCAATGTCGGATACGACTCGGGCCGTGACGAGGACGATGCCGACACGTTGCGCGGTATGGGCGACATCGATTTCGGCGTAACTGTCGGCGGTAAGGCCACCTACACGTTTGGGCCTGCCAATGTCTTCGTCTCGGTCGACAAGACGATCGGCGGAAGCGAGGGCTTGCTCGCAACCGCCGGTGCGGCCATCTCGCAGCCCCTGTCGGAACATCTCATCCTCGGCGCCGAGGCTTCCGCCACTTTCGCGGACGACAACTACATGGAAGCCTATTTCGGCGTTGACGCCGTCCAGTCGGCCCGCTCCGGTCATGCGCAGTACAAGGCTGGAGCCGGGATCAAGAGCGTCGATCTCTCCGCCTCGGCCACCTACCTGATCAACGAGAACTGGGTGGTCAGGGGCGAGCAAGGCGTGAGCTTCCTGGTCGGAGACGCTGCAGACAGCCCGATCGTCAAGGAAAAGGTTCAGTCAAAAACCATGCTGATGCTGGGTTACCGTTTCTGACGCGGGTCGGCCAAAGCATCATTGCCAGCTGTTCAAAATCAAGGGGTCGCCGACGCGGCGGCTCTGCACATCCCGCAATTAAACAAGAATCGCGCAGGGAATGAATTGATGACCTCCTTCACGCCGCTCTCTCGCATGCGCTGCCTGCTACAGGGCAACCGCCCGTCCCCAAACGCCAGAACGGGTCGCCTTGTATCGATCTTCCTGTTGTCTGCGACCGCCGGGCTCCCGATCCACGGTCTCGCCGCCGACATGGAGGGGCCGAAAGTGTCGGTTATTGCTGCCAGAAGCCAGGTTCTCAAACAGAGCGTTTCCGTCGTTGGCACGGTCGTTGCGCGGGAAACGACACTGGTCAATACCGATCTCTCCGGAGCCCGGATAGTCTCGATCGCCGCCGAAGAAGGCGATCTTGTCAGCCGCGGACAGCTGCTTGCAACACTGGATGCGTCGAGGATCGATGTGGAGCTTATGCAGAACGACGCGCAGGCGGCGAGCGCGGCAGCACAACTCGGGCAGGCCTCGAGTGCGCTCGACAATGCCCTGATTTCACAGGAGGAGGCCGAGGCGGATCTTACGCGCGCACAAAAGCTCGTTCCCAAGGGGTTGATGTCACAGGAAGCGCTTGAGCAGAGACAAAAGGCCCTCGCCCGCGCGGAGGTGAGCGTGCGGGCCGGCCGACAGGCCGTCCAATCGGCAGAAGCTGCCGTCAAGACCGTCGCTGCGGCGCGCAAGGATATTGAATTGCGACTGAGCTATACGAGGATTGTCGCGCCGGTGCCCGGCCGGATCATCAACCGGTCCGCCAAGGTCGGCGCGACCGCCTCCTCATCCGGCGAGCAGCTCTTCATCATCGCAAATGACGACCAGTTCGAACTGGAAGCAGAAATCCCGCAGGCTCAGTTCGATGCCGTGCCCGTCGGCGCCGTCGCTCATGTTTTCCTCGGCGACGGTGGTGACGGTTTGACAAGCGCCGTTCGCTTCGTCGCACCGGCGCTCGCCGACCGGACACGGCTCGGACGCGCCCGGATCACCCTGCCCCGTGGATTGATGGCTCCGATCAGTGCCTTTGCCTCGGCGCGCATTGAGATCGGCAGCAGCAAAGGCATATTCCTGCCCGCCTCGGCGGTTGCCGGTTCCGGCGAGGAACCATCGATCAAGATCCTCAAGGACAACCGCATCGAGCGGAAGCCGGTTTTGCTCGGTTTTCGCCAGGCCGGTTTCGTCCAGATCCGCTCCGGCGTCGACGAAGGCGACCTGGTGGTGACGAAGTCGGGCGGCTTCATGGAGGCCGGTGACCAGGCGGTCCCGGTCATGGAGCAAGCCGATGCAAGCCCGGTCTCCGAGGGCAACTGAGGTCATCCGATGAACATCTCCGCATGGGCGATCCGCACACCGCTGCCCGTTATCCTCCTGTTCGTCATCCTCACCGGCCTCGGACTGAAGAGCTATGCAACGTTGCCGACCACCTATTTTCCGGCCATCAACGTCCCGGCAGTTGGCGTGACCGTCGAAGAACCCGCTGCAGCGCCGGACCAGATCGAAATCCAGATCACCAGGCTCGTCGAGGACAGCGTCGCGGCCCTTCCCGATATCAAGCATATCGAGTCGACGATTTCGGAAGGTCGATCGGAGACAAAGGTCGAGTTTGAAATCGGCGTGCCGGTCGACCGTGCCGTCTCAGACGTCAGGGACGCGGTCACGAAGATCCGCGATCGACTGCCGGCGGCCATCGATGAACCTGTCATCGACAGGATCGATTCCGAAAACCAGCCGGTCGTCACCTATTCGGCTCGTAGCGGTTCGATGTCGGCTGAAGATCTGTCCTTTTTCATCAGCGACGTCGTCGTGAGAAAACTCCAGGGACTGGCCGGAATTGGCCGCGTCGAACTTGTCGGCACCGTCAACCGTGAAATCCATGTTCTCCTGAAGGCGGAAAGGCTCGCACCTCTCGGCCTGACGGCGGCCTCGGTCAGCGATCAGATCGCGGCAAGCCAGTTCAATCTGCCGTCCGGGCGGGGCAGTGTCGACGCGCAGGACATGACGGTGGCGACCAAGGCAGCCGTTTCAACCCTCGACGAACTCAGGGCCATTCGTCTTACCCTGCCGCAGGGAAAAAGCGTCTCTGTCTCCGATGTCGCTGTGGTTGCCGATACGAGGGAGAAGCGGCAGGATTTCGCGCGTCTCGACGGCGAGCCGGCGATCGGCTTTACGGTTTACAAGGCGACGGGCGCGGGAGACGTCGACGTTGCCAAAAAAGTTGCCGCGGCTCTCGAGGAAATAGCCGGCTCAAGACCTGGAACGCAGTTCGAAATCGTCGACGACAGCGTCACGCTGACACTGGCAAACTTTCTGTCTGCCCGCAGCACGCTGATCGAGGGTGCCATCCTTGCCGTGGTCGTCGTCTTCCTCTTTTTGCGCGACTGGCGCGCCACGCTTATTGCCGCAATCAGCCTGCCGCTCTCGGCGATCCCGACCTTCTGGGTGATGGAACTGGCAGGCTTCTCGCTCAACATGCTGAGCCTGCTTGCGATCACGCTGGTGACGGGAATTCTCGTCGACGACTCCATCGTCGAGATCGAGAACATCGTCCGCCACAAAAGCCTCGGTAAAAGCGCCTACAAGGCTGCGATCGACGCCTCCGACGAGATCGGCCTCGCCGTCATTGCCATCTCGGCCGCCATTATTGCCGTCTTCGCTCCTGTCGGTATGATGCCCGGCGAAGTAGGCCAATATTTCCGACAGTTCGGCCTTACGGTCGCGATCGCCGTCTTCTTCTCGCTCCTTGTCGCGCGGCTGGTAACCCCGCTGATCGCTGCTTATCTTCTGACCTCGCCGAGCAAAGCGCGCGCGGAAGGGCGACTGGTTGCGCGCTATCGCGCGCTCGTCGGCGTCGCCATCAGATGGCGATGGATCACAGCCGGGCTGGCGGTTGTCCTCTTTGCCCTGACGATCCTGCTTGCTGGTTCCCTGCCGAGCGCGTTTCTGCCGGCGCAGGATACCGGCCGGATCACGGTGTCGATCGAGCTGCCGCCAGGCTCGACGCTTGCCGACAATGAGGAGGTGAGCGATCTGGTCGCCCGTCGTCTCAAGGGGATCGAGGATATCAAGACCGTGTTCGTGCGCGCCGGATCAGGGCCCGACGGCGTGCGCGATATCCGCAAGTCGACCATCGTGATGTCCATTGCAGACCGTAGCCAGCGCAAGCTTCCGCTTGAGCAAATCCAGGAAAAGGCCGAGCTTCTATTGAAGGCCGTTCCCGACCTTCGCTTCGAATTCATCAACGACCGCGGCGGCCGGGATGTGTCGTTCGCAATCCTGAGTGCCAATGGTGAACAGGCGTCGAAGGCCGCCCGGGCAATCCTGACCGAAATGCGCTCCAACACGATGTTCGTCAATCCGGCTTCGTCGGAAGCGACGCGCCAGCCGGAACTCGGGGTGGTCGTGTCGCCGGAGCGGGCTGCCGATCTTGGCGTCAGTGCGAGAGAGGTGGCAACAGCAATCAGGGTCGCGACGTTGGGAGATGCCGATTCCAGGCTGCCATCATTCAAGGACAGCGGTAGGCTGATCCCGATCCGCACGCTCGTCGAAGATGCCGGGATAGACCGTTCGGAGAAGCTGCGACAATTACGGGTCATGACGTCGTCGGGAACTCTCGTTCCGCTCGAGGCAGTCGCACGCCTGGAGGAAAGCGAAAGCGTATCCGTCATCCATCGCATGGAGCGTCGGCGTCGGGTCGAAATCGGCGCGGACCTTGCGGCAGGGATCACGCAAGGCGAAGGCATCGCAGCGCTCAAGAACTTGCCCTCCGTCAGAGCGCTGCCAGCGGAGGTCGAAATGCGGGCAACCGGCGATTCCGATTCCAAGGACAGCGTTTTTACGAGTTTTGCCTTCGCAATGATCGCGGGCTTGAGCCTTGTGGTGGTCGTGCTCATCTTGCTGTTCGGCAGCCCGCTTACGCCGTTGACGATCGTCACTCCTCTTCCGCTTGCGCTTTCAGGTGTCGTTGCCTCCCTCTTCGTCACCGGCCATCCCGTGTCGCTGCCGGTCGTCATCGGAATCCTCATGCTGATGGGCATCGTCGTGAAGAACTCGATCATGCTTGTCGATTTCGCAATCGAGCTCGAGCGGTCGGGCCTGCCGCGCACCGAGGCGACCATCGAAGCCTGCGCCGAGCGGCTGCGCCCGATCATCATGACGACGCTGGCAATGGTAGCTGGCATGGTACCGGCGGCTCTCGGCCACGAGATCGGTGGCGAGTTCAGGGCACCCATGGCTGTCGCGGTCATTGGCGGACTGGTGGTTTCAACAGTCCTCTCGCTCGTCGTCGTTCCTGCATGCCATGTCCTGATCGCCGACCTCGGCGATGCAGTCAAACGCCTGGCGCAGAAGATATCGGGTGGCGGAGCTGCCGCTGATGTCTCAGGCGACGCCATCATTGAAAGGTCCGGCAGTTTGCACGGTTAGTGTTGCGAGACGATCCGAGAGCCAGGATTCATAGGCGCCTCGGGATCGACGAAGAATAACAAATGACCGCAAGCCAACCGATATCGGTCCTGGCGCTGATGCGGCCAACATGGTTCTGTATTGACGACAGGGCTTACGCCGCATCGAGCGCCAGGGTGAGATCGGCAATGAGGTCGTCTGGATGTTCGATACCGATCGACAGCCTGATAGTTGCATCAAGGACACCTATGCGCTGGCGCACCTCGGCCGGTACGCCCGAATGCGTCATGGTCGCCGGATGCGATGCCAGGGATTCCGTTCCGCCGAGGCTGACGGCAAGCTTGAAGATTTTCAACGCGTTCAGAAACCGGAACGAGGCCGGCTGGCCGCCCTGGATATCGAAAGAGAATGTCGAACCCGCACCGCTGCACTGGGCCGCGAATGTCTTGCCGACGGCGGAATCGGGATCGCTATATGGAAGATAATGGATCGTCTCGACCTTGGGATGCTGCCTCAGGAAATCCGCCACCGCCTTGGCATTACTGTCGGCCCGCTCCATGCGGATCTGCAGCGTTTCGAGCGAACGTCCGAGCATCCAGCACGAATGCGGATCGAGTTGCGTGCCGATAGCACCGCGAAGCGCCTTCACCTGCTTGATCAACGCCCGGCTGCCGAGTGCTGCCCCGGCGATCAGATCAGAGTGGCCGCCGACATATTTGGTCAGGGAATAGAGGGAAATGTCTGCGCCGTGCCCGATCGGGCGCTGGAAGACCGGACCGAGCAGCGTGTTGTCGCAAGCGACAACAGGTGTATGACCCTGCTTCCGACCGATCTCATCGGCGACCCGCCGGATCAGTGCGATGTCGACAAGGCTATTGGTCGGGTTTGCGGGCGTCTCGACGAGGATGACCGAGACACGGCCCTTGGCCATTGCCTCCTCGGCCGCAGCCTTTACCGAGACTTCGCTGACGCCATCGGCAAAGCCGACGGCGGCAACGCCAAAATTGAGGAAGGTCTTCGCAAGCAAGGTTTCCGTCCCGCCATAAAGCGGCTGTGAGTGGAGGATGGCATCTCCCGGACGGACGAAGGCGAGCAGTACCGTCGCGATGGCGGACATGCCCGATGAAAACACCGCGCCGCTCTCGGCTCGCTCGTAGACCGCCAGACGGTCTTCGATGATCTCGCTGTTTGGATGATTGAAGCGCGAATAGACAAGACCAGCGCCCTTGCCTTCCGGTGGCTCTTTCCGACCGGAGACGTAGTCGAAGAAATCGCGACCGTCTTCGGCGGAGTTGAAAACGAATGTGGATGTCAGGAAGACGGGCGGCTTGACCGCGCCTTCGGAGAGTTCCGGATCATAGCCATAATTCAGCATCTGGGTTTCCGGATGCAGGGGATGATTGCCGATATGGGTTCTTGGAGGATGCGGTGCAGTCATGGAACGTCTCCCTCAATTAGCGGCTTGCCGGCATCAATGTGCCTTCGCCTTGCTATTATCTGGAGCGCTACTGCGACAGAGAAACACCCTGCGCGGGCAGCTCGGAAAATTTGCTGCTCTTCACCTTCCGCTCTCTTCAACGTGACACCAGACCGCAAGAAGCGGAGTGGTGGTGCAACGCATGGCAAATGACTGGCCCGCTTCAGCGGCAAAGACGCCGCCTATTCCGGTCGAAAACCAGCTCTCCCCGGCGATCGAAAGCTCGCAGGGAGAAAGCAGCAGGAAGGCCCTTGAAAACCGCTGCACATGATCCGGAAAACGGCTGTAGGGTTCCATGTAAGTGAGGCCGACCCGGATATCCGCCCGGTCTTCCAGGCCGCCTGGGCCAACAATCACGCTGTGTGCATGGGCCCTCTCAAAATTCAGGCTGGCAAATGGTCCACTCCTGCCTCTGATCCAAACGAGCGATTCGGCAAGACGCCAAACGCTCTGCGCCACCTCGGCGTAAATATCCCGAGCAGCGATTGCGTTTTGAAGAGCCGCCTCGAGACCGGAAGGTATTCCGGTATCGTGGAGCCGCTTGTCGCGCAGCGTTCCCGTGCGTTCCAGCTTTTGAAAGACTTTGCCTGCGACAAAGCTCGCCATCGTCGAGGCCGAGGGATGCAGCATCGCGCGGGCCAGCAAGTTCAGGAAATTGTCGAGCTCCGCCGGTCGCTCCGCGGCGCCTCGTTCGCGCAGTCTGCGTTTCACCGGCTCTTTCTCATCGGTGATGAGGAGATCTGCGTCTCGTTTGATTGTCCTGCCCATGACCTTCTCCGTGCAGAACCTTCCCTACAGTGCCCAATCCAGATCCGGCAAGGCCTCTGATCAATCTGCCCCCGGGCCCAATAGCAAGCGAAGTTTATCCGCAAACGAATTTCGGGCACCTTTCTTGCGCATATATCCAGCGGGAAAAACGCCTTGGCTCTCCTCGTTGGAAAGCGGGACCGGGGGGAAGCTCTTGCAGGCTTTGCCGTTCCAACCTGATCCCTTTCCTCTCATGCTTTATTCGAGCATTGCCAATCGAATGCTTCCGATACAGAAAATCTAAATTTCAGCAAATGTTACTAGCGTCGCAGCGCTGATCACAGAAATTATTATATTACTTTCGGTTGCATTTTGGCGCAAACCTCGCAATGATCATTCCGCGAGCGGAGGTTCCAGCCATGAAGGCCAAATCGCCCACATCGATTGATGCCTATGTCGGCAGCAGAGTACGAGCGCGCCGCAAGCTGCTCAGGCTGTCGCAGGGCGGACTTGCCGAACGGATCGGCGTTACCTTCCAGCAGATCCAGAAGTATGAAAAAGGCATAAACCGCATTGGCGCGAGCCGGCTGCAAACGATCGCCGAGACATTGGGCGTGCCCGTTCAATTCTTCTTCGAAAATGACACCGAGCCGACCACCTATAACCTTGTCGGCAACGGCAAGGATGATCTGAACGCGTTTTTGGCGTCGAAGGATGCCCAGGCCCTCAACCGCGCCTTCATGGCGATAGAGAGCCCGGCTATCCGGCAGAAGCTCGTTGCCCTTGCCAAGAGCCTGGCCAGGAGCGCACAGCCAGATAGCGACGACATCATTCATCCCGAAACCGGCGCCTGAGGCCTTTTGTGGTTCACCTCCAGACCTTTGGCGAGTTGCGACTGACAGACGGCTTGGGCGCGCCGATCCGTTATCCGGTCAAAGCCCTCGTGATGCTCGCCTATCTGCATTGCTCGCCGGATCAGCAGCGCAGCCGGCAAGAGCTTGCGCGATTCTTGTGGAACGAAACGGGAGATCATCTTGCCGATCTCAATTTGCGGAAGCTGATTTCACGCATTCGCGACGCAACGACAACGTCCGACGAACAGATCCTGAATTTCGGGCCGCCTTTCGTTACCCTGAACAAGAACGTCCTATCGGTTGATCTCGACATATTGCGCCGGGAAGAGCAGCCGGTTGCGCAATTGGCGGCAGTCAGCGATCTCGTGCAACGTGGCTTCATTCCCGGTCTGAACGCATCAACCAGGGCAATCGATGGATGGATCGAGCGCGAGCGGCAGCTGCAGCTCCTCACCCTGAGGGACATTTTCGTCAGGGCTGCGGATCATGTCCGCGATGACGAGGAACGTCGCCTTCTGCGCCGTTCGGGACTTCAACTTCTTGAAGCCTTTCCCGGTGACGAGCAAATCCGCTCGATCCTCCGTGGCACGGCAGACGATCATTCGCAACGCCGGCCGCAGGTGGCGAGAGCCGTCGCAATGGCAAGCAGCCGCATTGCCGAGCAACAAGACGCCGGCATGCCGCAAATCATAACCGCGACATCAGCACCGCGGCTGGTACTGCTGCCCCCGGGTGCAGCGGCGCTGACACGGGAGGCGGCAATTGCCGACGCCCTGATCGAGGATGTCACGATCGAGCTCTGCGCCCTGCGCAACATATCCGTCGTCGCACCCCATACGGCCGAGCAGATCCGCCGCGACTCCGACAAGGCTACCATCGTTCAACGGCATTCGATTTCCTACCTCCTGGACACACGGCTTTCCGGAGAGGGGCTCTATGCGCAGCTCATCTACTTTCCAACCGACGAGATTTTATGGGCAGCCCGATTTGACATGGCGGTCGAAACGCTGCCGACGCAGAGGCGCCTGATCGCCCAGAAGCTTGCCGACGCCGTCTCAGGGCAATTGAAGCGCAACGAGAGCATTCGCCTTCGCAACGAGGGGGATCCGCAGGCCTATCATTCCTATCTCGTCGGCGCCGGCCTACTCACCAAGCTTAGCCTGCCGGATATCCGGCGTGCGCGGAAATCCTTCAAGCGCGCACTGCATTTTTCTCCGAACTATGCTCCTGCTTTCACAGGCCTGGCGCGGACGTTCACCAGCGAGTGGCTGTTGACTGCGCAAGGCGATCCCGCCCTGCTGCAGTTCGCGGAAGATCAGGCGCTTCGCGCAATAGAGAGGGATTTAGAATCGGCAGCCGGGCATCGGGAACTTGGCGTGGCGAAGCTTTACCGGGGTGCTGTCGATGACAGTGTTGCAGCACTTGACCTCGCCGAAAGCCTCAGCCCGCATTATGCCGATGTGATCTATAGCCACGCGGACACTTTGGTTCATGCGTCGCGGCCGGAAGATGCGCTGGAGAAAATCAAGAAAGCGATCTCGCTCAACCCGATCGCACCCGACGCCTATCTCTGGTGTGCAGCCGGGGCGAGCTACTTCCTTGAGCGCTACGAAGAGGCGCTCGGATTTGTCGATCGGATGAAGGACAAGGCGCCGGCCTATCGCATTGCGGCGGCCAGCTGCGCGATGATCGGCGATCGAAAACGGGCACAGTTTTATCGGCAGCGCGCCGAACTCCTCAATCCTGCTTTCGAGGTCGAGAAATGGCTCGCCTTGGTGCCCTTCAAGGAGCAGTGGCAAAAAGAGCTTTACCGGGATGGTCTTTTCAAGGCCGGATTTTCAAAAACCTGAAGGAGAATACTATGGCGAAAGTTGTTGTATTGGGCGTAACGGGCGAAAAGGGACTTTGGCTCGTGGATATCGCCGCAGGCACCGTAACACCGGTGCAGGTGCCTGCCAGCGGCGATCTGGCGGCAGCCGTCAAGCAGCGCGATGCCGGCGGCGTATTCATCAAGAATGTCGATTTCGCAATTGCCGTCTCCTCGGCTGATACAGTCTTCTCCGGCCACGTGGACGGCTAAGGCGCGCGACGCTGACCGGTCATTCCGACCTCTACTCCGACCGAACAATTGCGCCGCGGGACACATTGTCCCGTGTTGCTCCCTATTTGGAGGCGATGGGCATCACACGCCTGTCACGACAGACCGATCTCGATTGTGTCGGTCTTCCGGTCTGGTGCGCCTACGCGCCAAACTCCCGCTCCATTGTCATCGCCCAAGGCAAAGGACTTGAAGATATCGACGCCAAGGTGTCGGCGGCGATGGAAGCGCTGGAGCGCGCGGTGGCGGGTGAGCCGATCACCACCACCACGGTTTCGTCGGCACGAGATCTGCGGCGCCTCGGCGATTGCGCCGAACCGCTCGATTGCTTGATCGCCGCCGGAGAACAGATCGTGGGCGAAGACGAGGAGTTGATCTGGAGCCTGGCAACCGAGTTGCTTTACGACCAGCCGATCCATGTTCCGCAGGATGCAGCCCTCCTCGACCGAACGCGGCAGAACCGGTTCTGGATGTCGTCGGATGGGCTTGCCTCCGGCAACACGCTGGAAGAGGCAATATTTCACGGCATCCTGGAGCGCATCGAGCGCGATGCCCATGTCCTGTGGCAGATCGGCAGCGATGACCAGCGCCACGCATGCTGCGCCGATCCGAGAAGTTTTGCCGACGCCGCTCTCTCAGGCCTGATCGACAGGATCGAGGCCGCCGGGCTCATCTTGAAACTCTTCGATATCACGAGCGATATCGGTATCCCCTGCTATACAGCGCTCGTCGCCCCATCAGCGGTCAACGGCAAAGTGCCGCTCCGATTTGTCGAGGTCACCGGCGGCAGCGGCGCTCATCCCTGGGCCGTGAGGGCGGCAATCCGCGCCGTAACGGAAGCGCTTCAGTCGAGACTGACCTATATCAGCGGCGCCCGCGACGATGTCTGGCCCGAATTGTTCGCGACGCCGCTTCCAGCACAAACCCGCAGTGCCTTTCTTGCCGTTCCCGCTTCTGTATCTGCGGCCGCCGTCAGAAGACCGGCCAGGAACATATCCGTGTTATTGCACGAACTACTGACGAGACTTCGCGCCAGCGGGATCGGCTCGGTGATTGCCCTCCCCCTGACGCCTGCGAACCTGCCGTTTTCGGTGGTGAAGATATTCATACCCGATCTTGAGAACCCCGAGGGTAACAGGCTCCGTCGTTTCGGCCAACGTGCCCTTGCAAGGGCCATGCGCGCGTGAAGATCGTCTTCATCGGACCGAGCTTGCCTGAGGCAGCAAGCCACGCCGCGACGGATATCGTTCTCCAACCGCCCGCTGTTCAGGGAGACGTGTTAAGGGCGGTGGAAGCTGGCGCCAACATCATAGGCCTGGTCGACGGCGGCTTTGAGAATACCGCCCCTGTCTGGCATAAGGAAATTCTCTTCGCCCTTTCCCTCAATGTCACGGTCCTCGGCGCGGCCAGTATGGGAGCCCTGCGCGCTGCCGAATGCCAAGCGTTTGGCATGATCGGCGTTGGCCGGATTTTCAACGACTATGTCAGCGGAACCGTCGTCGATGACGCAGATGTCGCGCTTCTGCATGAACCGATGGAACTGGGCGGCAGACCGCTGACCGTGCCGATGGTCAATGTAAGAAGCACCCTGGACGAGATGGAAAGGCTGCAGCTCTTCGATAGAGCCTTTCGCTTGGTTCTCGAACAAACCGCCGCAAACCTCTTCTTCAAGAAGAGAAGCTGGGCTATCATCGTTCGCGCATGTGCGGCAATACCGGCATCGCAAAAGCAGCATTGGCTGACCATGCTGAAGACCCACGCAATCGATCAAAAGCGGATCGATGCCCTGGCTCTCCTCGAAGCTGTTCGTGACGCGGATGATCAGCGCGTGCCAATAAATCGCCATTGGGAATTTAGGAAAACCACGCTTTGGTCGGAACAACTAGCCCGCTCAAAAGCTTGAATCCCATTGCACTCATAAAGTGTTTCACGCGTTTTTCACGCACTTTAGTATCGAACTGTCCCTATGCTCCTCCACACAATCTGGAGAATTGATATGTCGGTCATAGGGTCGGGAAAGCTTCAGCACGCAGCGGCGGCAGCCATGGATGATCTTGACGAGCTCATGGCTTTGGCTCGGATGATCACCTATGCAAAGGCGTTGGCGGAAGATTTGAAGATCGAACTGGGCGCTCAGTCTCTCGACATGGCATTGACGGCAGTTACGCGGGAGCTGCGTAGGGCGACGGATGCCGATCTTCCCGGTCTGGAGCCGCTGCCCGCGAACATGAATATCGAGCTGCACTGATCGGCCCTGCGGCCAATGCCTCAGCCGTGTTTTACCAGAGATCGTTGAACACTCTCTCATCCAAGATTGGTGGGCGCGGCAGCAATGCTCGCCGGAACGGACTGGGACCCGGCAGGTGATTTGGAGCCTGCCGATGCGGTCTGCCGAAAGCTGCATCCCAACAATTCCGAGAGGGGATCCGATCGCAGTCGGCGCTCAGGACGCGGCTTCGCGTCAAAATAAAGTCAGGTCGCCAATTTTGAGTTCACCGCGATACTGTCGCGGCGAATGAACCGGCTCGGAATGACGACGCGCAGTTCTCGCCTCTCGTCCGACTTTTCCATCCTGGCAATCAGGAATTCTGTCGCGGTCTCCCCGAGAGCCTCCATGGGTTGCTCGATCGTCGAGAGCGGAGGCGCGCAATATTCGCAGACCGGAGATCCGTCGAACGAGACGATCGACAGGTCTTCGGGCACACGCCATCCCATCTTCTGAACCTTGCTCATGAAGGAGATTGCCATATCGTCGCTCGTCGCCACGACAGCGGTCGGCTTTTCGTCGAGCTTTGCAAAGTCCTCGGCAGCCTGCAGACCCGTTTCAAAGCCGAACTGGAAGGTGAATTGGCCACCGGAGCGCGTTACATGCCGTTCGGAGAGTCCCGCCTCCTGCAAGGCTTCGAGAAGACCGGCATAGCGTTCGATGTCGTGATAGTTTCCCGTCGGACCGGCGATATAGAAGAAGCGGCGGTGCCCGAGCGCCAGGAGTTCCCGACCAGCCTCTTTCACAGCCTGTCTGTCGTTGGTGATGATGCTCGGAACAGAGGTGTCGCTCATGTCGAGCAGAAGCGAAACGATCGGCAGTCCCGCCTCGGCAAGCGATCTGTTGGCGACCACCGGCAACTGCGATGACAGGATCAGCGCGCCCCTTACCGTCCCTCCGAAGGCAAGATCAAGGATATGCCGCTCGGAACTTTCGTCGCGGTCGAGGTTGGCGATCATCAGATTGTAGCCGTTGCGGATAACCGTGCGGTTCACCGCCTCCAGAACCTGAGGAATGATCTGGGACGCGCCGTAGTGGAGCGAGCCCGGCAGAATGATCATGATCACGTTCGACTTGCCGACGCGCAGGTTGCGGGCAGCCGCATTGGGCGTATAGCCGAGTTGTTCGGCTGCGGCTGCAATCCTTGCTCTGGTCTTTTCGTTGACCCGCCCCGGATTGGCCAGGGCGCGGCTGACCGTGGACGTTGCGACACCAGCCAGACGTGCGACATCGGCCATGAGGGCGGATGATCCCTCTGTGGATAGGCTATCCTCGGTTTTCTTCATCGTTCCATCCACTTAGCCCGGTGCAACCAAACCCTCGTCGGCTCACGAATCCCGTTATAGCAAACGATTGCCAAAAACTCGAAGAAAAGCGTTGCATATTTTATCGGCTTGACTAATATCCAGGCATGGCAATCGATTGCCAATTGCCAGAACATTGAATTCACTGGATAAAATTCGACGCGAGAGACGCTCTTCGCGACGGATTGGCTATGCCTGGATGGAGGGGACTGAATAATGCCCGCGAGCGACAATCTGCGTTTTGGTGTGGACCTGGTCACCTTCTTCCATCCGGGCTTCTGGGGCGTCGACAGCTATGACGCGATCGTTGACCATGCGAAGTCTCATCCACGGCAGTTCTGGGACAAGATCCTCGACAGCATCCAGGCCTCGGGCGTGACCGGCGTCGAGCTGACCTTCTCGCCGTTCAACTGGCAGGATGCGATCAAGACCTATGGCTCTGTGGAAGCCTTCGGCGCCGAACTTTCTGCCCGAGGACTCCAGCTCGCGTCCGGCTTCTTCGCCGAGCTCGAAGCATCCGGTGATTTCACGGAGGCCGCGGCGCAAGCCGCTATCATCGCCAAGGCCGAACAATATGCCGATTTCATCAAGGCGTGCAGCGGCGACGTCATGGTCATTGGCGCACCGATGCGTCAGACGCCGGGTGAAGAGCCTGTTCGTTTCCGCGATTTCGGACAGGCCAGGGTGATTGCCGATTTCTTGAACCGGCTCGGAGCCATCCTTTACAAGAAGGGCGTCAAGCTCGCCGTACATACGGAAGCCCATTCGATCTTTGCGGCTGCCCGCGACGTCGATCTGCTGATGCTGCTGACGGATCCGGCTTATGTACACATGTGCCCTGACACGGCGCATATCATTCTTGAAGGTTCCGACCCGATCCAGCTCGTCGATCGCCATCACGAGCGCATGATCATCGCCCACTGGAAGGATGCGATCGGCAAAATGCCGGCCGACACGCCTGTTGGTGCCGACATCCACGAGCGCCACCGTCCCTATTTCTGCGGCTTCGGCCTTGGCCGCGTCGACTGGCCGGCCTGGATCCGCCTGCTTCGCGATCGCCAGTTCAACGGCTGGGCAATTCTCGAACTCGACGCCGCCGTCGATCCCATTGGCGACATTGCCAATGGCCTGACCCTCGTGCGGCAGGCGCTGCTGCCGATCTATCGCTAACCGTAGCTTGCAACCAAACGGCCCCGCAAAGAGGGCCTATTCAAGAGGTGGAACAATGAAGAAAATGACGCTCCTGCTCGCCGGTACCATGCTGCTTGGCGCTGCCGGTCTTGCGAATGCAGACGACAAACTCAAGGCCGAAGTCTTTACCTCCTGGACATCAGGTGGCGAGGGCCGCGCCGTCGAGGCCATCAAGAAGGAATTCGAAAAGCGCGGCGGTGTATGGGAAAGCTCCACGATTGCCGGCTTCGAAAATGCCAATGCCGCCTTCCAAAACCGCCTCGTCGCCGGCGATCCCCCGACGGCAAAGCAGGTCGTCGTCGGCAAGGACCCGGCCGAATTCATCGAGCAGGGCCTGATGAACCCGATGGATGACGTGGCGGCAGCCGGCAACTGGAAGGATGCGCTTCCGAAGGCGCTCTATGATTACATCACCTATGACAGCAAAGTTTATCTGACGCCGACCGGTATCCACGGCGAAAGCTGGATGTTCTATTCCAAGGACGCCTTCAGCAAGGCCGGGATCACCGAAGAGCCCAAGGACTGGAACGCCTTCTTCGCCGACATGGACAAGCTGAAGGCCGCAGGCCTGACGCCGATCGCCTGGGGCGGCCAAGGCTGGCAGGAGGTGAAGGTCTTCAACATGGTGCTCCTGTCCCAGGTAGGCATGGACGGCTTCATGAAGATCTATGCCGAAAAGGATCAGGCAGCCCTGACCTCCGACGGCGTCAAGAAGGCTCTCGAAATCTTCGGCAAAATGCGGGCTTACGTCGATGAAGGCTCTGCCGGCCGCAACTGGAACGACGCGACCGCCATGGTCATCACCGGCAAGGCCGGGGTGCAGTTCATGGGTGACTGGGCCAAGGGGGAGTTCACGGCAGCCGGCAAAGTCGCCGACAAGGATTTCGGCTGCGCCATCTCTCCCGCTTCCCCGGGCCTGATCTATATCTCCGACGCTTTCGCCTATCTGAAGACGAACGACGCCAACCAGGATGCCGCGCAGAAGCTGCTGGCAGAGGTCGTCATGGACCCCACAATTCAGGTCGAATTCTCGCTGAACAAGGGCTCGATCCCGGCCCGCATCGATGTCGACAAGTCCAAGTTCGACGCCTGCACCCAGAAGGGCATGGCCTTCATGGCCGACGGCAAGATCGTTCCCGAACACGCCATCACCACGACGCCGGAGCAGGTGGGCGCTCTGACAGACTTCATTGGCGAATTCTGGGCCAATCCCTCCGCCGATATCGATGCATCGGCCGCGCAGTTCGCCGCGATCTTCGAGTAAGATCGGACAAGCCTGTCGCCTGCCCCGCAACACCGGTGCAGGCGACTTTCGAAGCCCCTTGCAAAGACGCTCTGATGAAACGGAAGCATAACCGCTCGAAGGCGGCGCTCATCGCTCTCATCCCGACCTGGGCTGCGGTGGTCGTCGTCTATCTCGGCACCATGGTCTGGTCGGTGACCCTCTCCTTCACCAATTCGCGGCTGTTCCCGTCGTGGAATTTCGTTGGGTTCGAGCAATATTCCAAGCTGTTTCAGACCGCCAAATGGCTGGTCTCCTTCCAGAACCTGATCATCTTCGGCGTGCTTTACGTCTTTGGCTGCCTGTTTGTCGGCTTTCTCCTTGCCGCCGCTCTCGATCGCAAGGTGCGCTTCGAAAGCGCCTTCCGGACGATCTTCCTCTATCCCTATGCGATGTCCTTCGTCGTCACCGGCCTGATCTGGCAATGGATGATGAACCCGACGCTTGGCATTCAGGCAAGCGTGCGTGCGCTTGGCTGGCAGGGTTTCACCTTCGACTGGATCATCAACCGGGATCTTGCGATCTATGCGGTGGTAATCGCCGCCCTCTGGCAGGGCGCGGGCCTCGTCATGATCCTGGTACTGGCCGGCATGCGCGGCATCGATGGCGAGCAGTGGCGCGCGGCCCGCATCGACGGCATTCCTGTCTGGCGAACCTATGTTTCGATCATCTTGCCGCAACTGACGCCGGCCTTTGCCGCCGCCGGCATGTTGCTCTCCATGGGCGTGATCAAGACCTACGATATCGTCGTGGCGCTCACCAATGGCGGGCCGGGATCGGCGACCGAGGTGCCCGCGAAATTCATCATGGACAATCTGTTCCAGCGCCAAAATCTCGGCCTTGCGACGGCCGCGGCGACGGTCCTGCTTCTGACCGTGCTGATCATCGTCACTCCCTTCCGCTATGCCCAACATATCCGCGCCCGGCGCCAGGCAGGAACGCTATGACCCATCCCCGCGGCCCCAGGCCGACGCAGATCACCGTGGCGCGCATCGGCCTCTATGCCTTCCTCATCTCTGCCGCGCTGTTCTTCGCCGTGCCGCTTTACGTAATGATCGTCACGTCGCTGAAGACCATGGACGAAATCCGGCTGGGGCAGATCTTCGCGCTGCCGCTGCACCTGGATTTCACCGCCTGGAAGACGGCCTGGGCCGGCGCCTGTGCCGGCAGCGAATGCACCGGCGTGCGCATGGGCTTCCTGAATTCGGTGAAGATCACCGTACCGGCCGTTGTCATCTCCGTCCTGATCGGCGCGATCAACGGTTATGCACTCTCCTTCTGGCGCCCGAAGGCCGGACGGCTGATGTTCGGGCTGTTGATGGCCGGGGCACTCGTGCCCTACCAGATCTTTCTCTATCCGCTGGTACGCGCCATGGCGGTGATGGGCTTCTACAACAGCCTCGGCGGCATCATTCTCGTACATGTGCTGTTCGGTCTGCCGCTGGTGACGCTGCTCTTCCGCAACTACTTCGTCACCATCCCGGAAGAACTCTTCAAGGCAGCGCGCGTCGATGGCGCCGGCTTCTGGCGGATTTTCTTCGAGATCATGCTGCCGATGGCGCTTCCGATGATCGTCGTCGCCTCGATGTTCCAGTTCACGGGCATCTGGAACGACTTCCTGCTCGGCGTCGTCTTTGCCGGACGCGACAATCTGCCGATGACCGTACAGCTCAACAACATTGTCAACACGACGATGGGCGAGCGCAACTACAACGTCAACATGGCGGCCACCATCCTCACCGCCATCATTCCGCTCGCGATCTATTTCCTGTCCGGACGCTGGTTCGTCCGCGGGATCGCGGCCGGCGCCGTCAAGGGGTAAGGCTGAATGAACTCTGCTGTTTCCATCAAGGACCTGAAGATCAGCTACGGCGACCATACGGTGATCGAGCAGATGTCGCTCGATATCGCGCCGAAGGAATTTCTGGTCCTGCTTGGCCCGTCCGGCTGCGGTAAGTCGACCTTGCTGAACGCGATCGCCGGCCTTGCCGACATCACCGACGGGGAAATCTGGATCTCGGGGGAAAACGTTACCTGGGAAGAGCCGAAGGACCGTGGCATCGGCATGGTGTTTCAGTCCTATGCGCTCTATCCACGCATGACGGTGCGCAAGAACCTTTCCTTCGGCCTTAGGGTCGCGGGCCTGCCGAAGCCGGAGATCGACAGCCGAGTCGAGCGGGCGGCATCGCTTCTCCATCTTGAAAAGCTGCTCGACCGCCGTCCGGCCGAGCTTTCCGGCGGCCAGCGTCAGCGTGTCGCGATCGGCCGCGCGCTGGTGCGCGAAGTTGACGTCTTCCTGTTCGACGAGCCGCTGTCGAATCTCGACGCCAAACTGCGCAATGAGCTGCGCGTCGAGATCAAGAAGCTGCACCAGCAGCTCGGCAACACAATGATCTACGTCACCCACGACCAGGTGGAGGCGCTGACCCTTGCCGACCGCATTGCCATCATGAAGGAGGGCGTGATCCAGCAGTTGGGCACGCCTGCAGAGATCTATCATCGGCCGGCCAACCTCTTCGTCGCCGGCTTCATCGGCGCCCCCTCGATGAATTTCATCCAGGGCAGCATCGAACGGGACGGCGACAAGGTGCTGTTTAAGGCGGGCGATCTTGTCCTCGATATGACTGGCTACGGCTTCGCTTCTGCGCCGAAACCAGGGCCTGCAACGCTTGGCATGCGTCCGGAGCATCTCGGCATTCGCCCGGATGCCGGGGACGCCGCGCTTCCGGCAACCGTCTCAGTCCTGGAGCCGATGGGCTCCGATACGATCGTATGGCTCACCTGGAAAGACACGACCTTGTCGCTGCGCGTGATGGGCGATCTCACGCTCCAGCCGGGCGATGTCATCGGCATCGGTCTCTATCTCTCCAGGGCATCCCTTTTTGCAGAGGACGGCAATCGCCTCTGAGCCGTGCTCTGCCGGCAGCGGAGAGATCACCCCGCCCGTCCCAATCCATTGATAAAGCCAGGTTTTGAACGACATGTCTGAGAAAGTGTATGATGCGCTAGTGATAGGCTCCGGCGCGGCCGGCTCCTTTGCTGCCATGGAATTGACTGCCAATGGTCTGTCCGTCCTGCTTCTCGAAGCTGGGCCTGAGATCGGCAAGAAAGACTTCGATCCCACCCGCAAGAAACCGCCGGCAAGCGCCATCAACATCTGGGAGCGGGCGCGGGCAACCATCAAGGGTCAGCCGGTTCAGGCGCGCGCCGCTTTCTTCACCGAGCGCTTCAGCCGCTTCTTCGTGAACGACCGGAAGAACCCCTACACCACGCCGCGCGGCGAACCCTTCCTGTGGATCCGCGGCCGGCAGTCGGGCGGACGCCTGCACAGCTTCGGCCGCGTGCTGCTGCGCTGGAGCGACGATGATTTCAAGATTGAGAGCCGCAGCGGTCGCGGCGTCGACTGGCCCGTTTCCTATGACGAACTCGCACCCTTCTATGCCGAGGCAGAAAGCCATCTTGGCCTCTATGGCAATCAGGACCATGTCTCAACCTTGCCGGACGGCGTCTATTCCCGCCCTGCCGGGCTGACGCCGGCCGAAGAGCTCTTCAAGAAGACCGTCGAAAGCCAGGCGCCCGAACGGCATGTCGTCTCCTGGCGCTATATCGCGCCGGACGCCGAACGCGTGCCGCGCCCGCTGCGCGAGGCGCTCGCAAGCGGTAATCTGACGATCCGTCACGATGCGATCGTGCGCCGCATTTCGACGGATGCGAGGACGGGCCGGGCAACGGGCGCAGAATATATCGATCGCAATTCCGGCGCCGTTCACTCTGTGCGTGCCGAAAACGTCGTCCTCTGCGCCTCGCCGATCGAAAGCGTTCGACTGCTTCTGAATTCGGCATCTTCAAAGCACCCGAACGGGCTTGGCAACAGTTCGGGCACGCTCGGCCGCTACTTCATGGACCAGTTGCCTTGCCTGGCCTTCGGCATCTTCCCGCCCGCCCGTGGCTGGTCGCATGACGAATCGGCGCCGCAGGACCCATTCTACAATCCGTCAGGCGGGATCTTCGTGCCGCGCTTTGACAATGTAGAAGGAAGGACGTCGCGCGGCGACTTCGCCTATCAGGGCAGTGTCGGCCGCGCGCCGGTGGGCGACAACGAGCCGTCGAGCCTTGCCTTCTTCGGCTTCGGCCTGATGCTGCCGCACGCCGACAATCGCATTACCCTTGATGCCAGCCGCAAGGATGCCTGGGGCATTCCGGTGCCGCACATCCGCTGCGTCATGCACGAGCCCGAACTGGCGCTGATCCGCCGGCAGGAAAAGACCCTGATCGACATGGTGAAAGGTGCCGGCGGCGAACTCGACTTTATCGGATCACCCCTTGGCCTGAGGGAAATGGGCCGTGGGGCCTTCCCGGATGCCGATCCCCTCAGCCGTTTCCTGTTCCGCAAATGGTTCCGAAAGACCATGTGCATGGGTGCCGCAATTCATGAAAGCGGCGGCGCGCGCATGGGCACCTCGCCGGAAAATTCCGTCCTCAACGGCTGGAACCAGAGCTGGGACGTGCCCAATCTTCTCGTGACCGACGCCAGCGCCTTTCCCGGTGGCGGCACTGCGGGTACGACCCTGACCGTCATGGCCCTGACCCTGCGCGCCTGCCGGAAGCTCGCGGCGCAGTACCGCGCATCTGCTGGCGTTTCCAGAGACAGTGAAGTGTTGGGCTAGCCGGAGCGGCACCGAAGACTAGGCCGGGCTGGCAGCGAGGGCGATCGAGTCAGCCACGTCGTCCACCCGATCGGATAGGATGGCCGTCGCCACGCGAAGATGTGCGCTCGGAAGGATGGAAAATTTTGCACCGGGATGAACCGCAATACCTCGCGCCGCCAGCGTGACCATCGCGAAGGGTTCGGATGTGACCGGCACCCAGGCACAGAGGCCGCTGCCATGCTGCGCTTCGATCCCACGTCCCCTCAGCGCGTCAACCAGATCGGCCCGACGCCGGAAATAGATGTCGCGAGAGCCTCGCAACGAGGCTTCCGTCGCAGGATCCCGCAGGAGCCATGCAGTGGCCGCCTGAAGGATGCGGCTTGTCCAGCCGGCGCTGAAGCTGCGGTAGGACTGTATCTGTTCGACGATCGCCCGCGAGCTTGAAAGCACGGCAAGCCTCAGATCCGGACCATGTGTCTTTGAATAGGAGAGAATGTGGATTGTCCGATCGGCAAACCGGCCGCCGAGCGAATGACGCGGAGCCGTGGAAATGTCGGCGATGCCGTCATCCTCGACGATCAAGGTATCGGTGCCGTCGAGAATGTCTCCAAGTCTTTGCAACCGTTCGCTGCTGACGTTCTGACCGGTCACCGAGTGAAGCCGTGGCTGAAAGATGAAGGCGACGGGCCGCAGCTTCATTGCGGCTTCGAGCGATGAAGGCAGCGGCCCTTCCCGATCGCACTGGACCGGAATTATCTGCACGCCGCGGTCCTCCAGAATATCGAGAAGCCGCATGGCGGTAGGATCTTCGATCGCAACGGACGCGCCGGGCATGACGAGCGCCTGGATGAGTGTGTAGACCGCGTTATAGCCCCCGTTCGTCGCCAGGAATGCCTCCGGTTCATATGGCCAGGTCTTTCGCACAGCCTCTTCGAGTTCCGGAAGAATGCGGCTTCGCTCGTAACTGTTGAGATTTTCGGCCAATGCTCCGTAGGCCATGGCTTCGGTAAGCTTCGGCAAAAGCCGGACATCCGGCACGGCCGATGTCAGGTCGAGGACGTCGGCTCCATAACGGCCGGAACTGCCGAGCCGTTCGGGTTTCGCCACGAAACGGTCGCCGCTCACCCAGGTGCCGTTCCGTCCCCTGCCGGTAATGATTTTCTGGCGTCTCAGCTCGCTCCACGCCTCGGAGATCGTCGCCGGACTGATCCCGAGCGCAAAGGCAAGATCGCGGATCGGCGGCAGCTTCGTTCCAACGGGAAGTGCACCGGCCCGGATCAAGGCACTGGTTTCAATCGCAATTCCTCGAATTGTCCGATCGGTCAATTTTTGGGCAAACCACGCCGCATCGACAATATCGCTCATTTACTCGCCATTTTTAATGTTCAATAACGTAATAACATTTGATCAGATAAATTTGAACATTTAATTGTTCCGAAAACAAGGTCTTTGCGAGTGAATGCCGATGCCCCTTAGCCTCCGACTTGCCCTGCGTGACTGGGACTACATGACGCCCCTGGTTCTCGGCGACGTCTCCTCTCCAAAGATTGACATCAAGGTCGACCGCGTCGGCACATTGCTCTCGCATCTCGGCAAGAGCGACCACTACGATGTCGCGGAAATGTCCTTCAGCCGCTATACGCAGCTGCGCATCGATGGCGACGAGAGCGTCGTCGGCATTCCGAACTTCATCATGCGCGGCTTCCGTCACCGCTGCATCATCACCCGCAAGGACGGACCCATCACCGAACTCGGCCAACTGGCCGGAAAACGTATCGGCGTCACCGGATGGCGCGACTCCGGAAACACCTGGACCAGAGCGGCGCTGCGCCGCGAGGGCGTCGGCGTCGAGGATGCCATGTGGTATGCGGGTCGCCTGACGGAAGCGCATCCGGTCGTCGATCGCCTCGACGGGTTCGGCCGGCCCGGCCGCATCGAAGCGGCTCCCGGCGAGCGTCCTATGGTCGAGCTGCTCAGGGAAGGCTTCCTTGACGCGATCTTCACGCCTTTTATGCCTGACGGCTATTTCGGCGGAGGATCGCCGTTCCGGCAGGTCCTTTCCGATTTCAGAGGTGCCGAACGTCGATATTTCGATGATGTGGGCTATGTTCCCGGCATGCACCTCATCGGCATTAAAGCGGGCATCGTCGCTCAGAACCCGTGGGTGATCGAAGAGCTCAGCAAGCTGATCGATGAATCACAGCGCATGTGGCTGAGCAAACGCCGCAAATATGCCGACACTTCGCCCTTCATGATGGACGAGCTGTTGAAGTCGGCGGCCGAGCTTCCGGTCGGCTGGGAGGCCAGCGGCTTTGCGGTCAACCGCAAGATGATCGCCGACTTCGCCAGCGAGCTTCACGTCCAGGGCATCCTGCCGCAGCTGATGACGCCGGAAGACCTCTTCTCCTTCGATGTAGACGGTAGCCGCATCGGGTGAGCACAACACGAAACGCATAAATTCGAACCAAACAGGGGAACTAAATAATGTCGATCAGGAAAATTGCATGCCTTGCTCTGACGAGCGTGGTGATCTCGGGAACCGCCTTCGCTGAAGATGCGGCCCTGCCCAAGCTTTCGGTCAACGACGCGCTTCATGCGCAGTTGCCTGAAGCGATCCGCACGTCCGGCAAGATGATCTCCGTCAACAATGGCTCGTTTCCTCCCTATGAAATCGTCACGGGCACCGAGATGACCGGCGCGAGCGCCGATCTGACCGATGCGCTCGGCCAGGTTCTCGGCGTCAAGATCGAGCATGAGACCGTCGGTGGCCTGCCGGCGCTTCTCGCCGGCGTCAATTCCGGCCGTTACCAGTTTGCCTTCGGTCCTGTCGGCGATTTCAAGAGCCGCGAAGAATCCAACGACTTCGTCGATTGGGTGCAGGAATTTGTGGTCTTCTCGGTGCAGAAGGGCAATCCGAAGGGCATCAGCTCGCTCGATACCGCCTGCGGCAACCGCATCGCCGTCATGGCCGGCGGCTCGGCCGAAAAGGTCATCCAGGTGCAGGCCGAAAAGTGCAAGACAGATGGCAAGGGCGCGATCGAGGTGCAGTCCTTCACCGACCAGCCGAGCTCGATACTTGCCGTCCGCTCCAAGCGTTCGGATGCTTTCTTCTCTTCCCAAGCGCCGCTCACCTATTTCGTGTCGCAGGCCAACGGCCAGCTGGAATTGACCGGCGTCGGACAGAAGAACGGCTTCGACAATCTCTATCAAGGTGCGGTCGTCGCGAAGGGCTCGCCGCTCGGCCCCGTCCTGCGCGATGCAGTCAAGGTGCTGATGGACAACGGCACCTATGCCGCGATCATGAAGAAGTGGGGTCTTGAGAACAACATGATCAAGGAGCCTGGCATCAACCTCGGTGGGACGCTTCCGAAATGAGCACACAGACGCAAACACTCGCATCGCCCTCCGGCGATGCGAGAAGCCGGGATGTGGCCCATGCCCACAAGCCCTTCCCCAAGGGCCGCGTCGCGGCCTGGGGCATCACGCTTGCGATCGTCGCCTACTGGGCCTGGTCGGTCGCGCATAACGAGAATTTCGGCTGGCCGGTCGTCGCTCAATATTTCTTCGACCCGACCGTCATCAGTGGCCTTTACGTCTCGCTCGGCCTGACGGTCGTCGCGATGATCATCGGCATCGCGCTCGGCCTCGTCTTGGCCGTCGCGAGGATGTCCAGCGATCGGCTGGCGAGCTCGCTCGCCTCGCTGTTCATCTGGTTCTTTCGCGGAACACCGCTCCTGGTACAGCTGATCTTCTGGTACAATCTTTCAACGCTGTTTCCGACTTTGTCCCTCGGCATTCCCTTCGGCCCGACCTTCATGAGCTGGGATACGAATTCGGTGATCAGCCCGATGACGGCCGCGATCGCCGGTCTCGCGCTCAATGAGTCCGCCTATATGGCGGAAGTCATCCGCGGCGGGCTGCTTTCGGTGGACAAGGGCCAATTCGAGACGGCGGAAGCCTTCGGCATGACGCGCATTCGCGCGCTTCGCCGTATCATCATTCCGCAGGCCATGCGCTCGATCGTTCCGCCGACGGGAAACCAGCTGATCAGCATGATCAAGGCAACCTCAATCGTCAGCGTCATAGCCATGGCTGATCTCCTCTATTCGGTGCAGTCCATCTACAACCGCACATTCGAGATCGTGCCGATGCTGCTCGTCGCCGTTCTCTGGTACCTGCTCATCACGTCGGTCCTGAATATCGGCCAGACCTATATCGAGCGCTATTACAGCCGCGGCGATCGCCGCACGGGCGCCGCCAAACCGGCAAAAGAAGAAGCCGTCATGGCACAGGCAACGGAGGCAGGTGCATGAACGAGATTGCCACTATCGAGCCTCTCGTCAAGGCGCGCAATGTCCACAAGTCCTTCGCAGATCTGGAAGTGCTGAAGGGTATCGATCTCGACGTCGCGCCGGGGGAGGTCGTCGTCGTCCTTGGCCCCTCCGGTTCCGGCAAGTCGACGTTCCTGCGCTGTATCAACCACCTCGAATCCATCAACCAGGGTTCGATCGAGGTGGACGGTGAACAGATCGGCTACCGCCTGCACAAGGATCGGCTGCTGCAGCTCTCGAACCATGCGATCGCCCTGCAGCGCCGCAAGATCGGCATGGTGTTCCAGCAGTTCAATCTCTACCCCCATATGACGGCGCTGCAGAACATCATCGAGGCGCCGGTGGGCATACACGGCGAAAGCCGCAAGGCCGCGACCGAAAATGCGTTGGGGCTCCTGGAGCGGGTCGGGCTTTCGGCCAAGGCCGACAGCTACCCGCGCCAGCTTTCCGGCGGCCAGCAGCAGCGCGTGGCGATTGCCCGCGCGCTGGCCATCAAGCCGAAGCTGATGCTCTTCGATGAGCCGACCTCAGCACTCGACCCCGAACTGGTCGGCGAAGTTCTCGCCACCATGCGAGATCTCGCAAACCAGGGCCTGACCATGATCGTCGTCACCCACGAGATCGGTTTCGCGAGGGAAGCGGCCGACCGCGTCGTCTTCATGGATGGCGGCAGGGTCGTGGAACAGGGCAAGCCGGAAGACGTGATCGGCAACCCGCAGCACCCCCGCACCCGAAGCTTCCTGTCGCGCTTCATCTAGCGCGGCGGCTCCCCATGCCCATGCCGTGCGGGCTGGCTTTAGCGTGAGCCGGCCGGCGATATCGCGCCCATCAAACTGGAACTGCCATGTCCCTCGACAATGATTTTGCCCGCCTCTCCGATTTCGAACCGATGGAAGTGGAACTGACGGCTATCCGCCGGCATCTCCACGCCCATCCTGAACTCTCCTTCGAGGAGGCTGAGACTGCCCGTTTCGTTGCCGAAAAGCTTGAATCCTGGGGTTATGAGGTGACCCGCAACGTCGGCGGTCACGGCGTGGTGGCGCGCATGACGGTTGGCGCCGGAAAGAAGAGCATCGCCATCCGCGCCGATATGGACGCCCTGCCGATCACCGAGGAGACCGGTCGCCCCTATGCCAGCACGGTGGCTGGCAAGATGCATGCCTGCGGACATGACGGCCATACCACGATCCTCTTGGGCGCCGCCGAATACCTGGCGCGCACACGCCGCTTCAACGGTACCGTCAATCTCATTTTCCAGCCGGCCGAGGAGGCAGGCGCGGTGAGTGGCGCGCCGGCAATGATCGCCGACGGGCTGTTCGAACGCTTTCCCTTCGATGTTATCTTCGGCCTGCACAATCATCCGGGCGCACCCGAGGGCACCTGGCTGATGCGGTCGGGTCCGCTGATGGCGGCTGCCGACAGCGCCGAGATCGTCATCAAGGGCAAGGGCGGCCACGCCTCGCGTCCGCATCTGACCGTCGATCCGGTGGTCGTTGCCTGCAACCTCGTCGTCAGCTTGCAATCAGTCGTCTCCCGTAACATCGATCCAACACAGACCGCCGTCGTCACGGTCGGGGCGATCCATGCCGGCGAGGCCGCAAACGTCATCCCCGAAAGTGCAAAACTGCTGCTCAGCATCCGCTCCTTCGATCCGAAGGTGCGCGACACCTTGGAGGCCAGGATCCGCAGGCTCGCCGAAACGATTGCAGACGGTTACGGCGCAACCGCGAAAATCGAATACACGCGCGGACATCCCGTGGTCGTCAATTCGGAGGCGGAAACCGAGTTCGCCCGCACGGTTGCAGAAGAGCTTGTCGGTGCCGACAAGGTAGCCCTCTGCAACCTCATCCCCGGCAGCGAGGACTTCTCGCATTTCCTCGAGCACAAGCCCGGCAGCTTCCTGCGGCTCGGCAACGGTGTGGAATCCGCGATCCTGCACAGTGCCAAATACGACTTTGCCGACAAATCCCTGACGATGGGCGCTGCGATGTGGGCGCGCTTGACCGAACGCTATCTCGACGGCTGAGAGCTTTCGCCTACCAGGCCGGGAACGGATCTTCGAGAGCCGCCCAGTCGCGCGGATCGGCGCTGGCGAGGCAATCGTCCAATGCGGTGCGCACACCCGTCTCGTCCATTCCAACGCCAATGAACACCAGTTCCTGCCGGCGATCGCCCCAGGCGCTGTCCCACCGGCTCTGCAGGTGCTGATGAAACTGCTGATGGCTCGGCCAGTCCTGCCGGGGAACGGCTGCCCACCAGAGCCCCATGGGTTCGCAGCGTCGCTGCACGCCTGCAGCCGACATCAGGCCCACGTGACGCGGGCGTGTGGCAAGCCAGAAATGGCCCTTGGCGCGAAGCACTCCCGGCCAGGGCTCGTCCAGGAATGCACGAAATCGCTTAGGGTCGAAGGGGCGTCTCGTGCGGTAGACAAAGCTCGATACCCCATATTCCTCCGTCTCGGGGACATGTTCGCCCGGGCTGTACAATTCTTTGTGCCACAAGGGATGCGCGGCCGCCTTTTCTTCATCGAAGAGGCCAGTATTGAGAACGGTTGCCAGAGAAACCTTGCCGAGATCCGTCTCCACCTGACGCGCATCCGGGTTGAGAGACGCAACTATCTTGCGGATCTCCGCGCGGACCTCTTCAGTCGCATCCGAGCTCTTGTTGATCACGACAACATCGGCAAACTCGATCTGGTCGACCAGCAGGTCGATGAGGGTGCGCCGGTCCTCACCGTCCCGTTGCAAGCCGCGATCGGCAAGCAGATCGGCGCTACTGTAGTCGGCTAACAGGTTTGCAGCATCTACCACCGTGACCATCGTGTCGAGTCTGGCAAAATCAGAAAGCGAAACGCCGTTTTCATCGCAGAAGGAAAATGTCGCCGCGATGGGGCGCGGCTCGGCAATGCCGGTACCCTCGATCAACAGATAGTCGTATCGTCCTTCTTCGGCCAGTCGCCGCACTTCCGTCAGCAGGTCATTGCGCAGGGTGCAGCATATGCAGCCATTGCTGAGCTCGACCAATGTCTCCGTCGTATGCGACAGGTTGCAGCCGCCGTCTCGAATGAGGCTCGCATCTATGTTCACTTCACTCATGTCGTTGACGATGACGGCAACCCGCAAACCATCACGATTGTTCAGGACGTGACTGAGAAGCGTCGTCTTGCCAGCCCCGAGAAAACCGGCGAGCACGGTCACCGGAAGCCGCTCGATCCTGTTCATCGGCATTCCCTGGATATGGACACCGAAAGCGGTTGGCGTTTGCGTCGCATAAGCCTCATTCGAATCCTGTTCCTAACCTCCTTGCGATGGCTCATGCGGCGAGCTGCGGGCGGAAGATCACATCGGCATAGTAATTCGCTGAATCATAGGTATTGCTCGGGAAGAGCCCCGTCGTGGCGGAGCCGCCATAGGCGTAGACGCCGTTGCCGCCGGCCGCAGCACTGGACTGGGCGGTCAGCGGACCATTTGTCACGGCATTGTTGAAGAAGGCGTCTGTCGCCACATAGGCACCGGTCGTGTGATAGGAGGCGACATAGGTGGTATTGGCGGTGATGGTGACCGGTGTTGTAAAGTTCACCGTCTGCCAGCCGCTCGCCGTGGTGTTGGTGAAGGTGGCGCTGGCGAGCTTGGTGCCCGTGGACGTCCAGAGGTCGACGACGTTCTGTCCGTTGTCGTTGGCACTGCGATAGAACTTGATGGCGGTAATGTCACCGGCAACGTTCGCCTGGAACTTGACCCCGAGCTCGAGCTGCTGGCCATCATTGAGGTTCGTCTGGGTCGGCGTGCTGGAGGCGGAAAACAGGCTGTAGGTCGTCGGCGCCGCCGACACAGCGATATTGAAGGTCTCGTTGGCCGCAAGGCCACCGAGATCGGTCGCCGTTACCTTGACGCCATAGGTGCCTGCTGTCGTCGGAGTACCACTGAACGTCCGGGTCGTGGCGTTGAAGGCCAGCCAGGCGGGCAATGCCGTGCCATCGGCAGCCGTTGCCGTGTAGGTCAGCGTCTCGCCGCTGTCGACATCGCTGAAGGTCGTGGTCGGCAGCGTGAAGGAGAAGGCCGAGCCGGTGGTGGCGTTCTGGGTCGCCGTCTGGACGGCCAGCACCGGGGCGTCGTTGGCACCATGGATGGTGATGGTGAGGTTTGCCGTGGCGGTGGCACCGGCAGTGTCGCGCATCGTATAGCTGAAGACATCGCTCAGCGTATTGGTCGACTGGCGCAGCGCCTGCACGGCGGCATTGGTCTCGTTGACGGCATAACTATAGGCACCCGATGCGTTGAGCACGAGACTGCCGTAAGTGCCGCTCAGCGCCGAACCGAGCGTGCCTGATGTCGCCCCGAAGACCACGGCCGTCACCGTCTTGGTGTCACCGGCATCCGGATCGGTGTCGTTGGTCAGCACATTGCCGCTCGCAACCACCCCACCCGAACCATTGGCAACGCCACCCTTCTCCGTCGCATCACCCGCATCGGCAACCGCCGTCGGTACCGTGTTGCCGGGCGTCGATACAGCGATATTGAAGGTCTCGTTGGCGGCGAGGCCGCCAAGATCGGTCGCGGTTACCTTGACGCCATAGGTCCCGCCTGTCGTCGGAGTACCACTGAACGTCCGCGTCGAGGCATTGAAGCTCAGCCAGGCAGGCAATGCCGTGCCATCGGAAGCCGTTGCCGAATAGGTCAGCGTCTCGCCGCTGTCGACATCGCTGAAGGTCGTGGTCGGCAGCGTGAAGGAGAAGGCCGAGCCGGTGGTGGCGTTCTGGGTCGCCGTCTGGACGGCCAGCACCGGCGCATCATTAGCACCGTGGATGGTGATGGTCAGGTTGGCCGTGGCGGTGGCACCGGCAGTGTCGCGCATCGTATAGCTGAAGACATCGCTCAGCGTATTGGTCGACTGGCGCAGCGCCTGCACGGCGGCATTGGTCTCGTTGACGGCATAACTATAGGCACCCGATGCGTTGAGCACGAGACTGCCGTAAGTGCCGCTCAGCGCCGAACCGAGCGTGCCCGACGTCGAGCCGAAGACCACGGCCGTCACCGTCTTGGTGTCACCGGCATCCGGATCGGTGTCGTTGGTCAGCACGTTACCACTGGCAACCACACCGCCCGAACCGTTCGCCACCCCACCCTTCTCGGTCGCGTCGCCCGCATCGGCAACTGCCGTCGGCACCGTGTTGGAGCCCGGCGTGGTGAACATCACATCGACCCAGTAGTTGGTCTGCTCGAAGGTGCTCGTGGGGAACAGGCTGGTGCTACCATAGCGGTAGACGCCATTGCCGCTGGCCGGCGCCGTTAGCGGGCCACTCGTCACATTGGAGGTGAAATAGTTGGCAGTTGTCGAATAGTGGCCGGTATTCGTATGGTAGGACGCCGTGTAGGTCTGCCCAGCCGTCAAGGCCACCGGGCTCGAAAAATAGGCCGTCTGCCAGCCGCTGGCAGTTTCGTTCGTGAAGGTGAGAGTCGCGATCCGCGTACCCGTACTCGACCAGAGTGAACCGGTATGCGTGCCGGTATCCTGGCTGCCCTTATAGAAACGAATGCCAGTGACGGTGCCGGCCACGGAGGTCTGGAATTTGACCCCGAGCTCGACGGCCGACGTGTCGCCGGTATTGACGACCGCTGGCGTCGCCGAACCGAAGAGAGAGGTGTAGCTCGGCCCGCTGACGGTGACCGTGCGTCCCGCCGAGGGTGTCTCAAGGTTGATGCTGTCGTCGACAGCCCGTGACCTGATCGTATAGCTGCCCGCGACCTGCGGCGACCATGTATATGTCCAGTTCTCATCGCCCGTCGCCGGATGCCAGCTCGCCCCATTGTCGGTCGAGACCTCGACGCCGGCAATGACCCCGCCGCCCGTGTCAGTGGCGGTACCTGTAATCGTGACCGTGGAGCCAACGGTCGCCGTTGATGGCGCGGTGATGATGGAAGTCGGTGCGACATGATCGGTGGAGCCCGTCGCGGCGACAAGGCCGGACTGTAGCGTCCCGGGCTGAATGCCCATGTCGGCAAGCAGATTGACCATTGCCTGCTGCACGCGGGGATCGGTCGGGGTCGCCTCATTATCGTGGTTGTTGCTTAAGCCCCATGTCCAGTAGACAGTACCGGCGCCGAATACCAGCGCACCGCTCGGCGCACGATAGAGCGTCAGATTGTGGGTCGAGGTCGCATTGCCGGTCGTGTTTCCGTAATCGAGCAAGTAGGTGCTGACCGGAAGCGTCGTCGACGACAGCTTGACGAGGCCGGCCGGATCGAAGCCGTTGTCAACCGCTTCGTCCCATTCGTAACCAAGATAGTTCTTGGTTAGTGTTGCCGTCTGGCCGGGCTGAAGATTGGCAACGCTCGTATCGCGCCAGAAGCGCAGGTTGGCGTCGTCATAGGGAATAGTGATCGCCTGGAGATTGCTGCCGACATCATCGACCTTGAACAACTGCCCGGTCAGTGAGTTTTCCGGGTTTCCGCCGCCGACAGCGGGTGGGCTGAGGCGCGGATCGCGGAACGTGCCCGTCCATTCGTTGGAAGGGTCGATGCTGGCACTGGGCGACCATGTCTCCTTGTAGGAAATAAGGGTCCGATAAGGCGTGCCGTCGGCGCTGTAGGCATTGCCCCAACGGGTGCGCCAATAGACCTCGTTACCGCTCCAGAACATCAGGTTGACGCCCGCATCGCGCGCGGCTTCGACATTGGTTCTCTGCTGTCCAGACCAGTATTCATCATGCCCGGCATCAACATAGGTCTTATGATTGAGCAACAGGCTGCCATAGCGGTCGACGTCGACACCCGACAGGTACGAAACATCATAGCCGTTCTGCTCAAGCCAGTAGATGCCCGCATATTCGGCGCCGAACAGATAGTCCTGCGGACCGGCAAAAGTGCCAACCCCGCCGCGGGTCGCAATCGGCCTGTTGTAACTGACCGCATAGGCGCGGCCAGCGCCCTGCCCCGTCGCCGGACCGTTGCCGCCATAGAAGTTTGCGCCACCCCAGCCATTATAGGCCTGCCAGGTCTGGTCAGCGGTCTGGAAGACGATGTCGCTATGGCTGTCGTCGTCGCGCACGATGAACGGGATATGATTTTCGCCGAAGGTGCCATCCTGCCGCACAAGCTTGGCGATATAGACGCCCGAGACAGCATCGTCAGGTACGGTCCACGAAGCCGAAACTGCCCAGTTACCGGCATCCACGGTGCCGGTCGTGGCATTGCGCAACGGATTGGGTTGATTCTGCACGCCGGTGTGCTGAATGGTCTTGACCTTGCGCGCGCCCATGCCGCCATAATAGCCGAGGCGGTAGATATCGATCCGGTAGTTGTTGGAATCGGTGTCGATCTTGAAGCTGATCGTCTTGCCGTTATCGACGCTGATGTCAGTCGCAAATCCCTCGATATTGGAGCTACCGGCGCCAACGATGCCCCACTCGCTTTCCGGGTTGCCCGGCAGCAGGTTTTCCTCCACGACCTTGTTGGCGGGCGTCGCGACCGCCGTCGCGGCCAGATTTTGCGTCGTCACCGACCGCTGCGTGATCGGCGGTGTGGTGACCGAGCCGGAAAGTTCGCCGACGCCCTTGGTGCCGGTTGCCGTTCCCATTTCTCCGCCGCCGGGCAACGATCCGTTCAAGTTCGTCGAATCCGTCCAGCTTGCGGTCCCGCGCCAGCCCGAGAGCGGGGATAAGTCGCGATCGAGAAGCGGGTCGCTGACCGAGGCGCTGATGGCCCGCTTGATCGTCGCGACATAGTCCGGCCCTTCGGTCAGCCTGGTCCCCGGCAATTGACCGTCCTGTTGAAGCAGGCCGCCGCCATGGGCCCAATCGAGAATCCGCGTGGGGGATGTGAAGTAGCCACAGCCGCAGACACCAAAGGGCATGCCAAATGCCAATGAATTCGATCCGCCGTGGTGTGCAGCAGCCGCTGCCGATGGGCTCGATTCGAGAATGACCACCTTGCCGGAGTGAGCGCGCCCGCCTGCTACGGCGGAGGAACCTTGCCCTGATACTGTCGGTGCGGGGTTCTGCGGCAGATACGGGGCCAGGGGATCCTCGCCTATGCTGACAATTCCGGAATAGCTGCGATAAGGGGGCAAGACAGCGCCGCTCGCGTTCCGCCCGAAAGGTGCAAAAACCGGATCATGGGCCGACCGTACAGACGCAGCAGAATCTCCGCTTCCAACGCTCGTTTCGCGCGCCGCTGCGAAAGCGTCGGCCAAGGATGGAAACACGTGGTCGAGATCGCCTTGACCGTCTGCTGCGCTGACCGCGTCCACCCTCCGTTCAGTATCATGTCCGCCGAGTGCGGAGTTATCGTCAGGACTGCCGACAAGGGCGCTGCCCGTAGGTCCGCCCCCTGTCTGCACGGATGTCGCAAGTTGAGCACTATCCTCGAGCCGATCGGCGTTCTTATGAGGCTTTGCCTTTCGGCCGACACCCAACCACCGGGGAGCCCACGAATCCACCAATTGTGAGCGCGAAGCCCACCGGCGAGCGTTGCGATACATGGCGTGCCCTCTCGCGAAATTGCCAGGATCAAATCTATGTGGATCGTTCGATACGCGGACCTCCGATTATAATCGAAAAATGGACGAGTATATCCTACCCCTTTCGACCTACAGGCTGCATCCTTTCAGGCAAACGGGCCTTTACGTAGAAGGCGATTGCCTTTCGCGAGGCAACAGGCAGTACAATTGTCAGATCTGCTTCGCATCACGGACGGCTACCGGCACATCCCGCCAAACCTGCTGCTTTGCAGACGCAGTAAATGGCAATTAGTCGCTCTCGATTGCCAACTTCTCTTCACAGAATATTCTGTCGCTCTTCGGCAATGGGATCTCGAAACCTGACCTGCCGGGCAGCCGACAACCGCGCTTCGATGGAGCTCGGCTTTTGATGACGGCGACGTCGCAAGCTCTCAGAGGTGGGGAACGGGCCATGAAACCACGTCCCGAGGCCGGGTCGAACGCTCTGCGCCCGACCCCTTCCTCCGAGACGTATTCCAAAATCGATGCACGGCCTCAAAATCGAGCACCTCAGCAAGTCCGGGGGGTCTTTCCCATCCGAAAGAGCTATCATTTGACGCAATCTTCGCCCGTTCGGAGTATTGATGCTGCGCCGTAACGATATAGGCTCTGCGCCGCCGTGACAGCATGCCGAATCGAAAGATATCGGCTGCATGGGAGGGAGCCCTAGCGCGGTCAAAATCTGGAAAAAGCGAGACACTGACATGAGACAATCCATGGAGAGGATCATGGAGCGGCGATTGAGTGCCATCCTCGCTGCCGATGTGGTCGGTTACAGCCGGCTCATGGGCATGGACGAGACGGGCACGCTGCAGGCTTTGAACCGCCATCGCTGCGAACTGGTCGACATCCGCATATCCGATTACAAGGGCCGTATCGTCAAACTGACTGGCGACGGTATTCTGGCCGAGTTTCAGAGCGTCGTGAACGCCGTGGCCTGTGCCGCCGAAATTCAGCGCACCATGGCGGTGCGCAATGAAACCGTGACGAAGGAAGAGCGTGTCGAGTTCCGCATCGGCATCAATCTCGGCGATGTCGTCGTGGAGAATGACGATATTTTCGGCGACGGCGTCAACGTTGCCGCACGTCTGGAAGGTGTCGCTCCGGCCGGCGGCATCGCCGTATCGGCAATCGTGCGGGATCAGGTCGGCTCACGCCTCAATCTTGGCTTCGATTTTTTAGGTGAACACGTGTTCAAAAATATCCGCCAGCCGGTGCAGGTTTACACGGTTTCCTTCGAGAAGCCGAGTTCTGCCCGCCTCGTCGCGCAGAACCGCAACACCTGTTTCATCGCCGTCCTGCCCTTCACCAACATGAGCGGCGATGCCGATCAAGATTACTTCTCGGACGGCATCACCGAGGACATCATCACCGATCTTTCCAAGGTTTCCAGCCTGCATGTGGTGCCACGCAATACCGTTTTCACCTATAAGGGCACATCGGTGAAGGTGAAGCAGGTCGCCCAGGAGCTCGGAGTGCGTTACATGCTGGAAGGCAGTGTGCGCATCATCGGCACGCGGGTACGCATTTCCGGCCAGTTGATCGATACGATGAACGGCGATCATCTTTGGGCCGAACGCTATGACCGAGACCTCACCGATATCTTCGCCATCCAGGACGAGATCACCAACGCGATCGTCGGCCAATTGAAAGTGCGGCTGCTGCCGGAGGAGCGCAAGGCGATCGCCGCCGAGCCAACGGCCAATGTCGAAGCCTATACTTATTACCTGAGAGGCCGGCAGCTCTCCCATACCTGGACAAAATCTTATCTGCAGCTTGCCCGGCGCATGTTCTACAAGGCCGTAGAACTCGATCCGGACTATGGCCGCGCCTATGCAGGCATTGCCGATTGCGATGCGGCGATACGCGACTGGGCGCCTGGTGATGTGCCCCTGGAGCGCATCCTCGCCATGAGCGCCAAGGCCCTGGAACTTGATCCCGACCTTGCCGAGGCCCATGCCTCCCGCGGCCTGGCGCTGCATCAGAACGGCGAGGACGACGAGGCCACGGCATGCTTCGAACGCGCGCTTGCGCTCGATCCCAACCTCTATGAAGCAAATTTCCACTATGCCCGCATCTTCTTCATGCGCGGGAATTTCGCCGAGGCGGTGCACTATTTCACTCGGGCCGCCGAAATCCGCCCCGACGACTATGTTTCGCCGATCCATCTGATGTCCTCGTACCATTCTCTCGGACGGATGGCGGACCGGGAAAGCTGGGCGCGAAAAGGCATTGAAAGAGCCGAGCGCGCGCTCAATCAGAACCCGGAAAATTCCGGCCCCGCCCATCGCGGCGCGCTTGCACTTGCTCATCTCGGCGAAGCTGCGCGGGCCTGCGACTGGGCTGCACGGGCGAGCGCCATCGATCCCGATGATATCGTGGCCCAGTATAATCTCGCCTGCGTCCACTCCGTGCTCGGCCATGCGGAACGTGCGATCGATATCCTGGAGGGTTTGCTGCCCCGCAGCTCGGTCTACCACATCAAATGGTTCACCCATGACTCCGACCTGGACAATCTGCGCCGGCATCCGCGCTTCATGAAACTTATCGCGGAAGCGATGAGAGAACGGGAACGGATGGAAGCATAGGTCGCGGTAGAAGGAGGACGCCAACGGAGAGAGCCGAGCCTATGTTCTCGGCTGATAGGCAGCTCCCTAGGATATCGGCAAGCAGGTCTTTCATGGCCAGCGCCTATACCAAGGTCCAGTTGGGTGTCTCCACCACTCTGCTAATTCTCCGGGTTGAGAAGCTTAGAGCGAGGCCTAGCTTCCTTTTGCCATCAACTGAAACCCAAAGCCCGGGAGCCTTTCGATGAAGTCCAAGGTAGCTGATGTACTGACAGAAGTACTGCATTCGGCCGGAGTCAAACGCATATATGGCGTAGTCGGCGATAGCCTGAACGGGCTCACGGAAGCGCTGCGAAAGAGAGGCGACATCGAGTGGGTCCATACCCGCCATGAAGAGACAGCCGCTTTCGCGGCCGGGGCCGAAGCCCATCTCAGCGGCGAATTGGCCGTGTGCGCCGGAAGCTGCGGCCCGGGCAATCTCCACCTCATCAACGGCCTGTTCGACTGCCATCGCTCACGGGTCCCGGTCCTCGCCATTGCCGCCCAGATACCGTCGGCCGAAATCGGCAGGGGCTATTTCCAGGAAACACATCCGGATCAGCTTTTCCGGGAATGCAGCCACTATTGCGAGCTTGTCAGCCATCCCGAGCAATTGCCCGCAGTCATCGAAACGGCCATTCGCACCGCTATCGGAAAGCGCGGCGTTGCCGTCGTGGTCATTTCGGGCGACGTGGCATTGACCGATTTCACGGCGAAGATTTCGACACCAGCCGCACTCACACTGTCCCAGCCAAACATCGTGCCGACGAACGATCAGATCGATCGACTGTCGGAACTGCTTAACAACAGCTCGAAGGTTACCCTTCTGTGCGGACGTGGCTGCGAAGGCGCGCATGACGAGTTGATCGCTTTTGCGGATCGGCTGAGGGCGCCCGTTGTCCACGCGCTCGGCGGCAAGGAACATGTCGAGTGGGACAATCCGTTCGATGTCGGCATGACCGGTCTGATCGGTTTCTCTTCGGGTTACAAGGCCATGCTGGAGTGTGACACGCTTCTCATGCTCGGCACAGATTTCCCATACCGGCAGTTCTACCCAACCGACGCCAAGATCGTGCAGGTGGACATCCGACCGGAAAATCTCGGCCGCAGGGCCTCGCTGGATCTCGCAATCGTCGGCGACGTCAAATCGACACTGGCGGCGACGCTACCGAAGCTGAGGGAGCGAACCGACCGGGATCACCTCGATGCTTGCCTTGCCGCCTACAGGAAGGCTCGTGAGGGCCTCGACGACCTCGCCACCGGCCGAGAGGGCGGCAAGATTCATCCGCAATACGTGGCACGCCTTCTGAGCGAGCATGCGTCCGACGACGCCGTTTTCACCTTCGACGTCGGGACCCCCACGATCTGGGCTGCACGCTACCTGAAAATGAATGGAAAGCGTCGCCTGATCGGATCCCTGGTCCACGGCTCGATGGCCAACGCTCTTCCTCAGGCGATCGGGGCACAGGCAACGTACAAGGAACGCCAAATCATCAGCATGTCCGGCGATGGCGGCTTTGCCATGCTGATGGGCGACTTCCTGACGCTCGTTCAGCAGAACCTGCCGGTGAAGGTCGTCGTCTTCAACAATTCAGTTCTCGGATTCGTTGCGATGGAAATGAAGGCTTCGGGCTTCCTTGAGACCGGCACCGAACTCGAGAATCCGGATTTTGCGGCGGTTGCCCGCGCAGCCGGAGTACATGGCGTTCGCGTGGAAGATCCCGCCGAGCTTGACGGTGCCATCCGGGAAATCCTGGCGCATCCCGGCCCGGCATTGCTCGACGTCGTCACGAATACGCAGGAACTATCGATGCCGCCCAGGATCGAAGCAGCACAGGTGAAGGGTTTCGGTCTCTGGGCCATTCGCGCAGTGATGAACGGCCGTGGAGACGAACTCGTCGACCTGACGGTCTCGAATTTCCTGTCCCGGTAACCTCGGACGCATTCTCTTGAATTCGGCCGGCGCAGCACCGCAGCGGGCGCGCCGGTTTCATAAAAGCATCATGCGCATCTGCGATGGGAACACGACCTACCACCCTCAGTCATCACACGGACCCTCTTAATGACATTGACTTCGACTGCTGCGCGCCTGTCGCCGGCCGCCTCGCCCCGCCTTCTCGTGCTCGCCGAAACCGCCCTCAAGGCAGGCGAAACGGCGCGCAAGGCACTCAGACGACGCACGGCAGCCGAGATGATCCACAAGGCTGCCCGCGACTATCAGACCGAAATCGACGTCGCCGTCGAGCGCATCATCGTCGAGGAGATGACGAGCGCATTCCCGACCTATTCGATCAAAGGCGAGGAAGAGGTCGGTAACCGACAGGGCGGCGCGGATGCACCGGTTATCTATATCGACCCGATCGACGGCACGACCAATTTCGCCTGGGGCATCCCGCATTTCGGCATGACGATCTCGATCGCCGAGGCCGGCCGCGTCGTCGCAGGCGTCGTCTATGACGCCATGCAGGACGAGCTCTTCAGTGCAGAGGCCGGCGGCGGCGCCTGGCTGAACGGCGAGCAAATCCATTGCGCTGAGGTGGCCGATATCCAGAACGTGCTCGTTGGCGCCGGCCTGCCGATCCCCGGCCAGGTCAAGGCGGTCCCGGAAGAGCTTTATTTCGACGCCGTCAAGCGGCTGATGGCCAATACCGCTGGCGTGCGTCGGCTCGGTTCGGCAGCGCTTTCGATCGCCTATGTCGCCTGCGGCCGACTGGACGGCTTCTTCGAGGACGGCCTGTCGGTCCATGACTTCGGTGCCTCGGCACTCATGGTCGAGGAAGCAGGCGGTATCGTCACACGGTTTTCCGGCGCGGCTGTGACCGGCAAAGGCGACATCCTGGCAGCAAGCAAGCCACTCTATCCCTGGCTGCGGGAGGGTTTTCAGCCGAAAGCCTGAGACCGTTCAAGCCGTATGGAGCGGCTGCATTGGCGCAGCCGCCTGTGCGCCAGCCGACTGGTGGATCAGCGCATTGTCGCGGAAGGCGAAGAAGCCCGAGCATCTGGGGGCGACGGTCATCCCGGCCCGGATCATATCGCCCGGCGCAACCATCGCCTTCAGCCGGGTGCCATCGGCGAGATCGATATCGACGATCTTGTGCGTACCGAAGTCGGTGACGCGGTGGACGATTGCATCTGCCGGTCGGCTGCCCGGATGCACAGTCAGGGCTTCCGGGCGCATCGCAAGCATCACGGGACCATTTGCGACGGGAATGGAAAAACCGAAAAGCGGATGCGTGCAGATCCCATCCCGGATCTCGCTCTCAACGAAATTCATCGAGCCGATGAAGCCGGCGACGAAAGCCGTCTGCGGTTCGCGATAGATGACGCTCGGCGGCGCCACCTGCTCCGTACGGCCGTCGCGCATGACGACGATGCGGTCGGCAAGCGCCAGGGCTTCATCCTGACCGTGGGTGACGAACAATGTCGTGATGCCGAGCCGCTGCTGGATATCGCGCACTTCCTCACGCAGCCGCTCGCGCAGATGCTGGTCGAGACTGGCGAAGGGTTCATCGAGCAGCAGGATCTTGGGCTCGAGGACGAGCGAGCGGGCAAGTGCGACACGCTGCTGCTGGCCGCCGGAAAGCTGCGTCACCGCGCGCTTCCCGTAATCTGCGAGACCGACGAGAGCGAGGGCATTCTCGACGCGCTCTCGAATTTCGGTCTTCGGCAGCTGCCGCAGTTTGAGGCCGAAGGCGATGTTGTTGAAGACATCCATATGGGTCCAGAGCGCATGGCTCTGGAAGACCATGCCAGTTGGGCGCCGCTCCGGTGGCAGGGTCGTCACATCCTTTGCGTCGATGCGGATGCTGCCGCCGGTCGGCCGTTCAAAACCGCCGATCATACGCAGCAACGTCGATTTGCCGGAACCTGACGGGCCGAGCAGGCAGACGAGTTCCCCATCGCCGACCTCAAGCGAAAAATCGCTGACGGCGAAGGTATTGCCGAAGCTCTTCGAAACACCTTCGATCGCCAGATGTGCCATTGTTAAATCCTTTCTGCCGGCGCTCAGGCGCCGAAGCCCCGCGCAAAGGCGCCGGTCCCGATGACGCGCCGCGCAAACATCAATGCCGCAAAGGACGGCACCCACAGCATCACGGAGAGGACCGCACCATATTGCACGACAATCTGGTTGTTGATGAAGCTGATCATCAGCACCGGCATGGTGCGGATCTCCGGCGCACCGATCAGCCAGGCCCCTTCCGTCTCGTAAAAAGTGCCGACGAAGGTCAGGAGCAGGGCTGCTGATATGGTCGGCGCGGCCTGCGGCAGTGTGATCGACCAGAAGACGCGAAGCGGCGTGGCGCCCGCGTCACGCGCGGCCTCCTCCATGCGCCGGTCGACATTCTGAAAAGCCGCGACCGGGATCCAGATCATCAGCATCAGCGTGCCGACGAGCTGGATCAGCACCACACCCCAGAAGGTACTGATCAGACCGAGTTGCAGGAAGATGCCGGCAATCGCCACGAGCAGGCCAAATTTTGGAAAGGCATGGGAGGCGAGAAACGAGAGGAACAGAATGTTGCGGCCGGGAAAGCGCATACGAGCAAAGGCATAGGCTGCCGGAAGACAGATGATCGCAGAAAGCAGCGTCACCGTCGCCGTCAGCCGCAAACTGAGGAATAGCGCATCCCAGACATCCTTGCGCGCAAGCGTCTGCGACCAGAAACGCAGGCCGAACTGCTGGGGAATGACGGAAGGGTAGCGCCAGATCTCGGTGAAGGCCCAGGTCGCAACGACCAGCAGCGGCAGCGCGATGAAAAGCGTCAGCAGCAATGCCAGCAGCAGCCCCGTCCAGTCGAATTTCAGACCTGTCGACCGAGCCATCATCGGCCCTCGCGGTTGCGGGCGATCGACCAGACATAGAAGATGCCGAAGAGAAGGCAGAAGCCGAAGCTGATGACCGCCTGTGTCAGCGCGTTCAGCGGGTCATTCATATCCGCGAAGGTACGCTGCATGAAGGGTCCCATCATCTCCGGCGAGGCGGGGCCGAGAACGTACGGCAAGGTGAATGCCGAGAATATGCCGAGAACGGCAAAGGAAGCGGTCACCAGCAGCGAATTGCCCATGCGCGGCAAAATGATCGAGATGAAGACCCTGAGAGGCGTAGCGCCGACATCGCGTGCCGCCTCGATGGAGCTGTTGGAAACGGACGTGAGCCCAGCCGTCAGCATCAGCACGGTCAAAGGCAGATTGTCCCAGACAAGCCCGATGACCGGCCCCCAAGGCGTCAGATAGGGGCTCGGCAGCTTTGGCAGCCCCATGGCATTGAGCAGGATGTCGACCGTGCCGTTCGGTCCGATCGTGCGGATCAGCGCATAAGAGAGAATGATCGAAGGAACGAACATCGGAAAGATCGCGAGACCCTGCACGTAACCGGCAAGGCGGCTGCCGGAAAAGCGCAAATAAAGCGCAATCGGAAGACCGATCGCGAGCAGGAGCAGGCCGCAGACGAAGGTCGTCCAGAGCGTCAGCCAGAGATTGTTCAGGCTGTAGGCGTCGCTGAAGAAGAAATGGTAGGAGGCGAGCGAAAACTCCGCCGTCCCGTCCGGCTGGCGGACGAAGACGGTGGTCGCGATCGCCGAAAAGATCGGAAAGATGATCAGCCAGCCGACCAGAAACACCGGCATGCCGACGAGGAGGAGCCCGTAGAGGCTCCCCCTGCCGAGAGGCTGGGCGCGGTGCGCGACCGCAGGCTGCGCGGCATCCAGCGCCATCAGGTGCGGCTGATACCGGGAGCGACAGTACGATACCAGCCGTCGTTGATCGCCTTTTCCCAATCGCCGGCCGGGAAGGTCGGGATGGTCGCCGGGATGACGTCGGCATATTTCTTGCGCAGATCTTCGGAAATGTGATCCCAGGAAACGCCCGGGAAACCGCCGATTTCAGTGATGATGGCTTCCTGCATCTCACTCGTCAGCATGAAGGCCGCAAGCTTGAGGGCGGCATCCTTGTTGGCGCCGTTGGTGAAGATCGTCATGGCCGAAAAACCGCCGCAAAGCGCGAGGTCGGAGAGCTGCACAAGGCCGGTCGTCTCAGGCAAGACACCCTGCGAGATCGCCTGCAGGACCTGGTCGGACCAAACCGGAGCCATGGTGACGACGCCTTGGGAGAGCAGCTGGATCGACTGCGTGTTGCCGGCGGTATAGGCGCCCTTCTGATAGAGCGACGGCGCGAGATCGTTGAGGATCTTCCAGGCCGGCGTCAGCGACTGCTCGGCAAAGTCGGCAGTGAAGTTGTCGACCTTGAACTTCTTCGGATCGCGACCGTTGGCTTCATGAATGGCGCGGCGGACGAAATTGCCGCCCGAGCCGCCCTTGTCCGGACGGTTGTAGATGAACTGGCCGGGATTGGCCTTGATCCAGGCCGTCAGCTGTTCCCAGGTTTTCGGCGCATCCTTCGGGTCGAGCTTGGTCTTGTCATAGGCAAGCAGAACCTGCGAGCCGCGATAGGGCAATGAGTAGGGCGTGTCGATAGCAAGCGGATTGACGCGGTCGAAACCCTGGACATTCTCGGCGGAGAACTTCACCCAAAGGCCGGCATCGATGCCGCCAGCCGGAAGGCGCGGATCGAACTGTTCGAAGAGGTCGGCCTGCGGATCGGTCTTGGTCTGCAATGCTGCGAGCGCGCGGTCGCCAATGGCGCGAAGGCCGTTGTTGTCGCCGGCATCAGTAACCTTCAGCGCGACGTCCGGATGCGCCTTTTCAAAAGCCGGGCGGATGATGTTGTTCCAGAGGTCGATGATATTGGAATCCGATCCGCTATAAAGATCGATCGTGCCTGCGGCAGCCGAGGCGAAGCGCGGAAGGGCGAGAAAGCCCGCAGCCGCCGACGATGTGATCAGAAATTCGCGTCTATTCATACCCTGTCTCCCTTCACTGTCGAGGCCGCGCCCCTGATGAGTTCTGAGACTTGCTAGCCCCAGCGCGTAACACCGGAATGACAGGAGGAAACAAAATGCACACGTGTGCTAAGCTTGCTTCGCGATTTTTGGTGACGCCCCATGATGATCGCATCGGGGGCGAAGAGGGCATGAAATTTCCAGGTCAACTGTTCGGCTGGGGTGGCCCTCGCGTGAGGGCCACCCTTTCGACATTGTCAGCGTACGGACTTGAAAGCGGCTCTTACTTCTTCTGCGAAGAGCTGCGGCTGCTCCCAGGCCGCAAAATGCCCGCCTTTCTCGACCTGATGATAGTAGGTCAGCGAGGGGTAGGCCTGCTTGGCCCAGCTTTCCGGCGCCTGGTAGATCTCCTTCGGAAAGACCGTGATGCCGACCGGGACTTTGATGTCCTTCGTCTTCTGCGTTTCGGCGCTGAAGTTGTTGTTGTTGTTTTCCCAGTAGAACCGCGATGCCGACGCGCCGGTGTTCGTCAACCAATAGAGCGTGATGTCATCAAGCATTTCATCCTTGGAGAAAACGCGCTCAGGAACACCGCCACTGTCGCTCCACTGGGCAAACTTCTCGTAGATCCAGGACGCAAGGCCGGCCGGCGAGTCGGAAAGCGAATAGCCGATCGTCTGCGGCCGGGTCACCATTATGGCGCCATAGGCAGCATTTCGTCCGAAGAAGGTGCTCAAGGAATTATAGGCTTCCCGTTCCGGCGATGACAGGCTCGCGGGGGCCGGGTCTCCGCTGTTGATAGCCTCCATGAGATCGCCTGGCACCGTCGCGGGCATATTGAGATGGATTGCCAGTAGACCCTTCGGTGCCTGGCGCGCCAACGCGTCGGAGATCACCGAACCATGATCACCACCCTGAGAAACATAGTGGTCATAGCCGAGCCGTTTCATCAGGACATCCCAGGCACGGGCAACCCGGTCCGGCCCCCAGCCCAGATCGGTCGGCTTTCCGGAAAATCCGTAGCCCGGTATCGAGGGGATGACGACGTCGAACGCATCTTCCGGCCGGCCGCCATAGGCAGTCGGGTCCGTGAGAGGACCTATGGTCTTGATGAACTCAAATATCGATCCCGGCCAGCCATGTGTCAGAATGATCGGGAGAGCGTTGGGATGGCGCGAACGAACATGGATGAACTGGATGTCGACACCGTCGATCGTGGTGACGAGTTCCGGCAATGCATTGAGTTGGGCCTCGGTTTTGCGCCAGTCGTACTCTGTACCCCAGTAGCGAACCAGATCCTGGACGCGTGACAATTGGATACCCTGGGAGTCGTCGCCGACCGTCTCCTTGTCGGGCCATCGGGTGTCGGCGATGCGCCTGCGTAGGTCGTCGAGTTGCGACTGTGGAACGTGGATCTGGAACGGGCGGACGCTTTCGTCCGCGCTCGCCGTCGTCGTGGCAACACTCGACGCAGGATCGGCGGCATGAACCGGCAGTGCATAGATCACCGGAACGAGCAACAGAGAGCCGAACGCCATGGCGATCGCTCGATCGGAAACACTACGCCGAATTGAAACATTGTCGGTCTTGGTCATGAAACACTCTCCTTCAATTGCTGCCGCGTTCGCAGCACCTGTTAACGAAGAGCGGTTTCAAGGATCCACGTGTCCGGCATATTTCGAGAATCGGCTGAAATGTATCAGCGTGTACCGTCGACGCGCGGGGACACAAAATCAGGAAATTGGCGAAGGTTGACGACCCAAGCATTGGCGCTTCATCGAGGACCGGAAGTTCATAGTCGGGAGTGAAAGCGCGAACTGGATCGTCGGCACGCGCTTCCCCGGCATTTCAAAGCAAGCCCGTCATTTCAACGGAACCGGTCAGGGATAAGCCGTCGATCCGTCCGGCTTGCGGGTGATTTTCCGCTCCCAATGAATGTAGTCTTCAGTCTGCAATGCCTTTTCATCGATTTCCAGCCCCCAACCCGGACGGTCGGGCCGCAATTCCATATGACCGTCGACCGGCATATACGGATCGGTCGCCCATGGCGCATGGACATGGGGCTTGAACTCCAGGACCTTGAAGTTCGGCTGTGCGGCGCAGAAGTGAATGTTGACCGCGGTCGCGAGCGGCCCCATCGGGTTATGCGGCGCGACGGTTACATAGTGAGCCTCAGCGATTGTAGCGATCCTGCGCATTTCCGTGACGCCGCCAACAACGCATATGTCGGGCTGGATGATGTCGGCGCCGCGCGCCGACATCAGGGAGAGGAATTCGAAGCGACTATAGAGCGATTCTCCGGTGGCCAGCGGAACGGAGACTTTCGACTTCAGCTCGGCCCATGCCGGAATGTGCTCCGGCCGGATCGGCTCCTCGTAGAAGAGCGGATCATTAGGGGCAATCGCTGCGGCGAGCTGCACCGCCTGATAGGGTTCGAAGATCTTTGCATGAGCGTCGAATGCGAATTCGAAATGCGACGGCGTGATCTCGCGTATCTTAGCGAACCAATCACCGGTTTCCTTCACAAGCTCTCCCCAGCGGCCGGCATGCAGATCGCGGCGGAAGGGGCTGAGCTTGAAAGCCGTGTAGCCGTATTTTTCGTTCAGCTCGAGGGTCTGGTCCTGCGCCGTCTGCGGGTCCGGCGCGGTATAGACGCCGCAATAGACGCGCACCCGATCCCTAACGTTGCCGCCAAGCAGCATGTAAACGGGCAGGCCGGCGGCCTTGCCGGCAATATCCCAGAGCGCGTGATCGATCGCCGAAATGGCCGCAAGCCCGAGGGCGCCCGGCGGAAAACGGCACTGCTGATTGAGTTTCAGCACAAGGAATTCCACTCGGCGGGCGTCCTCCCCTTCGATCTGATGGAAGAGGTAGTCGAAAAGCGGCGGCAGCGCCCAGTCGGGGCCGTGATTGTAGCACTCGCCCCAACCGGAAATACCTTCGCTCGTTTCGATTTTCAGGAGTAGTCGCGGCCGGTCGTCGACGCGCTGCATGTAGGTCTTGAAGCCGGTGATGTGCATTGACATTCTTCCTCAGGCGGCGTGGTTCTTGCCGCTTACATTGTCGACGATTGCGCGCAGTTCGGCGCGTTCCGCGTCCGTCAGACTTTCAACGCCGGGAAGACGAACAGGGCCGACATCGGTTCCGAGCATGCCCAGCGCCTCCTTGACGACCGTGACATTGGCGCCGTTCAGATATTTAGTGCGCAGCGCTTCGAAACCGGCGATGTCGTCGATAAGAACGCGTGCAACAGCGTAGTCACCGGCTTCCAGCGCCTGATGGATGGCATGCGAACGCTCGGGGAAAACGTTGACGAGCCCCGAGGTAAAGCCGCGAGCACCCATGGCATAGAATGCCGGCGCCCAGCCCTCGGCGAGGCCGCAGACCCAGATCGCCGGCGCATCCTTCGTCGAGCGGATGACCTCGGCAAGCAGCATGAGATTTCCGGATGCAAACTTGATGCCGGCGATATTGGGATGCAGGGCAAGCTTGCGGAAATCGGCGACCGAGAACGTGTCGCTGCGGACATAGGCAATGACGGGGACCGTAGACGTCTCGGCAAGTTCGAGAAAATATTTCGCCTGGTAGCTCGGCCCGGCAAAGGGATCCATCGGGTGGTGACCCATGATCGCGTCGGCGCCCTCGGCAATCGCGTGACGGGCGAGAGCCTTGGCTTCCGCCAGCGAACGACCGACGGCCGCACTGATAAGCGACTTGCCGTCTGCAGCCTTGATCGTAGCGGCATGGACTGCCTTTACCTCATCCATCGTCAGCGTGAAGAACTCGCCCGTATTGCCGGCTGCCATCAGATTGTGAACCCGGGCGCTGGCAAGGCGCGCGATCAATGCGGAAAGCTTGGCGAGATCGATGCTGCCATCTGCCTTGTAGGGGGTCACCGGAACGCCGGAAATGCCCGTCAGGGCCTTGCGAATCTTGTCCATTCCCACGGTCACGTCAAATGTCCTCTTTCTTCCTGAATACGATGTTGAGGTAGGTTTCGCCGGAGCGGACGACGTGATCGCGCATCACTCGCTCCGCCTTATCACTGTCGTTCGACACGATAGCGGCAGCGATGGCGGTATGTTCGGCGAGCGCCTTGTCGCGCTCCTTGTTGTCGGAATGAATGATGCGGCGAATGCTCGCGTCGTAGAACTGCTGGCGCTCGATCATGCGAGACAGGTACTGGCAGCGCGAAGCGATGTGGATCTGCTCGTGAAAGGTCTCATTCAAGGCAATGAGGTCGTCCGCACCTCCATCGGCTGTGGCCGCCTTCATCAGGCCGACTGTGTCATCAAGCTTCGACGCCTCATCCCGGGTGATACGCTTGGCGGCGAGATGCGCGATCATCGATTCCAGCGCGGCACGCGCCAGGATCATCTCCTCCGCCCATCCAGCATTGAAGCGGATCAGCACCCCACGACGCGGCAGGGTTTCAACCAGTCCTTCGGTCTCGAGCTGCCGGAGCGCCTCCTTGATCGGGGTGGTGCTGACCCCGAGCTGTTCGGCGAGCTGACGCTCGTTGACGCGCTCGTCGGCCCGAAAGCGACCGGACAGAATAGCCGCCCGTAGCGTCTTGTGAACGTGATCACGCAGGGTCGTCAGGAACCGGGGATCGATCTTTTCGATGCGGTCGTCGCCGGCCCCGCTCTCCATCCTATTTTCCATAAGCCGAAAATTCCCCCGTTGACGACAAAAGTGTTTTGTGAGATCTGATATACCAGATTTCAGATCGATGTCGATATCAAAATTCGTTCTGATGCGATTGCAGAGATGCTTGGGAGGAAGAAAATGAAGATCCAAAGACGCGGGCTGTTGATCTCGTCGGCGCTTGTTGCCGCGAGCCTGATGATGCCACTGGCTGCGGCCGCAGCCACCCCGAAGGACCAGTTGGTCATTGCAACGAACATGTCGTCGATGCGTGGCCTCGATCCGAACGAAATCAATCAGCTGGAAGCGGCTGAAATTGTCGCGAACCTTTATGAGCGGCTGATCGTGCTGCCGGCCGACGATATTACCAAGCCGGCTCCGGGTGTTGCCGAAAGCTGGAGCGTCTCGCCGGACGGCAAGACCTTTACATTCAAGATCCGCTCCGGCATCAAGTTCCATTCCGGCAATCCGCTGACCGCAAAGGACGTCGAGTGGTCGCTGCGCCGCCTCGTCAAGCTTGGGCTTGCGCCTTCGGTCGACCTTCGTCAGTGGGGCCTTACCGACAAGAACGTCGACGACCTGATCAAGGCAAGCGATGACACAACCGTCGTCCTGCAGACACCGGAAGTCTGGAACCCCAATCTGATCCTTTATTCGCTGGCAAGCTTCTCGACCTCGATCCTCGACAGCAAGCTTCTTGCCGAGCATGACAAGGGCGGTGACCTGGGTCGCGAATTCCTGCAAACCAATGACGCCGGTTCCGGCCCCTATGCGCTGCGCACCTGGCGCGTCAACGATCTGCTGATCGCTGATGCCAACAAGGATTACTGGCAGGGTGCACCGAAGATGCGCCGCGTCGTGCTGCGCCACATGCCTGAATCATCCGGCCAGCGCCTGCAGCTTGAGGCTGGCGACGTCGATGTTGCGACGCGTCTTTCCTCAACCGACCTCACGGCGGTCGAAGCGGGCGGCAAGGCCGATATCCAGAAGACGCCGGGTTTCGGCTTCTATTATCTCGCGCTGAATCAGAAGGACGAGATCCTCTCCAATCCCAAGGTTCGTGAAGCCTTTCGCTACCTGATCGATTATGACGGCCTCGCCAACACCGTCATGAAATATTACGGCATCAAGCAGCAGACCATCATTCCGGCCGGCCTGCCGGGTGCAAGCGAGGTCAACCCCTATAAGCTCGACATTGAAAAGGCCAAGCAGCTGCTGACTGAAGCCGGCTATCCGAACGGTTTCTCAAAGGTCTATTACGCAACACCGGTCACCCCGGAATATGAGGTCGCGCAGTCCCTGCAGGCCAATGCCGCCGAGGCCGGCATCAAGCTCGATCTTCAGGGCGGCGATCATATCGGCAAGTTCCGCACCCGAGAATTCGAGATCTTTTCGGCGCGCTCTGGCGAACGCCTGCCGGATCCTCACGCGGTTCTCCAGTCCTATGCAACCAATGCCAATAATTCCGACGACGCCAAGCTGACGGGCCTGAACGCCTGGCGCACCGCCTGGGATGTGCCGAAAGACATTCAGGACATGGTGACTGCGGCCGCCCACGAGACGGACCAGCAGAAGCGGGCCGATCTCTACGCGAAGATCAATAAGGCTTATCTCGAATCGTCCTCACCACTGATCACCTCCTTCCTGCGCACCGACGCAAAGGCGGTTCGTAAGGAAGTGAAGGGCTATATCGGCCATTCGACATGGCTGACGCGCTGGGACACGGTTTCCAAGGGCGAATGACCTCCTCCAAGGGAGAATGACGTGAGTATCTCACAAACATCCGGGGCCGCATCGGGCGGCGCAGTAGCTGCGCTCGATGCGGTGAAGAAGGTGGCGACGTCCTTCAGCGTCATCCTGACGACGCTGCTCGGCCTGCTGATCATTACCTTCGTCGTCGGCCGCATGGTCCCGGCTAATCCGGTCATTGCCGTGATCGGGGATCAGGCCGACCAAGCGACTTATGAACGGGTGCACAAGGAGATGGGGCTGGACCAGCCGCTCTATATCCAGTTCGCGACCTATCTCGGCAATGTCGCGCAGCTGAATTTCGGCCAGTCGCATGTGACCAAGAACCCCGTGGCAAGTGACCTTGCCCGGGTATTCCCGGCGACACTGGAGCTTGCCACACTGGCAACGATCATCGGCGCCGGGCTCGGCATTCCGCTCGGCATCATCTCGGCTGTTCGCAAAGGCACCTGGGTCGATCATCTGGCACGCGTCGTCGGGCTGCTCGGACATTCGACGCCGATCTTCTGGCTCGGCACCATCGTTATCCTGGTCTTCTATGCCAAGTTCGGGCTCATCCCTGGTAGTGGCCGACTGGATGTCTACAATGAAGGCTTGGTCGAAGGACCGACCAACTCCATCCTCGTCGATGCAATTATCGCCGGCGAGTGGGAGGTTTTCCGCGATGCCTTGCTGCATGTCGCTGCCCCTGCCCTGATCCTCGGTTATGCGGCCATGGCCTATCTCAGCCGCATGAGCCGCAGCTTCATGCTCGAACAACTCCGGCAGGAATATGTCCTGACGGCAAAGGCAAAGGGTCTTGGCCAGCGTGCCATCGTGTGGCGCCACGCCTTCCGCAATATCCGGGTACAGCTTTTGACCATCGTTGCCCTCGCCTATTGCGGCCTGCTGGACGGCACGGTTCTCATCGAGACCGTTTTTGCCTGGCCCGGCCTCGGGCAATATCTGACCTCGGCCCTGTTCTTCGCGGACATGAACGCGATCCTCGGCAGCGTGCTTCTGATCGGCATCATCTCGATCGTCATCAACCTGCTGTCCGACATCGCCTACCGCTTCCTCGATCCGCGTACCCGGTGACATCATGGCGACACGTTATTTCAACGATCTCCACAATTGGCTGATCAACGAGGAATTCTCCTCGGCCCGGCAGGCGCGTTTCCACAAGGCCTACGTCCTGTGGCTCAACCTGCTTGCCAATCCGCTGGCTTTTGCGGGTTTCCTCGTCGTGCTTGCGCTGGTGCTCGTCGCCGCCTTCGCGCCGCTGCTTGCCAGCTACGACCCCATTGCCCAGGATCTGACGATGGCGCTGAAGCCACCGTCTGCCGCAAACTGGTTCGGAACCGATGAGTTCGGCCGCGACGTTTATTCGCGCCTCGTCTATGGCGCACGCACGACGCTCTATATCAGCATCCTGGTGACGGTCATCGTGGCGCCGATCGGCTTTGTGATCGGTGCGGCGGCCGGCTATCTCGGCGGCTGGGTCGATGTCGTGTTGATGCGCATCACCGATATCTTCCTGTCCTTCCCGAGCCTCGTTCTCGCACTCGCCTTTTCTGCAGCGCTCGGACCTGGGATCGAGAATGCCGTCATCGCCATTGCGCTGACGGTTTGGCCACCGATCGCTCGATTGGCGCGCGCCGAGACTCTGACATTTCGGGCTGCCGACTTCGTCGTCGCCGCCGAGCTGCAGGGTGCCGGCATGGGTCGCATCCTGCTCCATCACATCGTGCCGCTCTGTGCTCCCTCGATCATCATCCGACTGACGCTCAACATGTCGAGCGTCATCCTAACGGCGGCCGGCCTCGGCTTCCTCGGTCTCGGCGCCCAGCCGCCGATGCCGGAATGGGGCGCCATGGCAGCATCGGGCCGACAATATCTGCTCGACGCCTGGTGGCTGACGACGGTCCCCGGCATAGCAATCCTCGTGGTCAGCCTTGCCTTCAACCTGCTGGGCGACGGCCTGCGCGACATCATGGATCCTCGAAATGCCTGATCAATCCCAGCCGATCCTTTCGGTCAAGAACATGTCGGTGCAGTTCCCGACCCTGTCCGGCGTCGTGACGGCCGTGAAGAATGTCTCGTTCAATGTCGGACGCGAGAAAGTCGGCATTATCGGCGAATCCGGCTCCGGCAAGAGCACGACCGGACGCGCCATCATGCGGCTGCAGCCGGCCACTGCCAAAGTGGTCGCGGACGAAATGCGCTTCGAGGATGTCGATCTCGTACGCGCCAGCGAGGCCGATATGCGCGCGATCCGTGGGCGGCGCATTTCAATGATCCTGCAGGACCCGAAATATTCGCTCAACCCGGTCATGACGGTCGGGGAGCAGATCGCCGAAACCGTCATCCTGCATGAAGGCGTCGGCCGCCGCGAGGCGCGCAAACGCACGCTCGCCATGCTCGAACGGGTCAACATTCGCGATCCGGAGCGCGTCTTCAATCTTTATCCGCATGAAGTCTCTGGCGGCATGGGGCAGCGCATCATGATCTCGATGATGCTGATTTCCTCACCGTCTCTCATCATCGCCGACGAGCCGACCTCGGCTCTCGACGTGACGGTGCGCCAGCAGGTCCTGTCGATCCTCGACGATCTGATCACCGAGCGCAACATCGGCCTGATCTTCATTTCGCACGACCTCAACCTGGTGAAGAGCTTCTGCGATCGGGTGATCATTATGTATGCCGGACGTATCGTCGAAGAGCTTGAAGCTGCAAAGCTCGAAGAGGCAACCCATCCCTATACGCGAGGTCTCCTGCAGGCGCTGCCGAGCCTCGACCACCCTCGAGACCGTCTTGAAATCTTGAGGCGGGACGCAAGCTGGGCGGAGGCATGAGCATGATGATATCAGTTAAAAATCTTGCCGTTTCCTTCGGCAGCGGCCACTCCGCCAAGCAGGTGGTCAAGGATGTCTCCTTCGACGTCGCTGCGGGCGAGACCTTCGGCCTTGTCGGTGAAAGCGGATGCGGCAAATCCACTGTTCTCGGCGCGTTGGCCGGCAGGATCAAAGCATGGGGTGGCTCGATTGCGCTCGACGGAGAGGCAATCGCTGCCAAGCGCTCAAAATCGCAGCTCGCCAAGCAGCAGATGGTTTTCCAGGACCCTTTCGGCTCGCTTCACCCGCGTCACACGATCGGCCGCACTCTTCTCGAACCTCTCGAGATTCATGGCATCGACCGGCGCAGGGAACGCGTAGAGCAGGCGTTGCGTGATGTCGGCCTGCCCGCATCCTTCTATCATCGTTTTCCGCATCAGCTCTCAGGCGGCCAGCGCCAGCGTGTCGCAATCGCGCGTGCCTTGATCCTGAAGCCGCGCGTGCTTCTCCTCGACGAGCCGACATCCGCACTCGACGTGTCCATCCAGGCCGAGATCCTCAATCTGCTGAAGGACCTGCGCGAAAGGGAGAAGCTGACTTACATTCTGGTCAGCCACGACATGGCTGTCATCGCTCACCTCTGCAATCGGGTCGCCGTCATGCAGGGCGGGATGTTCGTGGAGATCGCTTCAAGAGAGGCTTTGCTCAGCGGAAATGTTGAACATTCCTATACGCGCACGCTTCTCGACGGCAGCAGGGGCTACCAACCCACGCGCCGCGCCGGCTAGTTCGGGAATTTTCGGCACACGAAAGTGCGAAAGGGGCGGCAAGCCGCCCCGCAGCCGCCGATCACTCATCGACGGCGAACACCCAGTGCTCCTCGTGCGGCCCTCACAACTGCGTCGGTGGTAATGTCGAACTTCTTGTAGACGTCGTCGATCTTGCCCGACGCCCCGAAGCTGTGCATGCCGACGAACCGGCCGTCGAGCCCGAGATATCGGTCCCAGCTATCCTGGACGGCTGCTTCCACCGCGACACGCGCAGTTCCGCCCCCGAGAACCTCCCGCTTGTAGTCCGGTGCCTGCGCCTCAAACAGCAGCCGGCACGGCATGGAAACAACAGCGGTTGGGACGCCCTCCGCCTGGAGCTTCGCCCTTGCTTCAACGGCAAGATGCAGTTCCGATCCCGTCGACATGATCGTCAACTCGCGAGCACCGCCCTCAGCCTCAAGCAGAACGTATCCACCCTTTGCAGACAGGTTGATGGAGCCCGGCTGCCTTCTCAGAAGCGGCATGGGCTGGCGGGACAGAGCGATCAATGCAGCCTGTCGTGGGGCATCGAGAATAGCCTGCCAGCATTCCGCCGTCTCGATCGGGTCGCCCGGGCGGAACACAGCGAGGCCTGGAATGGCGCGTAGCGCCGTCAGATGTTCGACAGGCTGGTGGGTTGGACCATCCTCGCCGAGACCGATCGAATCATGGGTCATCACGAAGATTGAACGCACCGCCATCATCGCCGCCAGCCGAATGGACGGCCGGGCGTAATCGGAAAAGGTCAGGAAGGTGCCACCATAAGGGATCAGCCCACCATGAAGGGCAATGCCGTTGATGGCAGCCGCCATCCCATGTTCGCGTACGCCATAATGGACATAGGATCCGTTATAGTGACCCGGCGCAATCTCGATCATGGATTTGGCTTTCGTGTTGTTCGACGGTGTCAGGTCCGCCGATCCGCCGATAAGCTCGGGAATGGTCTCGGCAAGGTGGTTGAGAACAATCCCGCTCGCCTGCCTTGTTGCAAGGTCCTTTTCGGCGGACAGAAGCTCCTGTTTTGCCGCCTCTATCGCTCCGGTCCAGTCTGAAGGCAGTTCGCCCTTCATGCGGCGTTCGAATTCCCCGCGAACATCTGCCTTCGCCGTCTGGACCCGAACCGCCCAGGCCATTCGCGCATTACGCCCCTTGGCGCCGATCTTCCTCCAGTCTTCCAGCAGGTCGGATGGAATCTCGAAGGGAGGCGCATTCCAGCCGAGAATCTTGCGGGCACCGGCGATCTCCTCTTCACCCGGCGCGTCACTATGAGCCTTCTGCGTGCCGGCGCGGGTCGGGAAGCCGAAGCCGATAATGGTCTTGCAGGCAATCAATGAGGGGCGGTCGGTAACCCGCTGCGCTTCGACGATCGCGTTGCGGATGGCGTCCGTATCGTGTCCGTCAATCTCCTGCACATGCCAGTTCGATGCACGGAACCGCGCCGGCTGATCGTCGGATTCCGCCAGACTTGTCGCCCCGTCGATCGATATCGAATTGTTGTCCCAGAACGCGATCAGCTTGCCGAGCTTCAAGTGGCCCGCGAGCGATATGGCCTCCTGGCTGATGCCCTCCATCAGGCATCCGTCACCCAGGAACACATAGGTGTAGTGGTTCGAAAGATTGTCACCGAACCTGGCGTTCATGATGCGCTCGGCAAGCGCGAAACCAACCGAATTGGCAATGCCCTGTCCGAGCGGCCCGGTGGTCGTCTCGATGCCGGTGGCATGACGATACTCGGGATGACCTGCCGTCTTGCTGTCGACCTGACGAAAGTTTTCGATCTGGTCGATCGTCATATCCCGGTAGCCGGTCAGATAGAGCAGGCTGTAAAGCAGCATCGAACCGTGCCCATTGGAGATCAGAAAACGGTCCCGATCAAACCAGTAGGGGTCTTCGGCGTCGAATTTCAGGAAGTCGGAAAAGAGCACGACAGCAATATCGGCCATGCCCATCGGCATGCCGGGGTGCCCGCTCTTGGCCTTCTCGACGGCATCCATCGAGAGGAACCGAATGCAATTGGCCATGTCGCGCAGGTGCTGATCGCGGGGCGCCGGTACGGACTTCACGGATTCCGTCATGATCGTTTCCTCGGGAGCTGGTGAAAGGACAGACCCGAAGATAGTGCCCGATGCGGACTGGGCTACTGCGACATGTTGAAATCCGACCAAGAATATCATCACCCGGTCGTCATATAGCCGCCACGGCCTCTTTCCGCATCCTGTCGAGACAAACGCAGTGCATTGCGATCGCTCTTCACGAGTGATCGCAACAGATTTGGAACGCGTGGCGATCCCTCCCAGATATAACCGCGATCAGCTTTGTTGCAGCCGCCAGGTCCGAATTTCAAACGGCATGATATCGGCAGGGCCTGCACGCTCGATCGGCTCTTCGAGGATGTTCAGTGGTCCCGAAGCCTGCCAGCCCGAGAGCAAGGCGATCGAAAGCCGACCGCGCCGGCCCGCCGGTTCGTAAAGCCGCAGGATAAGGCCTTCTCCCTCCTCCGCCGGCTTCAGTCCCGAAAAGGCGACCGGTATGCCCTCTACACCGAGAGGCGACAGAGTGCCTGCCGAGAGACCACTGGCCTCGATGGTCACGAGCGGCTGATTGAGATCGATCGCTTCCTTGAGGACGTCGCCTTCATGCCAGGCGCCCTCATGCGGCATCAGCGCATAAGTAAAGCTCTGCTCGCCTTCATCGGCAAGCGGATCGGGATAGATCGGCGAGCGCACGAGGCTCATGCCGATGACATTGCCTCGTGCACTGTGCCCGTATTTGGCATTGTTGAGCAGAGCGACGCCAAAGCCCGGTTCGCTGAGATCGACAAAACGATGTGCGGCAGCTTCGAACATTGCCTGCTCCCAGGACGTGTTCGTGTGTGTCTGCCGCTCGACGATACCGAAGGCGCATTCGAAGGTGGCAGTGCGTGAACGCACGGCGACCGGGTTCAGCGTTCTTAGCAGCGTACGCCGGTCATGCCAGTCGATCGTCGTCTCGATATCAAGCCTGCGGGCATTGGCGGTCAGCACGTAAAGCTGCGTAACGGTCGAGTTCCGGTATCGGTAAACGACGCGGATCGCCGCGCGATGCGGCCCCTGTTCGGCAAGCGTGATGCTCTCGGGCCTGTCGAGGCGGACAGCCTTTTCGGCATAATCGGCATCAACGTCCCAGGCATCCCAATTGCGTGGTTTGTCGGCCGGATAGACCCAGAGCTGATTGGCTGCGCTCTCGATCGCCTCCCTGCCCGTTGCCTTGTGAACAAGGCTCGAAACGGCGCCATCTTTGCCGATGACAACAGACAGATGCTCGTTTTCGAGGCTGTGCGTATCGGCTTTCAGCATGCCGGCGGGCTTGAGTATCCCGCGATCAAAGACAGCGACGGAAAGTGGCGCGACAGTATCGGCAGATGACAGGACTGTCCCATCGGAAAGTCTCGCAGTGAGTGGCCGCGGCGCGAGCGACGGATTGACGGCAACCAGCGCATCCGCCATCCCGCCCGCCGGAAGCTGGGCCGATAGCGCCTTCAAAGCCTTGTCCTGTTCCGCCTTGGCATTGCCGATGACGCCGTCGAGTTCCTGTTCGGCATCGATATAGACTTCGCGGATGCTCGAGCCCGGCAGAATATCGTGGAACTCGTTCTTCAGGACGACGCGCCAGTCGGTCTCGAGGCTTTGCGGTTTGGCAGCACCCAGCAGATGCGCGAGCGAAGCGATTGTCTCCGCGGTGATCAGCGCTCGTTCGGCCTGACGGTGCTTGCGCTTGACGCCGCTCTGGGAGGTCAGGGTCGCGCGGTGCAGTTCGAGGTAGATTTCCCCGTCCCAGACCGGAAGTTCCTTTTCCGTCGCAGTGCGGTGGGCCTTCTCGTAAAAGCTCTTCACCGTCCCCCAGCGTGCACTCGGGATCGCCGGGAAGTCACGCAGTTGCACTTCGCGCTCGACCATTTCAGCTGTCACGCCACCCCCGCCATCGCCGTAGCCGACGGCCAGCAGCGACGTGTCGTGCTGCGTCTTGCCGCGGAAATTCTTCCAGGTCGGCACGAAGCAATCCGGCTGCACGAAACCGTTGTAGCCATGCATGGGATTGTCGAAAGTGTGGGTCAGAACCTTGCTTCCATCGAGCCCCTTCCACCAGAACAAGTCGGATGGGATATGATTGGTCTCGCTCCAGTTCACCTTGATGGTGAAGAAGCTGTCGATCCCGCCAAGCTTCAAAATCTGCGGCAAGGCACCCGAAAAGCCGAAGCAGTCCGGCAGCCAGCAGACCGTATGGCGCAGGCCGAAGTGTTTCTCGAAATAGCGCTGCCCGTAAAGCACCTGCCGCGCAAGGCTTTCACCGGTCGGCATGTTGGTGTCGGGTTCGACCCACATGCCGCCGACGGTTTCCCACTTGCCCTCGGCAACCTTCTTCTTGATCCGCTCGAGAAGCTCTGGATCGTCCTCTTCCATCTGCGCATAATAATGAGCGGTCGATTGATTGAACCGGAAGTCGTCCGACCGCTCCATCAGCGAGAGCGCAGTGTTGAAGGTGCGGCGCATCTTCCGGCGCGTCTCGCCGTAGGGCCAGAGCCAGGCAAGGTCGATATGGGCATGGCCAGTCAGCAACAGCTCGCCATTCGGCGGGAATCGCTTCTGAAGCTCTTTCAGACGCGCGACCAGCTGATCATAGGCGGCACCAGCCGAAGCGCTCTGCGCTTCATTAAGGCCGGCCGGGTTTGACTCAAGCTCTGGCAGTTCCCAGATCTTCTGCTGCATGACCGCACCGGATGTGCGCGAAATATAGGCTGACGTGTCCGAGGGCCAGTCGAGGCTGCGCAGCGCCTGTTCGGCCGCCTCGATGAGGTGCGGCAAGACCTCATGGTTTTCCAGCACATCGGCGGCTTCGCCGAGCTGCCGCAACAGAAGGTGCAGCTTATGGACCGGTTCATCCAGCCAGATCAGCCGCGCCCTGTTGAGCTTCGGTGCCCGGTTCGGCTCACCGAAGGGAAAGCGTGCAACGCTTTCGGTCGCAATTGAAAACTCCCTGCCCTTGATCGGGAATTCCTGATGGTAGGGGTCGAGCCCGAATGTCTCGGCCTCCCCGCCCGGATAGAGCAATGTAATCAGGCTTTCGCCGCCGAGATCGAGCTGCAGGCGAACCTCTTCGATTGGCCAGTCGCCCGGTGCCGCCGCGGATGCCGCGAAATGAACAGTTCCCTTGCGGTGCGGCCAATCCTGATGATGGGCGATCGGCTCGCCGTCGAAGGTCCAGCCGTCGATCACAACGCTTTGCCTGTCGCGCCAGTGAGCAAGCTCGGCTGTACGAACCTTCAAACGATCGAGACGTTGGGCGAGAGTGAGAGACATGGCGGGTCCTATTGGAAAATAAGCAACTGACGGGCGGGGAGAAAACCAGGGACGCGCAGATGAGCCGCACGCGCCGCGTCCCGTCTCCTCCAACCGAAACGCGTGGCTGCCCTTAGATTAAGTAACTTTGTTTTCACGTCAAGCATTCAAGAAATAAGTTGCGAGAGTTTTGGCGGTGATACACAAGCATTCAGGTGCTTAGGGAAGACGGTCATGCGGTATCTTCGATCCGGGCCGCGGCGTCAGGCAGAGGAAACGGCCGTTACGCGGAGTAAAACAATCGGTCTGCGGTCGGGAGAAATCGCCGACAGAAATATCCGCGTCATCCTGGAAGCGATCCGCCGGCATGGTCCATTGACCCGGACGGAACTTGGCCGGCATTCCGGGCTTACCGGTCCGGGCATCACCAATATCCTGCGCCGCCTGAGTGACGGAGGCCTGGTGACGTCGCATCGCCGCAACGGCGCGGGCAATAGCGCCACTGCCACTGAATTTGCCCTGCGGCCGGATGGGGCATTCTCGATCGGTATCAGGGTTCGCCAAAGCCGAGGCGAAGCGGTCCTGATTGATCTCAGCGGCCAGGTCCATGACCGCGAATATTTTCCCCTCACCCCGACAACGCGCGTGCCGTCAATCCTTTCGGTAACCGAAAACATGATCGGCCGGCATGCCGGCTTGCCGATCATCGGCCTGGGGATCGGGTCCAATGACTGGACGGCAGCGGAAAGCGATGAACTCGACCAAGCATCAACGCTTCCGACCAGCCACGTGGAAAACGAGTGCACCGCAAGCCTGCTTGCCGAGCGCACCATCGGCGCGCCTGCCCCCGAAGGCGGACTGGCGATGATCATCATCGATGAAGATGTCCAGGCCGGCTTCCTCGTTCGCGGTATCCCCTATTCCGGCGTTCACGGACGCGCGGGCAGTATCGGCGAAATGCTGACCGGCCCCGACAATATCAGGCTGAACACTGTGGTCGGTTTCGGCGCCCTGCGGACGCTCGTCAGCGAGGACGAGTTCGGGCGGCTCATCGCGGGCGAGGAGCCGTCTTCCCCTCAATTGACGCAGTGGATCCGCGATGCCGCAAGCCACCTGCTCGATCCGATCATCGCCATGGCCGGCTTCATCGCGCCAGGTGTCATCATGATCGGCGGCGACCTGCCGCGAAGCGTCATCGAAGCGTTGATCCACCAGCTCTCCGTCGAACGGCGCGACACGTCAAAGCGTCCCTTCCTGACGCCATGGATTTCGCCGATGAAGCCGGCGAGCTTCAGTGGCGGCGGCGTGGCACTGGGGGCGGCATTGCTGCCCTTCCTCAACACCCTGTTGCCGCCAGTATCAGCCTGAACCGGCGCAAGCCGGCTCAGCCAAGCGCCTCGTCTCTGTGGCTGGCATCCGAGGCAAGCGCCTTATCGAGCACCTTCTGGATATTCGCCGCGCGGCGGAACGACGGTTCCTGCGTCTTGCCTGCCCTCACCGCCTGCACGAAGCGCTGGTAATTGGTCTCCACCGGATCGAAGGGGATGTCGCGCCATGTGGCAGTATGAACGTCTTCGCCGAGGCAGGCCCGGAGCGTCGACTTTCCGGTGTCGTAGATCATCTCGATCGAACCGGTCTCGCCATAAACCCTGAGACGCAGCTGATCCATCTGGCCGGCCGCGGTTCGCGTCGCCTGGATGGTGCCGATCGCACCCGTCGTGAAGTCGACATTCATCGTGAAGCTGTCATTCGCATCGAGATCATATTCGCCGATCTTGTCGCCCGGCGCCTTGTTGAAGGTTTTCAGCCGCGCGAAGACGTGGGCGACATCGAGCCCCGAACCATAGGACGCAAAATCGACGATATGGATGCCGATATCGCCGAGCGCGCCGTTCGAGCCGTGCTTCTTGCTGAGGCGCCACAGCCATTTGCTCTCGCTCTTCCAGTCACCCCAATGGCGGCCAACGAGCCAGCTCTGCAGATGCGATGCCTCGACATGCCTGATCTCGCCGATCTCGCCGGCAAGCACCATCTGCCGTCCCTTCTGCAGGGCGGGAGAATTGCGATAGGTGAAATTGACCATGCCGACCTTGCCCGCTTTTTCGATAGCATCGGTCATTTCCATCGCCTTGGTGGCATCGGTCGCAAGCGGCTTTTCACAGAAAACGTGTTTGCCCGCCGCAATCGCCTGAAGCGTTGTCAGGTGATGGATGCGGTCGGGAGTGACATTGGCGACAGCATCGAACTCGCCCCAGGCAAGGGCTTCCTCGAGTGTGCTGAAGTGATTGGGGACGCCATGTTCCGAGCAAAAGGCCGCCAGCCGCTCGGGTACGACATCCACCCCGCCCACAACGCTAACGCCGTCGATCGCCTTGAAATTTGCGGCATGCTGATTGGCCATTCCACCAGTGCCGAGAATGAGTAAGCGCATCTGATCCTCCATAGATGTCAGGTTCGGCCACCTCACGCAGCCGAGGCAAAACCTCTCCACGCCATCACGGATGCCCGGAGTGGTTGGATTTTTTGTGATCTGGAAGTGCGGCGGCGGTCCGCTAACTTGTATTGAATGTCGCCGGCATCTCAATCCTCCCAATGCTGCGGCTTGACATCAAATCAAAGTAACTTAATCTAATTAATGCAGCATGGAAATGAGGAGAGGTCAACCGACCACCAGGCTGTATCCGTTTAAAATGGGGAGGAGACCCATCATGAAGAGAGCGTTCATCAGCGCGTTAGCGCTGAGCACAATGTTATTTTCAGTGCCTGCCGCATTTGCCCAGGAGCTTGCGACAAAAGACAGGATCGGCGCTGCAGATGCGCCAAAAACCCTAGTGGTCCGGCTCACGAACGACAGTCCGAACAATTCCGACCCCAACATCGCAGAAGGTTACCAGAAGCTCTTTGTCGACTTCATCAAGAAGCACCCGGACTGGAAATTGCAGATGCAGTTCATGTCCTCCGACATCGGCACGGAACAGGCCAAGATGCTGGAGCAGGCCAAGGCCGGCAATGCGCCGGATTGCGCCGCCGTCGACTCCTTCGTGCTCTCGCAGTTCATGGTCAATAAAGTGCTGGCGGATTTTACGCCCTATTTCTCCAAGGAAGAAGTCGACGATCTCTTCCCCTTCATCCGCAGCGGCATCACCGACAAGGATCAGACGATCCGCGCCTGGTGGTGGGATACGGACCTTCGCGTCCTCTACCGCAACAAGTCTGTTGTAGCCGATGCGCCGCAGACCTGGGACGACCTGAAGAAGGCCGCACTTGCCTCCACCAAGGAAGGTATGGAAGGCGTCCTCTTCAACGGCGGGCGCTGGGAAGGCACCACCTTCGACTGGCTGGCGAACTACTGGGCGCTCGGCGGCAAGCTCGTCGACGACTCGGGCAAGCCGGTCTTCGGCGAAGGCGAGAACAAGGAGAAATTCCTGAAGGCGCTGAACTACTTCAAGGATCTGGTCGATTCCGGTGCGGCCCCCAAGCGTGTCACCACCATCGCCAATTACGACGACATGAATGCCGCGGCAGCAGCGGCGACGACAGCACTCTTCATCGGAGGCAACTGGCAATATGCGCAGCTGAAGGCGACGCTCGACGAAGAAGAATTCAAGAACTGGACCTTCTCGCCGATCCCCGGCCCCACGGCCGAACAGAAGTCGACAGGCACCGGCGGCTGGACGATCGCTTCCTTCAGCAAGGACAAGGAGAAGATCGAGATGTGCGCCAATCTGGCGCGCGACGTCTATATGGGTCCGGCAAACGCGCTGCAGCAGCAGCTGCCGACGCGCAAGTCGCTCTTCGACAAGTATGAGGTTTTCTCAACGGAAGCCAACAAGACCTTCGCCAATGCGCTCGTCGACGGCCAGGCGCGTCCCGGCGTGCCGATCTATCCGGAGATCTCTAACCAGATCCAGATCATGATGGGCGACGTGCTCTCGGGAACGAGGAAACCGGAAGAAGCCCTGGATGCCGCATTCAGCGCGGCGATGGAGGCCTACAAGCGGCTCTGATCCCGGGCGTTTCCAACGCTTCCGACCGCGGCGGCGCCTGCCTTTTAGGCGCCGTCGACAGTGCCAAACCCGGACAGAGAAGCCAATGAGCCCTATTGCCATCGAGGCTGACAGCCCGCCTCAAAGCAGAACGTTCATGCGCCGGTTCGCCGGTGCGCCCCTGCCCTGGATCATGCCCGTGATCGTCGTCATCGGCATATTCTACCTGTATCCCGTCATCGACGTTTTCCGGCTTTCCTTCACCAATGCGACGCTGATCGGCGAAAACCAGGACTATACGCTGGGTTCGATCGCCAATGCGCTCAGCTCGCCGCAACTGCCCGACATTCTCTGGGCGACGCTGATCTTCGTCGGCGGCAGCGTCATCGGCCAGCAGATTCTCGGTCTTGCGGTCGCTGTCACTGTCATCCGCGGCGAAAAGCGCGGCCTGTTCGGCACCACGATCCTGAGGACGACGGCGCTGGTCGCCTGGGTCGTACCAGGCATTGCCGGCGGCATCATCTGGCAGATGCTGTTTTCCGAAGCGCCTTATGGCGCGCTGAACAGCATTTTGAGGCTGATGCACATGCCGACAGTTGCCTGGCTTTCGGATCCGGCGATGGCACCCTGGTCGACGCTGATCTCGAACATCTGGCGCGGCACGGCCTTTTCGATGGTCGTGATGTATGCTGCACTGAAATCGATCGATCCCTCGCTCTACGAAGCCGCCGAGGTCGACGGTGCCACGGCTTCGCAGCAGTTCTTTTTCGTGACACTTCCGCAGCTGCGCGCCGCAATTCTCGTCAACATGATCCTGATCACTATCCAGACGGTGAACACCTTCGATGCGATCATCACACTGACCGGCGGCGGCCCCGGGCGCGCGACCGAGGTCATCTCGCTCTACGTCTTCAACATCGTCTTCCGAAACTACGATCTCTCCGGCGGCAGCGTGCTCTCCGTGCTGATGCTGATCATCAGCCTCGGCCTTGCCTTCGTCTATGCGTCGTTCCTGCCGAAGGAGGAAGAGCAATGAGCGGACGCACCGGAACACGGCTCGGCGATGCCATGAGCTATCTCTTCATGCTGGTGATGTTCGTCTTCTTTGCCGGCCCCCTCACCTATCTCCTGTCGATGGCGCTGCGTGACAAGCGTGAGGTCTATCGCGGCGCGGCGCGTTATATTCCCGACAATCCCACCATCCAGAATTTCATCACCGTTCTCAACAACAGCTATTTTCCAATCTATCTCTGGAACGGCCTGAAGCTTGCGGCCTTGAGCGGCTTCGGCGTGCTGATCGTTGCCTTGCCTGCCGCTTACGCTTTCTCGCGCTTCCAGTTCCGCGGCAAGGGCCTCTCGATGATGGGGCTCCTGCTTTTCCAGATGATCTCGCCGCTCGTCATCATGGTGCCGCTCTATCGCTACATGAACCGTCTCGGCCTGCTCGATACGCATTTTGCCGTCGTCATGGTCTATATCGCGCTCGGTGTTCCCCTTGCGACCTGGCTGTTGAAAGGTACCGTCGACGGCATTCCGCGCAGCCTGGATGAAGCCGCGATGATCGACGGATGCAACCGCTTCTCGGTCTTCTGGCGCATCATCCTGCCCCTGTCGGCACCGGGCATTGCCTCGGTCTTCATTATCACGGTGATTGCCGGCTGGTCGCAATTCCTGGTGCCCTTCCTGCTGCTCACCAAAAATGACCTGATGCCGATCGGCGTCGGAATCTTTAACTTCCGTGGCATGCAGACCGACTCGTCCATCCAACTGCTAGCCGCCGCCTGCCTGATTTCCGTCGTTCCGGCAATCGTGGCATTCCTGTCGCTTCAACGGCTGATCCTTGGCGCCATGACCAGCGGCGCGGTGAAAGGGTAAGGTCGGTTCGCGTGTCCATGGCTGATAGAGGATCCCGACCATGAACCAGATGACCAGCGCCAGACTGTCCCCCGATCTGACGGGGGCCAATGTCGAGGATGCGGGCGAGCACAACAGGGCCGTCGTGCTGCGTTGTGTCCATCGGCAGGCGCCGATTTCGCGTGCCGAAATTGCCCGACAGACCGGCTTCACGAAGCCGGCGATCGCCCGGATCGTCGATCGCCTGCTCGACGAGGGCCTGATCATCGAGGCTCGCCGGCGGCATGGGCTAAGGGGGCAACCGGCAATCGAGCTCGAGATCAATCCCGACGCATTCTTCGCGATCGGCATCAACATCGATCGCGATCACCTGACGATTGTCGCCGTCGATGCCGTCGGCAACGTGCGCGCCCGCGTTCATCACGAAAAACGCTATGTGCGCCCCGCCGAATTCATGCAGCTCACGGCCGATGCGATATCGCATTTCCAGCGAAGCCGCCTGATTGATGACGCGCACCTGGCCGGCATCGGGCTCGCCATGCCCGACTGGCTCGGGGAGATCCCTTTCCTCGGCATGCCCGGCGACTATTCGGAATGGATGGAATTCGATGTGCGCTCTGCGCTCGAAAGCCTGACGCAGCATCCGGTCTTCATCGAAAATGAGACCAATGCGGCCGCACTTGCCGAGCTTGACTATGGCCTCGGGGCGGAAAGCCGCAGCTTCTTTTATATCGCCATCAATGCCTGCCTCGGCGGAGGGCTCGTTCTCGACGGCAACGGTCATCGCGGCGCCATGGCGCTGAGCGGCGAAATCGGCTGGCTGCCGATTGCCGACGACCGGGACAAGACCGCTCCGAAGGTCGATCTTCTCGGCGAGGTGGTAACGATGTTTTTTCTCTACAAGTTTCTTGGCGAACACGGCGTCCGTGCAAGCGTGCCTCAGGATCTCCTGACACTCGATGCCCGCGGCAAGGCTCTGGTGTCGAAGTGGCTGAAGGAAATGAGTGCTCATCTTGCCGTTGCGGTCAAGCATATCGGCATGATCGTCGATCCCGACGCCATCATCATCGGCGGCCGACTGCCGATCCGCATGATCGACGAGTTGCTGCGCTACGTTCACGAACATCTGACGGCCGGAGACAACACATTGCCTTCGCTGCATCGTGCCTCGATCGGCGAGGACGCTTCAGCACTCGGTGCTGCCGCGATGCCGATGGCAGCCGCCCTGATGCTGGCATCCGCCGACGCCGTTCAACGCACCCGTTCGCCCCTCAAATTCATGGATCGCCTGAACAATTAAAACAGCCGGCAAGGCCGGGAGGATATTGATGAGGATTGGTTTTTATACATCGACATTCAACGACCGGCCGCTCGAGGAAGTCGTGGATTTCGCGGCCTCAGCCGGTTTTGACGCAGTCGAAATCGATGTCGGCGGCCATATCAGGACACCGGACAAGGTGCAGTCTGCCGTGGCGCTTGCCCGTGACCATAATCTCTTCGTCTCCTCGATCACCTATTTCGGCAATCAGCTCGATACCGACAGCGACAAGCGCGGCGAGCTTCGCACCCGCACGGAGGAATTTGCCCAGGCGATCGGCGAAGCGGGCGTGCCGATCTTCGTGATCTTTCCCGGACGCGATGACAATGCCGATGACGAAGCCAATTACGATGATTTTGCCGATTTCGCCAACCGGCTGATTGCCAAGACGACGTCAAGCGGCCTGGTCTTCGCGATCGAAAACTGGCCGGGGCCCAAGGATAATTTCGTCGGAACGACGCCAAAGGGATGGCAGGAGCTCTTCAAGCGCATACCCGACCGACGCTTCGGTCTTGAATTCGACCCGTCGCACCTGATCCGCATCGGCGTCGACCCCTATGCGGCGATGGACGCTGTCAAGGATCGCATTGCCATTCTCCATGCTAAGGATACTGCAATCGATGCTGCCGCCCAGCAGGCCGTCGGCTATCACGGCAAGGGCTGGTGGCAATACAAGCTGCCGGGCCAGGGCCTTCTCGACTGGCAGCGCTTCCTGCGCCAGGCGCGAACCAACGGCTTCGACGGCACCCTTTCGATCGAGCATGAGGACGCAGCCTACGGATGGCCGGGCAAGGATCTCGAGGCCAGAAAAGAAGGTGAACGCCTTGGCCTCGCCTACCTCAGAAACGTCTTGAACACGCTTTGAGCGTTGCCGGGGAGGACGAAAATGGCTCATGTTAGAGTGAACAATGCGCGCAAGGATTACGGAGCGTTCAAAGCCATCAAAGGCGTGTCGGTCGATATCCGCGACGGCGAGTTCGTCGTCCTTGTCGGTCCCTCAGGTTGCGGCAAATCCACCCTTCTCAGGATGATCGCCGGTCTGGAAGACATCAGCTCGGGCGAGATCCAGATCGGCAAGCATATCGTCAACGAGCTGGCGCCGAAGGATCGCGACATCGCCATGGTGTTCCAGAACTATGCCCTCTATCCGCATATGACGGTCGCCAAGAATATGGGCTTCTCGTTGCGGCTGAAGCGCATGCCAAAGACGGAGATCGATCAGCGTGTCGGCAATGCCGCCAAGATCCTCGGCCTGGAGGCGCTTCTGGAGCGCTATCCGAAGCAATTGTCAGGCGGTCAGCGGCAGCGTGTCGCCATGGGTCGCGCGATCGTTCGGGATCCCGCCGTCTTTCTGTTCGACGAGCCTCTGTCGAACCTCGATGCCAAGCTGCGCGTCCAGATGCGATCCGAGATCAAGGAGCTGCATCAGCGGCTGAAGACCACGACTATCTATGTCACGCACGATCAGATCGAGGCGATGACGATGGCAGACAAGATCGTCGTGATGAAGGACGGCGTGATCGAGCAGTCGGGCTCGCCGCTCGAACTCTACGATCGCCCGGACAATCTCTTTGTCGCCGGTTTCATTGGCTCCCCGGCGATGAACTTCATCAAGGGGAGCATGACGAATGAAGGTTTCCGGACCGAAGACGGGCTTATTCTGCCGAGCGAACGGCGTCCATCCGGCGCCGTCACGTACGGCATTCGCCCCGAGCACATTACACTCGATCCCAACGGCATCGAGGTGACAACCGCGGTTGTCGAGCCGACGGGATCCGAGACATTGGTGATTGCCCGTCTTGGCGCTCAGACGATCAGCTGCGTCTTCCGGGAACGGATCAGAGCGGCCCCAGGTGATGTGCTGCGGATCGCTCCGCTCCACGATGCCGTTCACCTGTTCGACGAAGGCGGACAACGCATCACCGCTGGCGAACCGATACTGAACTAACGTACGCGTGAAAGGCATCGGCAACACATCCCGATCGCCTGTATCGACGAACTCACCGAGGCCCAATGAGAGCCGCAAGCCGGACTTCGATCCGTCTGGCTTGCCGCGTCAATTCGGCCCCGAAAACTTCGACCAGTTGCGACGGCGGCCGATGGATCGGCCGAACGACGCTGACGGAAAACGGGATCGAAAACGACAAGCGGCGAAGATGGACACCCTGGCCGGCATAATCCAGGGCCGTCAGGGGATTGATGACAGCTAGGCCAATTCCTTCCCGCACCATCGAACAGACGGATGCCGCGCTATGAGTCTCGATGACCATGCGCCGGGTGATGCCGGCGTTTCGAAAAATCTGATCGATCTGCTGCCGGTAGCTGTCCATCGCCGACAGGCTGACAAAGGATTGCCCTTCGAAATCGCCTGGTAAAAGGAAGGTCTTTTCAAGAAGCGGGTGAGCATCCGGCAACACGCAAATCTCGTCGAGCGTCATGAGCGGGGTTAGCTCCGTGCCCTGAGGGGCATATCCAACCTCGGTCAACCCGAAGTCATAGCGTTGCGCTGATAACCATTCCTCCAGCAGAGGCGACTCCTGCGGAACGATGCTAATGCCCACGTTCGGGAACTGCTCGATGAAATGCCGGCAGGTCTGCGGCAGGATCGATTGAGAAAAAACCGGCAGGCAAGCGATGGAGAGCTGCCCCTGCTCGAACTGGCGCAGCGACGTCGCCGTGCTGATGATCCGGTCCAGGCCGAAATAGGCGCGCTGCACCTCCTCGAACAATTGCAGCGCATGCGCAGTCGGGCGGAGGCGACCGCGCGCACGCTCAAAAAGTTTCATCTGGATGAGGTGCTCGAACCGTGCCAGCTCCCGGCTGATCGTTGGCTGGGAGGTACTCAGCATCGCGGCCGCATCCGTGACGCTACCTGTCGTCATCACAGCCCTGAAGACCTCGATATGCCGAAGGGTAACAGCCATGCCTGCCTCATATCCAAATTGAATACAGTTTGGAAAAATTGATATTTTTCATATGCCCGATTTCGTGGTCAACCTCTCTGTGAAAACCGCATTGCCCAACTTGAAACGATACTCGGTTCGGAGGGCGGTCACTTTACGGACAACGAGCATCATGCCCATCATCTCTGCCAATCACCTCACTGCTGTTGCTCATGAGTATGGAACGCCCTTATGGGTCTACGACGCTCCGACGATCCGCGATCGGATAAGACAGCTCGGCGCGTTCGATGTGATCCGCTATGCGCAGAAAGCGTGCTCCAATATCCACATCCTCTCGCTCATGCGTGAGGCGGGTGTGCTTGTGGACTCCGTATCCTCAGGCGAAATCGATCGCGCGCAGCGGGCGGGATTTTCCACCGGCCCGACCGTCTCAGGTGCTGCGGGCATTGTCTACACCGCCGATATTTTCGACCGCCCGGCTTTGCGCCGCGTCGTCAACGACAAGCTCGAGGTCAATATCGGCTCCATCGACATGCTGCACCAGCTTGGCGATCTGTCGCCCGGTCACCGCGTCTGGCTTCGCGTCAATCCGGGTTTCGGCCATGGCCACAGCAACAAGACAAATACGGGCGGCGAAAACAGCAAGCATGGCATCTGGCATGGCGAGCTTAATCAGGCTGTCGAACTGGTTCGCCGCTATCGCCTGCATCTCGTCGGGCTTCATCTGCATATCGGCTCCGGCGTCGATTACGGCCATCTTGAGCGGGTCTGTCATGCGATGACGGGCCTGCTGAACGATCTGGATCACGATTTCGAGGCGATTTCTGCCGGGGGCGGCCTGTCGGTTCCCTATCGCGACGGGGACAGGGCGATCGACACTGCACATTATTTTAGCTTGTGGGACCGCGTGCGCAGGCAAGCGGAAAGCAGGCTCGGCCATGCCGTGCGCCTGGAGATCGAGCCGGGGCGCTTCCTCGTGGCAGAAGCCGGTTTGCTGCTGGCCGAGGTCCGCGCTACCAAGCAGGTTGGGCGAAATCACTTCACCCTCGTTGACGCGGGCTTCAACGACTTGATGCGCCCCGCCCTCTACGGCAGCTACCACGAGATCTCGGTGCTGGCGCACGATGGTCGAAACCTCAGCTCATCCGAGCTACGCCCTACTGTTGTAGCGGGCCCGCTCTGCGAATCGGGAGACGTATTCACGCAAGGAGCCGAAGGCGTGGTCGAGACGCGGGCGCTCCCTCCTGCCGAGGTCGGCGATTTGCTCGTTTTCCATGGAGCGGGTGCCTATGGCGCTTCCATGTCGTCAAACTATAACAGCCGGCTTCATGCTGCCGAATATCTCATGGACGGAGTGAATTCCCGGCTTATCCGCCGACGCCAGACCATCGATGAACTTTGCGAGATGGAATTGAACACAAGGTCGCACGGCGGAAGCGACGTGACCCCAGAAAAAATCCGAAGAAGATGATAAAACACGCGAAAGCCCTTCAATACCGGTACCTAAAGCCTATCGTCAGAGGTCGAGCAGCAAATCGCCAACGATTTGATCGCGACCCCGGTTGCTGATTTCGTGCTGCTTGGGGCCTGTTACCTCTTTGCGCTTCCTGGAACCCGTCTTTCTGCCTTTCGCAGGGAGCTCCCCTGATAACTCAAGGGGTTTTGCGGCAGGCCCCGCAGGTCCCGATATCGTCGTGGTGGCCTGCCCCTCCATCTTGTAGGTTTCGTTCTCAACGGCAGCAGTGGGAATGTCCGATAGCTCGACGTCTAATCGTATCTTGGCGTTCGACTTTGCAACTTTGATTGCTGGGGCAGCGTCCTGCTCTATCTTTGGCGCGAAACGTATCATGAATGCTTACCTTCCCATTTGTTCATCTTTTGTTCTCATCGAAAAGCACGATTCTGTCAACCTGGCATCCGAAAGGTCGTCTCCCAGGAGTTCCGGAACGATAGCAGCACGTTGTTCGGGTTCGTGCCCAGACCAGCCACCCAGACGATCAACCTGTCTGACATCATGCAATCCTGACCACCGGAAGCGGCTGCGGACTCCATTTCGATCACGCCCGTTCGCCAGTCTCAAGCCACCGCACTTCTTCGGGCGAAAGCCTGATGGCGGAGGCAGCCAGACTATGGCGAAGCTCCGCAAGGCTCGCCGGACCGATCAGGGGAATGACCGGCCAGGGCTGGTGCAGGACATAGGCGAGCGCGATCTGGATCGGATCCTTGCCAAGACGAAGACCAAGCTCTTCTGCCCGCGCCTTTCGCTGGAAATTCAGTTCGGAATACCAGGCACGCACCAGATCGCGATCCGACAGTTTATCCCGCCCCGCCCTGTCGGTGAAGAAACCGCGCGCCTGGCTGGACCAGGCAAAATTGACCACCTTCCGCGCCTTCAGCCAGTTCTTCCAGACTGTGTTCGACGAGGCGATGCATCCTGGCCAGACCGGATCGACCATCTCCGCGAGCGAAAAGTTATTGGAAAGGATGCTGGGTCTCGTCTTGCCGGTACGTTCGGCATAGTCGATCGCTTGATCCATGCGCTCGCGCGTCCAGTTCGATCCGCCGATTGGCCCGCGGATGCGACCTGCCCTTACCTCCGCATCCATGGCGTCGATGAATTCGCCAACCGGTATGTCGGGATTGTCACGATGCATGAAGTAGACGTCGACATAGTCGGTCTGCATGCGTTCGAGGCTTGTCGTCAGTTGCTTGGCGATGACGTCGGGATAACAGAGCGGCGAATGCGCCCCCTTCTCGATAATGACAACCTCACTCCTGACGCCACGGCTGCGAACCCATTCGCCAATCAGCCGGTCCTGCGTTCCTCCCCCATACTGGAAGGCGGAGTCGATCAGATTGCCACCCGCTTCGAAGAACTCGTCAAGGACGATCGCGGCGCCCGGGAAGGTCGAAAACAACATCATGCCGAGCGCCAGCATCGAGCTTTCCTTCTCAACGCCGGGAATGCGTCCGCGTGGCACGATCTGATCCCTGCGCCGGAGCGTTTCGCCGGTCAGCGTCCTCGTCCGAATGGCGGGTGTCTCAAGCGCGTATTCCAGCCCGATGCTGGCGCGCCACTTGTCCATCACCTTGAGATTGCCAAGCGTATCGGCCGCCGTCATGCCGGGATAGGCAAACTCGCCCCGCCCTGCCTTGATCGCCTCTCCCGCCGCGTCGACCTCGAAACTGTAGACGTGTCGGGGCTCTTCGACGGCGATGTCTCTCCGCTTTCCGGCGGCATCGAACAGTCTGATGACGGCGGTGCCGCCCTGCTTGCCTGCGGCGAACCAGAAATGGTCGATTTCGATCGAACCGGCCGTGCCGAAGATGCGAAGAACGTTGTCCTGCGCAAGTGATACCGAGCAGGCGACTTCGGCGACGACACCATTCGGAAAGCGCAGGATGGCAACACTCCATTCGTCGACGCCCGTCGAGCCGAGATGTCCGACGCCGAACACCTGGTCGGGCTCGATGAGGCCGTTCGGCTGGCCGATGCCGGCGATCAGACGCGCCATCGAAACCGGATACCCACCGACATCGAGGATACCGCCACCCGCGAGATCGTTTGCAAACAGCCTGTGACCTTCTTCGAATGGCTTGGCAAAACCGAAGCTCGACTTGACCATGCGCACGTCGCCGATCGCCTTTTCCTTCAGAAGCTCGATCAGTCTCAGCGTCAGGGGATGCAGCCGGTACATGTAGGCTTCGCCAAGGAAGGTCCCGGCTGCACGTGCCGCAGTCTGCATGGCTTCGGCCTCGGCTGCCGAAAGGCCGATCGGCTTCTCGCATAACACGTGCTTTCCGGCTTTCGCCGCCTTGATCGCCCATTCCGCGTGGGTCGGGTGCGGCGTCGAAATGTAGACGGCGTCGATGTCCTTGTCCGCCAGAAGAGCGTCGTAGCCGCGAAGGATGCGTGCACCGGGAAAGCGTTCAGCCAGCCCCGGCCGATCCGGGTTGTTGCGGGTGGCGATCGCCTCCACGCGGCCAGTTCTTGATTGAGCAACACCCGCGAAGAAGTCGCCCGCGATCCGGCCGGGGCCAAGGATGCCCCAGCGAATTCTATCCGTATCGGTCATATCGTTTTCCTAGCCTGTCAGGTCGACGGTGTTCCCCGCCGCGGTATGCTTCAAGAGAGCTGCACCACGGCGCAGCCGTAACCTTCGAGCGCGAGTGCTCCGTCCACCGGCTTGCCTGCGTCAAGAAGATCGACGCCGGCAGGAACCCGAGCAATCCTGGCGGGCTTGTCCGTGTAGTTCTGAACGAAGAGAAGACGGCGATCCTCGTTCATGCGCATCGTCACCTCCACTCCCTCGGGGAGGTCGGCGACCAGCGGCTCGATCCCGGCATCGCCGAACAAGCGTTCCGACAAAGCCTCCGTCAGATCCGGTGTCAGATAGGTGCCGAGATAGACGACGCGGCCCTTGCCGACCTTCCTGGACGTCGCCATCGGCCTTCCGTCGGCATAGCGGTTGGACCAGGTAGCGATTGTCTCGACATCATCATCGACGCTCAGGTTCTCGTAGAAATGCCCGGCCGTCAGCTCGCGATTGCCGATCTTGAAGCGGCGCTCGCGCCGGTGGGATTCAGCCGGCTTGTTCGGTGGCACGACCAGGCCGCCGGATCGTTCCATGACCTCGAACAGGCCTTTGGCGCCAGGTGCCGCAAGCCGGCCGAAATCTCCCACCCGCACACCTGTCAGCTTCGAAAGCGACGTTCCCGGCGCCGTCTCCCTGATCACATGGTTGTTTTCGTCGCGCGTCCCCGTCCGCGCGCCAAAGACCACCGTGCCGCCGTCTTCGGCGAACGATTTCAGCCGCTCCGTCCATTCGTCCTTCCACATGACCCAATGCGGGACGTAGAGAAGTTTCAGCTTCGAGAGATCGTCTTCGGGGTGAATGAACCCGCAGGCAATGCCGCGATCAAAGCAATACTGATGCAGCAGGACGGCGTCGTCCTGTGGGCTCGGCAGGCCGATCGAATAGGTCTTGTGAGCCTCCTGATTGTCGAAATCCGATCCGGCAATGCCGACGTCCATGCGCACATAAGTACCGAGGATCTTGTCCTGCAGCGCCGTCATCTCGGTGGCGAAGCGCTTCGCCTCGTCGTAGCGATGGCGTGGGACATCGTCATGATCGATGATCCCCATCCAGTAGATCTCGGCGCCGAAATGAGCCGGCCGCCAACGGAAGAACATCAGCCCGTCGGCGCCGCGCGCAACCGAGGACATCGCCATTCGGCGCATTTCTCCGGGCTCCGGCGTCAACGTGCAGAAGCCAGGCTGGCTGCCGAAGCTCGACTGCTGTTCGGGCACGATATAGTTGCCGGAAAAGCCGCGGCAGATGTCAAGATGAAGCGCCTGCACCTTGGCGTGATTGCCGATGCGCTGGAACTCGTCGTAGAGCATCGGATAGATGTCGTAGCCGACGAAATCGAGATCGGTCGTGAACTGTCCGCGGAAGTCGATATCCCGCAGGCCGCCCAGATTGTGGAAGACGAACCAGGACGGTTTGACGGCACGAAGGATCTCGACCTGGTCATGCTGGAAGCGCGCCGTCGAGAAGGCGAGGAAGCGATGGTAGTCCTGCACATGGCCGGGGCTCGGGAAGGTAGGCCCGAATTCGATCGGCAGCACCACCTGGTCGAAGCTCCGATAAGCGGTCGCCCAGAAATCCCCTCCCCAGGCATGGTTGAGCTTGTCGATCGTGCGGTACTTCTCGGCAAGGAAGACCTGAAACTCGCTCAGCGTCGCCTTTGAAAAACTCTCCGGCATGCTGGTGTTGAGTTCGTTGTCGGTCTGCCAGCCGACGACGCGCGGATTGTCACGATAGTGCTCCGCCATCGCCTTCGTGATGCGCCGGCTATGCTCGCGAAATACCGGACTTGCAGTGTCGCAATGCTGGCGCGACCCGTGGCTCATAGACCGGCCCTTGCCATCCACCCGCAGGATCTCGGGATGCGCGACGGTCAGCCAGCGCGGCGGTGTGGCCGTCGGCGTGCACATGATCGTGTCGATACCATGCTTTCCGAGGATGGCAATCGCCCTGTCGAACAGGTCGAAATCAAAGCGTCCGAGCTCAGGTTCAAGAATATGCCAGGCAAATTCCGCCATCCTGACGATATTGAAGCCTGCTTTGGCCATGCGTTCAGCGTCGCGCTCCCAGTAGCTCTCGTCGACATGTTCGGGATAGTGCGGAGCGCCAACGAGAAAGCGGTCGGTCTTGACCGGATTCCAGGCGGAGATTTTTGCTGACTTTTTTTCAGACACGAGCGACTATCCTGATACCTATTTGTCGATGATTGCCTTGCGGGCGCTGATCGTGCGGCCCGCGTCAGGCGCGAAGAGATAGAGTTCGGCAGCGTCGAGCTTGAGCGCTACCGGCTGGTCGGCCTTGAATGGCGCGACATAACTGAGCTGGACGGTGATGTTTCCGGTTCCGCTTTCCGATGCGACAGTCCGGAGGTCGCCGGCATCGACATAGAGGATCGTTTCGCGGCCGAGATGCTCGACCAGGCGGACGATGCCGTTCACTGCACCGCTCCCTGCTCCATCCGTTACCACCGAAATGTTCTCCGGCCGCACGCCGAGCGTCAGGTTCGTGCCCTTATGGAGTGCTGCAGGGTCTGAGAGTTCGACCACCGTAGGGGCCAGGCCCGGTGCGGAAACCCTGACCTGACGACCCGAAACCTCGTCCACAGTGACGGACAGGAAATTCATTCTCGGAGCGCCAAGGAATCCGGCTACGAACAGGTTTTCAGGGTTGCGATAGAGTTCGAGCGGCGATCCGACCTGTTCGATAACGCCCTGGTTCAAGACGACGATGCGGCTTGCCATGGTCATGGCTTCGACTTGGTCGTGGGTCACGTAAACCATGGTCGCACCGAGTTCGGAATGCAGGCTCGACAGTTCGACCCGCATTTGCGTGCGCAATGCCGCATCGAGGTTCGACAACGGTTCGTCGAACAGGAAGACATCCGGCGAGCGCGTGATCGCGCGACCGATCGCGACGCGCTGGCGCTGCCCGCCCGACAGTTGCTTCGGCCGCTTCTCGAGCTGATCGGTAATACGAAGGATCCTGGCTGCGCGCGCAACCGCCGCATCAATCTCCGCCTTCGGCCTTTTCGCCATGCGAAGGCCGAAGCCCATGTTTTCGGCAACCGTCATGTGCGGATAGAGGGCGTAGGACTGGAACACCATCGCGATGCCACGGTCACCCGGCTCCTCGCGGCTGACGTCCCGCCCGTTGATGAGGATCTGACCCGAGGTAATGCCTTCAAGACCCGCGATGGTCTTGAGCAGGGTCGACTTGCCACAGCCGGACGGACCGACCATGACGATGAACTCTCCCTCTTCCACCGAGAGATCGATCCCACGCAATGCATGGTAGGTGCCGTAGTTCTTGTTTATCTGTCGCAGTTCGAGGCTGGTCATGCTTCCTGGCTCTCTGCTTTTGAAGATCTGATTTCCGGATTCCTGAGGGCGTTCATCCTTTGACCGCTCCCATCGTCAGGCCGGCGATGAAGTGTCGCTGCATCAGGAAGAACATCACGACGGGCGGGACGGCGACGACGATCGTTCCGGCCGAGATGAGGTTCCAGGCCGAGACCCATTCACCGCGGAGGTTGGCAAGGCCGGCGGTCACCGGTTTGACGGAATCGCTCACCGTCAGGACGACCGCCCAGAAGTAGTCGTTCCAGATGAAGGTGAAGAGGAGGATGGCGAGTGCTGCCAGCGCCGGCCGGACGAGAGGAACCGCGACATGAATGAGTGTCTGGAAAGGCGAGGCTCCCTCCGCCCTTGCTGCCTGAAACAGTTCGTCGGGCAGAGCGGCGATGAAATTGCGCATGAAGAGCGTCGCAAAGCCGGTCTGGAACGCGACGTGGAAGATAATCAGCGCTGTCGTCGTATCGATCAGGTCGAGCCGCACCATCAGGTCGCGCACCGGGATCATCATGATCTGGTGCGGAAGGAAGTTGCCGCCGACGAAGAGCGCGAAGATGAGCATGTTTCCCGGAAACCGGTATCTCGACAGAACGAAGCCGGACAGCGTGCTTAAAATCAGGACGCCGATCACCGACGGGATCGTGATCGTCAGACTGTTCAGGAAATACTGCGCCATCGGCGTCTGGGTAAAGACGGCGGTGTAGTTGTCGACGAGGCCGAACTCGGTCGGCCATCCCCAGAGGTTGCCACCCATCACGTCCGCGGTCGATCGAAACGAGGTCAGGATGATGGCGAAGAGCGGGCAGAGCCACAGGAGAAGGACGGTGAGCACGGCCAGGAAATAGAACCGGCGGTGCCAGACGGAAGTCTCGGGAATTGGACGAGGATACATCAACCGCCCCTTTCTTCGGTGCGGATGATCCGCGACAGATACCAGACGATGAAGAGCCCCATGATCACGAACAGGACCGATGCGATCGCCGCGCCATATCCGAAGCGATAAGAGAAGATGGACTGCTCGAACATCTGGTAGGCGAGCACCGACGAGGAACCGAAAGGTCCGCCGCGCGTCATCACCGACACCATGTCGAAAGATCGAAGAGCGCCGACGACGGTCACGGCAATCGCGATGAACGTGACCTGCGTCAGTTGCGGGAGAACGATATGCCAGAGCATATTCCACCCTCTCGCACCATCGACACGCCCGGCGCCGATAAGCTCCTCGCTCAGGTTGTTGAGACCGGCGAGATAGAGCACCATGCAGAAGGTGATCTGCGGCCAGAGCGCCGCGATGACGATTGCGAAGGTGACGAAATGCTCGTCCGAAAGCACGGCAGGCGCAGTTGCTCCAAACGCCTTGAAGACCAGCGCAAGAAGCCCGAATTCCGGCGTATAGACCCAGGTGAAGACCACGCCGACGGTGACGGAGGCGAGCACGAGCGGAATGAAGAACAACGACTTCAAAAAGCGCATGCCGCGGATCTTCTGATTGACGAGCAGCGCGATCGCCAGCCCGAGCGGCGGCGCGGCCATGAACATTATCAGCCAGATCAGGTTGTTCTTCAGCGACTTGTAGAACTGCGGATCGTTGTAGAGCTCGACATAATTTCCAAACCCGACCCACGTCATCGGGCCCATTCCATCCCAGTCGTGGAGACTGATCCACAGGCTTCGGACGGCCGACAGCAGGATGACCGTGAAGAACAGGATGATGGCCGGAGCGATAAGCATAGTCGGGGTGAGCCACCAACGCTGGCGGCGCCATAACATCAACATTGTCCAGAACCTCTTGGAGGATAGAAGGAGCGGAACCGCAGTTCCGCTCCCCGGTCGCCGGGAGGAGAGCTAGATCTTGTAGATACGCTTGCGGGTGCCTTCGAGGCGCTGCAGGATCGCCTGACGGCGGTCGGGTTTGGCCATGAACTCCTGGAAGCCCACCAGACCCGCCTGCGCCATATCCGGGTCGCTGTCGCGGTCGTAATATTGCGAGGTTCCCTTGACCTGTTTCAAGGATTCGACCGCGGCATTGACCAGCGGATCCTTGCTGGGCGGCAGGTCGCCGCGTGGCGGCACGTTGCCACCCGGCTCCAGATAGGACGCGAGATTTTCCGGCTTGTAGAAGTAGGCGAGGAATTCGCGCGCACCCTGCTTGTTCTTGCCGTTTGCCGGAATATGGACCGAGTTCAGCGAGAATTCCTCGAACCGGGGAATATTGGCATCAAGGGTCGGGAACGGAGCGAAAGTCAGTTGCGGCAGATCCGCGTCCGTGAAGGCAGAGCGCAGAAAGGCGCCAAGGTTCATCATTCCGGCCTTCTTCTGGGCGAGCAGGGCCGCCGCCTCCTGCCAGCCGAACGACGTGTGGTTCGGGGTGAAGACTTCCTTCTTGATCATGGCTTCCCACTGATCGAAGACAGGTGTCAGGGCCGGATCTAGATAGCTCATCTGCCCGTCCATCAACGCCATATGTTTGTCGAGCCCATTGATGCGAAGATTCATCTGGTCAAACCAGCCGGCGGCCGGCCAGAGTTCCTTCGTGCCGATGGCAACCGGCGTCAGTCCCGCCGCCTTGGCCTTGTCGCAATAGGCCGAGAATTCGTCCGCCGTCGTCGGCACCGTCAATCCGTTCTGATCGAAGACGTCCTTCCGGTAGAACATGCCCCAGAGGGTGCCGCCGGTGGGTAGACCATACTGCTTGTTGTCAACCGTAACGGCGCCGGTACTAGCGCCGAGAACGTCCTTGTATTTCTCCTTCTCGAACAGGTCCGAGATATCATCGAACAGGCCTCTCTTGACGAAAGCCCGCATGCGGTTGCCCGAAAACCAGAAGCAGACATCTGGCGCACCTGCCGTCAGATAATTGCGGATCGCCGTCTTGTGGGCCTCGTGGTCCATATTGTTGATGACGACCTTCGTACCGGCCTGCTTGCCGAAGTCCTCGGCGATCTTCTTCAGCGCTTCAAGCGCCTTGGCGTTGTTTTCCGCGGAAATCACGTTGACTTCCTGGGTCTGGGCAATTGCCGGGATCGGGAAGCCGCCTGCGACCGCGGCCGCAGATGCCATGCCTGCACCCTTCAGAAATGTGCGGCGCGTGGTGGACGAAAAATGCTTGGAAAATGCCATTGAATTCCTCCCAGTTGAGCAGATCAACACGTCCCGACGGTCGTCCTCCACAACGGTGGCGCCGGGCATTCAACGTGCCGATCCCTTCATTCCGAGTTGATCGACGGGGCAAACTTATGCATAGATTAGGAAGCGTCGCAATAGTTTATTTACAAAATAAAGGAACTCGATCGTGAAGCTCAAAGGTGACCAGACGACTGCCAGGGCGATGAACCGCCGTCTGATCCTGAACCTGCTGAGGCAGGAAGGACCGAAGAGCCGTGCCGAATTGGCAACGATCACCCATCTCAGTCCCGCCGCCGTCACCTTCGTCGTCGGTGACCTCGTGGAGGAAGGCATCGTCACAGAGGGTGAGGCGGTTTCAAGCTTCACCGGTCGTCGGCCAATCCCTGTAGAAATCAACTATGGGCACGGGCTGGCGATCGGTTTCAAGCTCATGGCCGACACGGTGGAATGCGTCGCGACGGACCTCGCGACGAGCCCCCTTGCCGCCATCAGGATTCCAATGCCCAGCCGGGCGCCGGATGATGTCGCAGATCTGCTGGCCGCAACGGTGCCCAGACTCGTCGGACTTGCGGGGCGCACGCATGCCAAGCTTACAGGCATCGGCATATCGATGCCGGGCGTTATCAACCATGAGCAAACGATGTGCATCAGAAGCCATCGCTTCAAATGGGACAACGTCCCGCTGGCATCCCTTCTCGCCAATCGTGCGAATGTTCCCGTCTGGCTCGAGGACGATACCAATGCCTACGCCATCGCACAGCAATTGTTCGGTCTCGGCCGCCAGCATCGCAACATGGCCGTGCTGGCGGTCGGCGTCGGCATAAGCTGCGCCCTCGTCATCGAAGGCAAGCTCTATCGCGGCGCCAACGGCGCGGCCGGCAAGTTCGGACATACGCTTTACGAGGAGAACGGCCGCCTCTGCGAATGCGGCAAACGCGGCTGCCTGATGGCCTACCATTCCGAGGCGTCGATGGTGCGGCGCTGGCGCGAAGCAAATGGTGGCGGCGAGGATCTGGGCACCTCCGAACTGCGCCAGGCGCTTGCCGCAGAGGATCCGACGGCTGTCCGGATCGTCGAGGATGCGGGGCGCGGCATCGGAACGGCTCTCGCCAATCTCGTCAACGTGACGGATCCGGAAGTGGTCGTGGCGGGCGGAGAAGCTGTTTCACTCGGCGAACACTTTTTGACGCCTCTACAAGAGGCGCTGGCACTGCGAACCTTCAGGACACCACCTCCCATTCTTCCCGATTGGGAGGACAATTCATGGGCACGCGGCGCCGCAGCGTTGGTGACGCAGAAGATGTTCGACTTTGAATCGGTCGGAGGCGCCGCGAGACCCCTCCAGTCGTTCGGATAGATAGCTTTCATAGCGGACGGCAACCAAGCCGAGAATGAATGCCTCACCCACGATGCCGGCCTTGATAGGCGGTCGACTGTGACAACGCTTACGCCGCATCATGCTCCAAAGCTGCCGACCCAGAGAGATCGAACTGTAGTTCGGCAAGCTTGGAATATGCCCCGCCCTTGCGGATCAGCGCGGCGTGTGTCCCCTCCTCGATCACCCGACCGCCGTCGATCACCAGAATTCGATCCGCCTTGAGCACCGTAGCAAGCCGATGCGCAATCACGATCGTTGTGCGATTGCACATCAACTCGTCGAGCCCTCTTTGCACGAGCATTTCGTTTTCCGCGTCGAGCGATGCCGTGGCCTCATCCAGCAAAAGGATCGGCGTGTTCTTCAGGACAGCTCGGGCGATGGCAAGTCTCTGCCGCTGGCCGCCAGACAGCGTCAGACCGCGCTCGCCGACCATGGTGCCATAGCCATCCGGCAGGTCGGAAATGAACCCGTGCGCCCTTGCTGTTGTCGCTGCAGCTGCGATCTCGTCCTGCGACGCGTCAGGTCGTCCGAGACTGATATTTTCTGCGACGGTCGTTGCGAAAATTGTCACATCCTGTGGCACGACAGCAATTTCCCTTCGAACCGCAGCGGTGACGGTTGTACGCACATCGCAGCCATCGAGCGAAATGTCGCCGGAATAATCCTTGTAGAAACCGAGCAGGAGCGAAAAGATCGTGCTCTTGCCCGAGCCGGAAGCACCCACAAGCGCTACTGTCTCGCCGGGCCGTACGTTCATCGACAGGCCCGTGAGGACTTTCCTGTCCGGAGCGCTCGGATAGGCGAAATGCAGATCCCGGATTTCGATCGCGCCTTTTGCGGGCTGGCTGAGCGGAGTACGCGAGCCCGGCTCGCTCTCACCGGTATCTTCATCGAGCAATTCGAAAAGGCGTTCGGCTGAACCCGCAGCCTGCGCCAGTTCGCCCCAGACCTCCGAAAGCGAGCCCAGCGACCCTGCCGCAATGACGGAATACAGCAGGAACTGGCTCAGGCTTCCCGCTGACAGCGTTCCGGAAAGCAGGTTGTGAGCACCGATCCAGAGAACCCCGACGACGCTTCCAAAAATGAGAGCAATGGCGACAGCAGTCAGGACCGCGCGCGAGCGGGCGGCAAAGACAGCGCAGCGATAAGACGCCTCGATGTCACATGCGTACCTCTCGCTCGCCGCAGCCTCTCCATTGAAAGCCTGCACAGTTCGGCTTCCGGCAATCATCTCACTGGCGAAAGCAGATGCGCTCGCTAGAGCGTCCTGGGCTGCACGCGATTTTCTGCGAACCGAGCGACCGAAAAGAACGAGCGGCGCGACCACGAGCGGAATGGCACCCAATGTGATGGTGGAAAGTCCAGGGCTCGTCACGAACATCATCGCCAGGGCGCCGAGGCAGAGCAACGAATTACGCAGGGCAACCGATGCGGCGAGATTTAATGCGGACTTGATCTGTGCGGCATCCGCCGCCAGCCGCGATGCGATGTCGCCGGATTTGTTGGCGTCAAAAAAGCTTGCCGGCAGCCGTGTCACATTTCGGAAGGTCTTCACACGCAGGTCGCTGACGACGCGCTCGCCAAGTGTCGTGACGAAATAATAGCGGCAGGCGCTCGCCATGGCGAGCGCGACCGCAAGTGCAAGAAGCATCAGGAAATAGCTGTTGACGAAGCCATCGTCGGATTGGCCGAACCCGTGGTCGATCATCCGGCGGACCGCCATCGGCAGCGCAAGCGAAATCAGCGCCGCGGCCGCAAGCGAAATCACTGCCAACAGTACGAGGCCGCGGTGAGGCCGCAGCAGGGGCAGCAACCGGACGAGGCCAGAGACACCGGGCTTCTTGTTCTCCGGCTGCGGTCTGGAGCCCGCAATCACTTTGGCGGGAGGAGTGGCGGATCGGTCGTGCGCGGCAATCATCAAGGTGAGGGTCTCCTGACTGGAATACCCCTTTTTGGCATTTGCGCGGCAATCGTCTTTGACCACGATCAATTATCAACCGGTTCTGCCGGAGCGTTGCCGCGGCAGAACGCCCCGGCAATATGTCGCGATGAGCCTGCTGCGCCGATGGTCGGTGTTTGATCCGGGTCAATTCGTTTGACGGCCTTAGACGCTAGAGAGGGCCATGACCCACGTCGAACGCATCAAAGACGACATCATCAGGCTTGCGCAGCCCGCCAGATTCCTGGAACTGGCCGATCGGGTCCTGCCTGGACTTTCAATAGTTACTGCTCTCTGTTTCGCCATTGGACTTTATCTGAGTTTTGTTTCCGACGGCGATTACCAGCAGGGTGAGACCGTCAGGATCATGTATGTCCATGTGCCGGCGGCATGGATGGCGATGCTCTGCTATACGGTGATGACCGCAAGCGCCATTGGCTCCCTGGTATGGCGCCACCCGCTTGCCGATGTCGCCGCGCGCGCCGCTGCGCCAATCGGCGCGGCCTTTACCTTCGTATCGCTCGTCACAGGCGCGATCTGGGGCAAGCCGATGTGGGGAACCTGGTGGGTGTGGGACGCACGCCTGACCTCAATGTTCGTGCTTTTCCTGATGTATCTCGGCCTGTTGGCGATCAACCGCGCGATCGATGAGCCGACGCGCGCCGCTCGTGTCACGGCGGTTCTCGTCCTCGTGGGCTTCGTCAACATTCCGATCATCAAGTTCTCGGTCGACTGGTGGAACACCCTGCATCAGCCGGCAAGCGTGCTCAGGCTAAACGGCCCCGCTCTGGACATAGAATTCCTTCGCCCGCTCCTGATCATGGGGCTGGCCTTCACGGCACTCTTTTTCACTCTCCACGTGGCTTCGATCAGGAACGAAATCTGGCGGCGGAGGCTCCTGTCGCATCATCGCCTGGCGGCACGGGCCGCAACACAAAGGGAGAATTGAATGACACATCAGGATTATGTGCTCGCAGCCTACACTGTCGCATTCTCCGTCATGATCGCTATCAGCATGACCACCTGGTTTCGCGGCCGCGCCTATCGTCGGCAGGTCGAAGTAGTGGCGAAGATCAGGCATCAAGCACGTCACGAGGCCCGCTAAATGCGTCGCTATCTCCTGGCCGCCGTGCCGCTGCTCGTCTTTGCGGCGATTGTCGGCGCCGCCGGGCGCATGCTTTATCGGGAAGCGGTGGAAGGATATTCGCCCTCCGCCCTTCCCTCAGCATTGATCGGCCAGACACATCCTGCGATCGATCTGCCTCCTCTTGCCGGCCTGCAGTCTCCCGGACTTCAGGGTAGCGGACTTTCCGGCCAGGTCGCGATCGTCAACGTATTCGCATCCTGGTGCATCCCCTGCCGGCAGGAACATGCCGCGCTCATGCGGCTATCGAAGGACCGCCGTATCAAGCTGATAGGCATCAATTACAAGGACAACAGCAGCAACGCTCTGGCCTTCTTGCGCGATAACGGAAACCCTTACGCTGCCATCGGCGTCGATCCGACCGGCAGGGAGGCGATCGACTGGGGTGTCTACGGCGTGCCGGAGACTTTCGTCATCGGCCGCGATGGCCGCATCCTGTTCAAGCAGGTCGGGCCTCTCGACGACAAGGCCCTGTCGGCCGGCATTGGACCTGCGATCGACAAGGCATTGGCTGCCGGCAGCTGACCGGAAGCCCCTCGCCTGCGACTGGATCGGTGGCTTGGACTTAAGCCTGTTGCGCCCGCTTTTCCGGATCTGAATCTGCGGCAAGCTGCAACCGATCGAGGCAGCCTCCCGATCCGAGATTCTCGACGAGCGCCAGCACGGCACGGCGCTGCAAGTCGGTCTCCACATTTCCTTCGAGCGTGATCTGCCCGTTATGGACGGAGACGCGGATCCTCTGCGGCGTCAGGCCGAGATCGTATTTCAGGCGTGCGCGAACTGCCAGGAGGATCGCGTCGTCCTCGCGCGGTAACCTGAGCGTCGGCGCGTCCGCGATCAAAGCGAGGATATCGCGACGGCTGACGATCCCGACAAGCCGTCCGGCCTCGACGATCGGAATACGCTTGATGCGATGGACCTCGAGGCTTTCGGCAATATCCGAAACCTCGCTGTCCGGGCTGGCGACAATGACGTCGCGCGACATGATATCTTTGACGGACCAGCCGTTGCCGCGAATGTAGCGGTCGAGATCGACATCGGACGTGATTTCCGCGTTACGCGCGGTGCGCGGCGCAAGCCGGATCTCGCGCCGCAGCAGCAGGTCGCCTTCGGTCAGAATTCCACAGACCCGCCCTTCGTCGTCAACGACAGGCAGCCCGCTGATATTGTTTTGCATCATCACCGCGACGGCGTGGCGGATCCCTGCCGCAGGGCTGATCGAAACCACGTTACTCGTCATAATGTCCTTGGCCTGCATGTGTGCACCTCCCTTTCCGGAAATATTTGGTGCCGTGAGAGTAGGACAGCTTGGACGAACAGACCTTGACCTCCGTCAAAGTCGCGGTGCTGGATCCAGCAGCTCGGCAAGCCTTGCCTTCTCATCTTCCGTGAGTTTGCTGCCGGTGGGCTTGCCGGCCCGCTTGCGGGCGAAGACGATGAGGGAAACCCCGCCGGCAAGGATCAGCAGCACGGGCGCACCCCAGAGCAGCAGCGTTCTGACACTAAAGCGCGGCTTCAGCAGCACGAACTCGCCGTAGCGCGAGACGATATAGTTCAGCACCTCATCGTCACTGTCGCCATCGGTGATGCGCTCGCGCACCAGCAGGCGCAGATCCTTGGCGAGGTCGGCATTGGAATCGTCGATCGACTGGTTCTGGCAGACCATGCAGCGCAGTTCCGCCGAGAGTGTCCGCGCGCGGGCTTCCAGCGCCGGGTCGGAGAGCATCTCGTCCGGGTTGACGGCAAAGGCGGCGAGCGGCGCGAAGATAACGAACAGGATTATAAGGAGACGGGAGGAAAGGCGCGACACTTGCGAGAGGCGCCAAATCTCTCCTCCCCTCATTCCTGTGCTTGTCACAGGAATCCAGCCACGGCGCGTCTGCGCCGTGAATGAATCGCTCCCAACTCCAAATGAGTCTTCTGCGCCCAAGGACTTGGGCGCGCTGGATTCCTGTGACAAGCACAGGAATGAGGGAGAATGGGGACCGCTCCTCATTCCGCCGGCTCCATGACGGGTGCCGCCGGCTTGGCCGGCTTGGCCTTCGCCTTTCTGCTCGGGGCACCGACACGCAGGCGGCGGTCGGTCAGCGAGACGAAGCCGCCGAAAGCCATGATCAAGGTCCCGCCCCAGATGCAGAGAATGAACGGCTTCCACCAGATGCGCACGACGATGCCGCCGTCATGGGTGGCGTCACCGAGCGACACATAGAGCTGGCTGAGGCCGAAGGTCAGGATGCCGGCTTCGGTCGTCGGCATCTGCCTTGCGGTATAGAGCCGCTTGGCCGACCAGACGTCGGCAACCTCGGCGCCGCCGCGGCGGATCGAGAAGTGGCCGCGGTCCTCGGTATAGTTCGGGCCGGTTGCCGGCTGAATGCCGTCGAAGACGATGCTGTAGCCGCCGGCCTCCGTCGACTGGCCCTGCTTCATCTCGACCACATGCTCGGTTTGGAACGTGGTGACGGCAACGATGCCGAGCACGGTCACGCCAAGCCCGGCATGGGCAAGTGCGGTGCCGAAGGCCGAGCGCGGCAGGCCGGTCAGCCGGCGCCAGGCGATATCGACCTTCACCTTGCCGATGCCGGCGCGATACCAGAGATCGGCCGCCGCGCCCAGGATCAGGAACAGGCCGGCGGCAAGGCCGAGCACGGCCATGACCGGGCCGCCATGCTGGAGATAGAAGAAGATCAGGGCCGCGACGAAAGCGAGAGCGGCCACGACATAGAGCCGCTGCATTGCGCCGAGCAGATCGCCGCGCTTCCAGGCGAGCAGCGGCCCGAAGGGCACGACGATCAGGAGCGGCGCCATCAGCAGGCCGAAGGTCAGGTTGAAGAAGGGCGGGCCGACGGAGATCTTGTCGCCGGTCAAGGTTTCCAGGACCAGCGGATAGAGCGTGCCTGTCAGAACCGTGCCGCAGGCAACCGTCAGGATCAGGTTGTTGACGACGAGCGCGCCCTCACGCGAGATCGGCGCAAACAGCCCGCCGGCCGAGAGCAGCGGCGCACGGAAGGCAAAGAGCGACAGCGCTCCGCCGATGAAGATCAGGAGAATGCAGAGAATGAAGACGCCGCGGCTCGGGTCGCTGGCGAAAGCATGGACCGAGGTCAGGACACCGGAGCGCACCAGGAAGGTGCCCATCAGCGACAGCGAGAAGGTGAGGATGGCAAGCAGCACCGTCCAGATCTTCAGCGCCTCGCGCTTTTCCATGACGAGCGCCGAGTGCAAGAGTGCCGTGCCGGCCAGCCAGGGCATGAAGGAGGCGTTCTCCACCGGATCCCAGAACCACCAGCCGCCCCAGCCGAGCTCGTAATAGGCCCAGTAGGAACCCATGGCGATGCCAAGTGTCAGGAAGGTCCAGGCTGCGAGCGTCCAGGGCCGCACCCAGCGCGCCCAGGCGGCATCGATGCGGCCGTCGAGAAGGGCGGCAACGGCAAAGGAGAAGCAGACCGAGAAGCCGACATAACCGAGGTAGAGCAGCGGCGGATGGATGGCGAGGCCGATATCCTGCAGCACCGGGTTCAGGTCGCGGCCCTCGGCAGGGGCCGGATCGAGGCGGACGAAGGGATTGGAGGTCAACAGGATGAAGAGGATGAAGGCGACCGAGATCCAGGCCTGGACGGAGAGCACATTGGCCTTCAGCGTATCGGGCAGATTGCGGCCGAAGATCGCGACCAAGGCGCTGAACAGCGCAAGGATCAGCAGCCAGAGCATCATCGATCCCTCGTGATTGCCCCAGACGCCGGAATATTTGTAGATCAGCGGCACCAGTGAATGCGAATTCTCCCAGACGTTCTGCACCGAGAAGTCGGAAACGACATGGGCATAGGTGAGCACGCCGAAGGAGAAGGCGACGAGGGCAAAGAGCAGGATGGAGCCCAAGGGCGCCACATCCATCATCGCCTGATCGCCGCGCCTTGCACCGATCACCGGTACGAGCGACAGGACGATCGCGGTTGCGAGCGCCAGAACCAGCGCATAGTGGCCGATCTCGATGATCATGGCGTCGCCTTCGTTTCCTCAGCCTTGGTTTCCTGGGCTCTGGCTTGCTGACCTTGCGGTGCTGCTCCCTTGCCCTCTTCCCAGAGGCCCTGAGCCTTCAGCCTGTCGGCCACGTCCTTCGGCATATAGGTCTCGTCATGCTTGGCAAGCACGGTATCGGCGGTGAAGACGTTGCTGCCCGTCTCGAAACTTCCTTCGGTCACCACCCCCTGCCCTTCGCGAAACAGGTCAGGCAATATGCCCTGGTAGCGGACATTGACGATCTGACCGCTCGGATCGGTCACCGCAAAGCGCACCACCGAACCCTCACCGCGCAGGACGCTGCCCTCGCCGACGAGGCCGCCGAGGCGGATGCGGGTGCCCGGTGCGACCGGGTTGCTGACGAGATCGCCCGGCATATAGAAATAGGCAACCGACTGGCTGAAGGCGAACATCACGAGCAGCACCGCGACAAGGATGAAGCTCATGCCGCCGGCAATCACCGCCAGGCGTTTCTGCTTGCGCGTCATTCAACCGATCCTTCCGTGGCGATGCCGAGTTCTTTTGCCAAAGCCAAAAGCTGCCTGCCCTGCTCACCCGATGCCGGGAAGGCGGCAAGCCCGCGCTTCAAGGCATCCGCCGCACGATCCTTGTCGTTCAATACGGCGTAAGAGCGGACGAGACGCATCCAGCCCTCGAAATTATCAGGGTCGGCCGACAGTTTGGCATCCAGGCTTTCCACCATGCCCCGGATCATTTGCTGGCGGTCGCCGCTGCTCATCGTCTCGGCCGTCGCCACATCCTGCTCGGTCGGGCCGCCCAGAGCGGGCGGCTGTGCGGCAGGCTCGGCAGCAGGCGCAACCGCCGTGCCGCCGTTTTTGGCGATATGCTCGTTGACCAGCGCCAGCCAGGGCGCATCGGCCGGCGATTGTTTCGCCAACGCCTCGAAGGCGGTGCGCGCCTGATCCGGTTGGCCCGCCTGCTCAAGGCTCAGCGCAATGTAGAAGCGTGCACGCGGGTTGTTCGGCTCGAGCGCCAACGACTGCTCCAGCACCTTGCGCGCATCTTCCGTCACCACACCTTCGGCGGTCGCCATCAGCGTCTCTGACAATCCTTCCAGGCGGGAAACATTGGTTCCGTTGAGACGAAGTGCCGTACGATAGGCTTTTGCAGCGTCATCGACCCTGTTCATCTTGAGGTAAACCGGAGCAATGACGTCCCATCCCCGCCCGTCCTCGGGACGCTTAGCCAGATGATCCTCCATCTTCTTCACGAGGATTGCGAGATCCTCGCCCGGCTCCGCGAGCCTCGCGGCCAAAGGACGCGAGGGAAGATCGGGGGAGCCGAGCGAAACGTAAAGAGCGATGCTGAGCAAGGGCAGGAACGCGGCTATGGCATGTTTGAGCCATCTGTCGGGGCGTCGCGCGGTCTGCGCCGGCCGGTTGTCATCCGCGGCCTTGAAGAGCCGGCGTGCCGTTTCTGCTTTGGCCAGTTCGTACTCGTCCGGCGAGATGCGTCCGGAGGCGATATCTTCATCGAGTTCGAAAAGCTGGTCGCGATAGACCTTGCGGACATCCGCTTTGGCGCTCACCACCCGCCGACCGCCCGTCGAAAGCGGGTGAAGCAGGATGGCAGTTGCTGCGGTCGTCATCACCGCGAGAAGAATCCAGATCGTCATTGTTGCAGCCATAATGGCTCAACACATAGCCGCAGCAGCGGACCGGACATTGACGAGGATCAATTATCTCGATGTTCGTTCCGGTCGGCCCGTGAAGACATAACCGACGCCACGCACCGACTGGATGAGATCAGGGCTCTTCGGATCATCCTCGATCTTCTTGCGCAAGCGGACGATCTGGGCGTCGATCGCACGATCGAAGGCTTCGAGATTGCGGTTTCTTGTCAGATCCATAAGCGTTTCGCGCGAAAGAACCCGGCCGGGATTGCGCACGAAAACGAGCAGCATGTCGAACTCGCCCGTCGTCAAGGCAACGTCGTCGCCCCGGGGTGAGGTCAACCGTCTCCGCGACACATCGAGGCACCAGCCTTCAAAGGCAAGCGTCTCGTCCTCTCCATTGACGTGGCGGGTCGCGTCCGAGGGCGTACGGCGCCGCAGGATTGTCCTGAGACGAGCCAACAGTTCCCGCAGATGAAAGGGCTTGGCGATGTAATCATCGGCGCCGACCTCGAGGCCGACGACCTTGTCCGTAACATCGTCCTGACCGGTCAGCATGAGAACCGGCACGTCGGATGTGCTTCGAAGCTCCCGGAGCAATTCGAGACCGTTCTCGCCGTTCGGGAGCACCAGATCGAGAAAAATTGCCGCGTAAGAGCCCCTGGCAAGTTCGGAACGCATCGCCGCACCGTTTGCGACCGCGTTCACCTTGAATCCGTTGTCTTCGAAGTAACGCACCAGCATCTGCCTGATCCGCGCGTCGTCATCGACCACCAGAATACGGTCCGGTTCCATTGTCCTCGTTAATCTTGTTTCGACTTGCCAATCAGATAGCGCAGGAATTCGGCCAGCGCCACCGCTCTCAGCGCCGCATGCGATGGTTCCCAAAGAAACCTGGTGATGACTGCCTGGTGGGCTTTATCGCCATAACCTCCAACGGCATGACTTCGGACAACTGGCGCGATTGTCGTTAACAGACCTGACGCAACAGGACTACGTTTTCGATGCGGACCGTTCGACCCTTCACGTCAACCCCGCACCGTGCGAGGGCGGCAAATGCCCTGGACAGGGCCTCCGGCCCAAGCCCGAGTTTTCCAGCCAGAATCTGCTTCTTGTACGGAAGATGGAATGTCGCCTGGGGAGCTGCTTCCGGACACTGGCGCAAAAGGAAATTCGCCACGCGCTGGGCTGCCGTATGCAGGCGATCGCCGGCAATGCCATCGAAGGCTTCAAGAAGATGGCGGGCCGATATCTTCAGAAGGTTGCGCTGGAGCTGAGGGCATTTATCGGCGAGTATCCGCAGCTCCGCAACCTCGAAGAGCACGAGCTCGCTCGAGGCGCCGGCGCACGCGCCGTGCGCATAATTGCCGCCGAGCGCAATGACATATTCTCCGATGAAGTCTCCAGGCTCGCAGACGCGGATATCCGCATCACGCCCACTCGATTCGGTCCGTGTCAACCTGACCACGCCGCTTGCGACATAGATGACGTGAACGCCAGGCTCACCTTCCACGAGGATCTCTTCGCCCACCATATAGGTGCGCCGGCGAGCCAGGGCCGCAAGCCGTCTTGCGGTATCCTCGTTCAGCCCATGAAACATGTCTGACCGTAAAAGCCGTTCATTGTTGGAGAGCATCGGTCCTTTTCCGGCTGATGCGATCACGTAGCGGTCGGATCGGAATCATCATCGGCAATCACCCGCCAGGAAGCGCCCTCCAGGTCGTCATACTGACCGCTCTTCAGGGACCAGAGGAACGCCGCCAATCCAAGGCCGCCCATGAAAAGTGCGATCGGGATCAGATAGATGAGCATGTTCATGCAGCTTCCACCTTCCGATCGCGGATCGGCCTTTGCGACGTCGGCAAAGAAGCGCTTCGTGCTGTAAAGGCATTGAGACGCAGGGCGTTGGTGACGACAATGATCGAAGAGGTGGACATCGCCACCGCGGCAATCAGCGGCGTCGCGAGGCCGGCGATCGCGATCGGCACGGCCAGGATGTTGTAGCCGATCGCGAGTGCGAAATTCTGCCGGATGAGCGCAGCTGAGCGCTTGGCGATCCGGATCGCGTCGGGCACGACATCAAGCCTCTCGTTGAAGAAGACGAGGTCGGCGGCCTGGCGTCCAATGTCGGAGGCACTGGATGGCGCCATCGAAACATGGGCAGCGGCGAGCGCCGGCGCATCATTGATACCGTCGCCGACCATCAGAACGCTGTGTCCTTCCGCTCGCAGAGCCTCGCAGGCTTCCACCTTCTGCTTCGGGGTCAGTGCGCCAAGCGCGCGATCGACGCCGAGACTGCGTGCCGTACTTTCAACGACGGACTGGCGGTCTCCCGAAAAGATCAGCGTCCGCAAACCGGCCGATTCCAGATTGGCGACCGCCTCGCCTGCCCCCGGACGAAGCGTGTCATCGAAGAAGAAGCGCGCCAGCGCCACCCCGTTTGCTGACAGCACGACTTCGGACAGCGGACTGTCGGATGTCGCGACCTGGGCCTGACCGCAGGCGAAGGATGCATTTCCGAGCCTGTAGACGACATCGCCGCGCGAGGCTTCGAGACCGCCGCCTGCGACCTCTGCCACGCGCTCGAATTGCTCCGCTACGTCTGCCTGGCGGGCGAGCGACTGCGAGAGCGGATGCCGGGAATGCTGAGCAAGTCCCGCGGCGATCGCGATGCTCCCGATATTATCGGCCTCGGTCCGCACGAGCCTCGGTTGCCCGAGCGTCAATGTGCCCGTCTTGTCGAAGGCGACGATGTCGACCTCGGCGAGCCGCTCGAGCGCCGAACCATCCTTGACCATGACGCCCCTGCGAAAGAGCTCGCCGGCTGCGACGACCTGCACGACCGGGACGGCCAGTCCGAGAGCACATGGGCAGGTAATGATGAGTACTGCGACGCCGACGAGCATCGCCTGCTTCCAGTCTCCGCCGATGATGCCCCAGCCCAGAAACGACACCAGCGCAAGCAGGTGCACGGCGGGCGAATAGAGTGCGGCCGCCCTGTCGGCGATCCGCCGATAGCGCGCCCGTCCGCCTTCCGCGGCCTCCATGAGGCCGATGATCTCGGCAAGCAGCGAGTTGCGCGCGAGCCTGGTTGCGCGCAGGATGAGCGAGCCCGTCAGGTTCATTGCCCCGGAATGGATTTCCGCGCCGGGTTTGACGGCCACCGGGCTGCTCTCGCCGGTCACGATCGACAGGTCGAGATCGCTTTCGCCGCTGACGACGGTACCATCGACCGGGATGCGGTCGCCGGCCGCTACGGCAATCTCGTCGCCGACAGCGATCTCCTCGACCGCCACATAGCGTCTCGACCCGTCGGCCGCCACCACCAGCGCCCCGCGCGGTGCAAGCCGCGCCAGCCCGTTGATCGCCGCACGCGCCTTCTCGCGCATGACATGGTCGAGGGTCCGGCCGATCAGCAGGAAGAACAGCAGCGATACGGTCGCATCGAACCAGGCATGCTCGCCATGATGCATCGTCTCCCAGAGCGAGACGGCATAGGAAAGCGTGACGGCAAGCGAGATCGGCACATCCATGTTGGTGCGCCCGCGCTTCAACGCGTTCCAGGCCGATTGAAAGAAGAACCGGCCGGAATAGATGAGCGCAGGCGCTGCGATCATCGCCGAGATCCAATGGAACATGTCGCGCGTCGCGGCATCCGCGCCGGACCAGACGGATACGGACAGCAGCATGATGTTTGCCGCGGCAAAACCGGCAACTCCGACCGCAAGCAGAAGCTGGTTCCGTGTCTTGTCGCTTTCCGGCGCAAGCGGCGCGAAGAGATGTACCCTGTATCCGGTCGCGCTGATTGCGGCAGTGATGCCGGTCGGATCGACCGGTTTGTTGTTCATCTCCTCGATATAGACGCAGCTCACACGCCTGGAGGTGAGATTCACCCTGGCCTTGCGCACATAGGGCAGAGCCGACAAGGCCCGCTCGATGGTCGATATGCAGGCACCGCAATGGACGTCAGGCACGCTGAGATCGAGCTGACGAAGACCGCCGCCGAGCGGGTGGCTGGCAAGTCCGATCTCCTCGGCGCTGAAAGAAGTCGTGCTCATTGCGAGAGCACCGTCTGCATCCATGGTGCAGCAGGTCATTGGCCGAACTCCGCAGTGTCGATTCGCACGGCCTCGTGCATGACGATCTCGTCGCCGCGGCGCGAAGTCACCTCGACGATCCAGTCGCCTGCGGCGATCGCATGATCTGCCTTAAACCGCCCTTCCGAGAGCTTGGTCAGGGCAACCCGAAAGTCCTCGTGATCGCCGACCGGCCGCTTGAAGTTGGCCACGACGTCGTCGACAACAGCCGGTGAGTTGTCCCTGTTGCGGATATCATAATGGATTTCGCCGCTCTTCAGCGAAAGCTTGCCGACGATCCCGGATGCTGCCATCGCCTTCATGGCGGCAGCCTTCTCATTGAATTCCTGGCTGGCGACATAGGTGTTTTCGACCACGAGCCCGCTCCAGCTCGACGAGGCGTACCAGGCCATCGTAAAGTTGACGGCGATAATGACGCCGAAAAAGGCACACGTCGTCAGCAGCATATGCATGCCGGTAAACCCTTGCGCACGGGTGCTCATTTCACATCTCCTGGGGCGTTGAACGCAGCGCGATAGGTCGCGCGATCGGCATGGTCGACATCTTCGATCGAAAAGAGGAATTCGTTGACGGCATCACCCGTCGGCTTGCGGGTGACGAATACCTTGAGCGTCGTCGCTGCATCGGGAGCGGCATCGATTAAGAACCGGCGTCCCTCCTCCTTGCCGAGCTCGGGGATCCGCATCGTCGCACCATCGATGCCCGACAGGATCAGCTCGATCGTGCGCGGCTTGGGAACCATGTTGAGGACACGCAGCGTGTATCCGTTGCGGATCGACCCGTCGCCTTCCAGCACATATTGAGGGTTGCGGTCATGGACGACATTGAGCTCCAGCCGTTCGCGCATCGACAGGTGCACGAGCATGGCAATGCCGACGCAGGCCCAGATAGCCGCGTAGAAGACGACGCGCGGCCGGAAGATGATGCGCCAGTTGAAATGGCGAATGCCTTCGACGAAGGAGCCGTCCGGATTTCGGACGCGCGCCGGCTGGACCGGAGTCCTGCCCCCGTCGGTGGCAATATTCATGTTGCTCGCATATTCGCTGAGCGTCGCATAGGCGATCAGGCCACGCGGTTTGCCGATCTTGTCCATGACATTGTCGCAGGCGTCGATGCAGAGCGCGCAGGTGATGCACTCCATCTGCTGTCCATCGCGGATATCGATGCCCATCGGACAGACCGCAACACAGGCATTGCAGTCGACACAGTCGCCGACGGCCTGCCCCTCAGCTTGTGCCTTCTTGGCATGGCGCGATCGTTCCTCGCCGCGCCAGTCGTTATAGGTCACGACCAGCGAATTCTCGTCGAGCATGGCACCCTGGATGCGCGGCCAGGGGCACATATAGGTGCAGACCTGTTCGCGCAGGAGCCCGCCAAAGACGTAGGTAGTCGACGTTAGAATGGCGACCGTGGCGTAGGCAACGGCCGGAGCCTGCCCGGTGAAGAGTCCTTTGACGAGGGTTGGCGCGTCGGCGAAATAGAACACCCATGCACCGCCGGTGAGAACGCCGATAACAAGCCAGATCGCATGCTTGAGTAGGCGCTTGCGAAGCTTATCGAACGTCCACGGCCCGGCGTCGAGTTTCATTCTGGCATTGCGGTCGCCTTCGATGGCGCGCTCGACGACGAGAAAGAGATCGACCCAGACCGTCTGCGGACAGGCATAACCACACCACGCACGGCCGACCGCCGAGGTGACCAGAAACAGCCCGAACCCCGCCATGACCAGCAGTCCGGCGACATAGTAGAATTCCTGCGGCCAGATCTCGATGAAGAAGAAAAAGAAGCGGCGCGACGACAGGTCGATCAGGATCGCCTGGTCGGGCGCGTAGGGTCCGCGATCCCAGCGGATCCAGGGAGCCAGATAATAGATCGCCAGCGTGATCAGCATCACGATCCATTTGAACCGGCGAAAATGTCCTTGAACCCTCTTGGGAAAGACCTTCTTGCGCGCAGCATAAAGCGGCTGACGGTTGCGGCGGGCGTTGACCGGCTCCGCGTTGACGCGTTCCACTGACTTGGGATCGGGTGCTGTGTAGAGATTCATGGGCCTGTTCCGATTTGTGACTGCCCTTCTCCTCCGTTTCCAGCTGACGATCCTTGATTCATATCAAGAACGCAGTTTGCGCGGAGAAGGCCCTGCCGGGCGGGATGCAGCCCTGAAAGAGCCGGGCAGTCGACAGGCATAGGCGCTTGCGCCCGATCGTTCTTTGCGTTTGATCAAAGAGAAAAGGCCGCGCCCGGGAGAGGGGGCACGGCCTGGAGGACAACGGGGAGAAGCCGCTGGGACGTCCTCGTTTGCAGATCTACCGGCTGGTCGGGTTGTGATCTTTGAGGCAGGTCAAGCTTACGATCGAACTGCCGATCTTTGCAGGATCTTCCTGTTCGCAGGCCGGCGGAGCAGACCTTGCACGCATCGACACGCGCGAGCGGATCACCGCACGTGGGATGCCATAGAGTGCAAGGAGCGCATTATGATCATGGTTGGTCATCCTGCCCGCCTCTCATTGGCCACCACCGAGCGAGTGGACGAAAACGGTGAGTTCCTTGACGGTCGTGTCTCCGAGGCGCGCGGACCAGGCCGGCATGACGCCATGCTTCGGAGCCGCGACCTGGCGGATGATGGCGTCCTCGCCCCTGCCCTTCAGCCAGATGGCATCGGCAAGATCAGGCGCGCCCATCTCCGGCTTGCCCTTGGCATCCTCGCCGTGACAGGCCGCACAATTGTCCAGGAACACCTGTTTTCCGGGTTCAACGAGAGCTTCGTCTGATGGCTTGTTCGTCAGGCTCCAGACATAGGCTGCAACCTGCCGGATCTGATCCTTGTCGAGCATGTCGGCGAAGGCCGGCATTTCGGAGACATGCGTGTCTGTGTCGCCGTCGAAACGGATGCCGTGGGCGATTGTCGTCTGGATGGAATCGAGGTCGCCGCCCCAGAGCCAGTCGTCATCGTTGAGATTGGGGAAACCCGGTCCGCCGCTCGCGCCGGAACCGTGGCACGGAGCGCAATTGACCTTGAAGGCGGAGGAACCACCGGCGATCGCGAATTCGCGAAGGGCGGGATCGGCGTCGATTTCCTGCACGGTCTTGGCGGCGATCATGTCGTGGAACTTCGTCTGCGACGCCTTGGCCAGATCGAGGTCCTGCTGCAGCTCGGCACGACTGGAAAAGCCGAAATAGCCTTTCGTGGCGGATGTGATCATCGGAATGGCGGGATAGGCGATCGCATAACCGATCGCCCACAGGATCGTCGCATAGAAGGTCCAGACCCACCACCGGGGCATTGGATTGTTCAGTTCACGGATGCCGTCCCATTCGTGGCCGGTCGTCTCGACGCCGCTGATTTCATCGATATGTTTTTCCGACATCTCAATCGTCCTTCAGAGGAATGTTGGCGGCGTCCTTGGCGGCCTGCTTGCCGCCGGGACGGAGCGTGAAAATGACCGCTCCGATGAAGAAGGCCGTCATTGCCAGGAGGCCCCAGCTGTCGGCGAAGTGCCGCATTGCGGTGTAGGTTTCCATGTTTCACCTCATCGGTAGCCGGTGGCGTCGTCATAGGTCGAGAAGTCGACGAGCGTGCCGAGCATCTGCAGATAGGCCACAAGGGCATCCATCTCGGTGAGCTTCGAAGGATCGCCGTCGAAGTCGCCGACCTTGGCCTTGGGATATCGCTCGAGAAGTGCGGTCGTATCGGCATTCGGATCGGCTTGCGCCTTCATGTCCGCCTCCGCATTGGTGATCATGTCGCCGCTATAGGGCACGCCGACATCCACATTCGCCTTGAGGTCCATGCCGACATCCTTGACGGTGATCTCATGCTCCTTGAGAAAGGCGTAGCTCGGCATGATCGATTCCGGCACGACGGCCCTCGGGTTCGAGAGGTGCTGGACATGCCACTCGTTGGAGTAGCGGCCGCCCACGCGCGCGAGATCCGGACCGGTGCGCTTCGAACCCCACTGGAAGGGATGATCGTACATGGATTCGGCGGCCAGCGAGTAATGGCCGTAGCGCTCCACCTCGTCTCGGAACGGCCTGATCATCTGGCTATGGCAGAGATAGCAGCCCTCGCGGATGTAGATGTTGCGGCCTGCCAGCTCTAGCGGCGTATAGGGACGCATTCCCTCCACCTTCTCGATCGTGTTCTGCAGGTAGAACAGCGGGGCGATTTCGACGATACCGCCGATACTGACCACGAGGAGCGAGCCAACCAGAAGAAGGGTCGCGTTTTTCTCGAGGATCTGATGTTTGTCCAGGATTGATGCCATGTGTCACCTCACTCGGCAGCCTGTGCCTGCGGCACATAGGCAGAAGGAATTTCGGCTTCGTCACGCAGATGCCCGCGGATGGTCATGAAGACGTTCCAGGCCATCACGAGGCCGCCGGCGAGGTAGAGACCGCCGCCAAGCGTGCGCAGCACGTAATAGGGGAACATCGCAGCCACGGTTTCGGCGAAGGAATAGACGAGGAAGCCCTGGGAATTATATTCACGCCACATCAGGCCCTGCTGGATGCCGGCGACCCACAGGACTGCCGCATAGACGACGATGCCGAGCGTTGCGAGCCAGAAGTGCCAGTTGACCATGCGCAGGCTGTAGAGCCGTTCGCGGCCCCAAAGCTTCGGCGTCATGTAGTAGATCGCACCAAAGGTGATCATGCCGACCCAACCGAGCGCACCGGAATGCACGTGACCGATGGTCCATTCGGTGTAGTGGCTGAGCGAGTTCACGGTCTTGACCGACATCATCGGGCCTTCGAAGGTCGACATGCCGTAAAAGGCGATGGCGACGATCATCATGCGGATGATGGGATCGGTGCGGATCTTGTCCCAGGCGCCCGAGAGCGTCATCAGGCCATTGATCATGCCGCCCCAGGAGGGCATCCACAGCATGACCGAGAAAACCATGCCGAGCGTCTGCGCCCAGTCGGGGAGCGCAGTATAGTGCAGGTGATGCGGGCCGGCCCAGATATACATGAAGATCAGCGCCCAGAAGTGGATGATCGACAGCCGGTAGGAATAGACGGGACGATTGGCCTGTTTGGGCACGAAATAATACATCATCCCGAGGAAGCCGGCCGTCAGGAAGAAGCCGACGGCGTTGTGGCCGTACCACCACTGCGTCAGAGCGTCCTGAACGCCCGAAAACAGCGAGTAGCTCTTCGAGCCGAGGAACGAGACCGGCACTGCGAGATTGTTGACGACGTGCAGCATCGCGATCGTCACGATGAAGCCGAGATAGAACCAGTTCGCCACATAGATATGCGGCTCCTTGCGCTTCAGGATAGTGCCGAGGAACACGAGCAGGTAGGCGACCCAGACGATCGTCAGCCACAGGTCGACATACCATTCAGGCTCGGCATATTCGCGCGCCTGGTTGATGCCGAGGACATAGCCGGTCGCCGCCATCACGATGAAGAGCTGATAGCCCCAGAAGACGAACCAGGCGAGGCTGCCGCCGAAGAGGCGTGCATGACAGGTGCGCTGGACGACGTAGAAGGACGTCATGATCAGCGCGTTGCCGCCGAAGGCGAAGATTACTGCCGACGTGTGAACGGGCCGGAGCCTGCCGAAATTCAGATAGGGAGCGAAATTGAGATCCGGGAACGCCAGCTGGGCCGCAATAACGACGCCAACGAGGAAACCGACCACGCCCCAGAACACGGTGGCGATCAGGCCATAGCGGATCACCTCGTCGAAGTAACCCGTCGGATTCGCCTTCGGCAGCCGTCCCGCCGGCGAGAAATCCACTCTTCTGACGAGAAGCAGCGTTCCCGCGAAAAGGCAGAAGCTCAATATCCCCATGTGGATTGAAAATAGATGGTCGTGGGCGAAAGCAGCGCCAAGCAATGCCAGGAATGCTCCCACGGCGACCACCATGGTTTCCGTAGTATAGTTCATGATGACGTCCCCAGTGCGCAGACGACCACAGGGCGGTCGCCTTTCTCGTACTTTGAGGAACGACTGTCATGGAGCGCTCACCCGTTCCTTGATCCAGGTCAACGAAGGTGTGGCTTTGCCCGTTGTTACAGACTGTTACAGAGTCTTACCCTTTGGCACCATCCGCTCATTCCGCTGTGACCGAACGGCTTTCTATTGGCCTCACATTCAATCAGGGCACGGGGATCATTGGGATGTTGATGCAGGGCCAGCAGGCATTCGAGAACGTCGATCTTGGCGTAAAGGCAGTTCAGGGCAATTCGCTGTCGTCGTTATTCCAGATGTCGGCGACAGAAACGGTCGAGGCGGGAAAGGCTATCTGCTGGGAGGGAGATGCCGCACGGCATCTGTTCCAGATCACCGAAGGCGTTGTGCGTCTTCATCGCATTATCGGCGACGGTCGCCGGGTCATCACAGCCTTTCACTTCGCCGGCGACGTCGTCGGCTCCTTCCTGCAAGGCGATTTCCTGTTTACCGCCGAAGCAGTGACGGATTGCAAGATCCGCCGCCTCTCGCGCAAGCAGTTCCAGGAAGAGATTGAGCGCTCCGAGCTTCTGCGGCCGGCCTATATCAACCTGCTCTGCAGGGAGACCGCGTCGGCCCACGACCAGCTGGTGCTGCTCTCCAGGAAAAATGCCGAGGAACGGCTCTGCACCTTTCTCATGAAGCTTGCGACCCGTGATGGCGAGTCGCTCCGCCAGGGGCTTCTCGAGGTGCCGATGAGCCGGCAGGACATCGCCGATTATCTCGGCCTGACCATCGAGACGGTTTCACGCTCGATCAGCAAGCTCGCCCAACGGAAAATCGTCGTTCCGGACGGACGGCACAATCTGCGGATCGTCAATCTTGTCCGCCTCGCGCAGCTGTCGGGCAATGTGGATGATTTTTTGGACGGAACCTGCCATAGGAGTAGCGTCCACTGACTACGGAACGAATGTTTATGCCTCATCGTCTGATCTCGCCGCGCACCGCATCGCCCCAGGAACTGGACGCGCTCGTGCATGTTCTCGACGGGGCTGACATCATCGTGCACCGGCTCGAAGGTACGATTACCCATTGGTCGATCGGCAGCGAGAACATGTATGGCTGGTCTCGTGAAGAGGCCGTGGGCGAACCCGTCTACACTTTGCTCGATACGCGCTTTCCCGAGCCGATGGATACTATCCACGCGCATTTGACGACGCGGGGCTTCTGGCAGGGCGAGGTCGTTCATCGTCACAAGAACGGTCGCGACATGTACGTGGCAACCCGCTGCGTGCTCGTCAACCTTCCGAACGGCGATCCCGTGGTCATCGAGGCAAACAGCGACGTCAGCGCCCTGCGCAAGGCGGAAGAGGCCGTGCGGACGCGTGAGGCACATCTGTCATCTATCCTCTACACTGTGCCTGATGCGATGATTGTCATCGACCAGGGCGGCAATGTCATGTCGTTCAGCAAGGCCGCCGAGGCACTCTTCGGCTTCACTTCCGACGAGATCTGCGGCCAGAACGTCAAGAAGCTGATGCCCGAACCCTATCGCGCAGCTCATGACGGATATATCGACCACTACATGCAAACGGGCGAGAAGCGGATCATCGGTTATGGTCGCGTCGTGACGGGTCAGCGCGCCGACGGAACCCAGTTTCCGATAGAGCTTCACGTGGGCGAAGCCACAGCAAACGGCGAACGGATCTTCACCGGCTTCGTTCGCGACCTGACCAGCAGGTTCAAGATCGAGGAGGATCTTCGCCAGGCCCAGAAGATGGAAGCGGTGGGGCAATTGACCGGTGGACTGGCGCACGACTTCAACAATCTGCTGACCGTGATCAGCGGCAATCTGGAAATGATCGAGGACAAGCTCCCGGCCGGCCCACTGCGCGACATGCTGCGCGAGGCGCAGGATGCCGCGGCCGACGGCGCAAAGCTCACCGGGCAACTGCTGGCTTTTGGAAGGCGCCAGCCGCTGAACCCGAAGCAGGCCGATCTCGGCCAGCTCGTCACCGGCTTTTCGGACCTGTTACGAAGGACGCTCGGGGAAAACATCAAATTGTCGACGGTTCTTTCAGGATCCGATTTCAACGTGCTTGTCGACAGTTCCCAACTGCAGAACGCGATCCTCAACATCGCTCTGAACGCGCGCGACGCCATGCCGAAAGGCGGCACTCTGACCACCGAGGTCTCACGCGTGCGGCTCGATGCAGACTACGCGAAAATGTATCCGGATGTTCGCAGCGGCAATTTCGTCCTTGTCTCCATGAGCGATACTGGTGACGGCATGACCGAAGAAGTCAAGAAGCACGCGATCGAGCCGTTCTTCACCACCAAGGAAGTGGGATCCGGAACCGGACTGGGTCTCAGCATGGTCTACGGCTTCGTCAAGCAATCCGGCGGTCACCTGCAGATCTATAGCGAAGTCGGTCGCGGTTCGACGATCCGCATCTACCTGCCGACACTTTCAAGCGCCAGCGCCAGGGACGAGGCTGCTTTCGGCGAAAAGGTCGAAGCAGCACTCCCGGGTGGCGACGAACGCATCCTCGTGGTCGAAGACGATTCACGTGTGCGCAGGGTTGCGGTCGCCAGGTTGGCCGGAATGGGATATTCGGTGATCGAGGCAGACAACGGCCGCCGCGCCCTTGAATTGCTGAAGGACCAGGCCGACGTCGCGCTTTTGTTCACCGACATCGTTATGCCCGGGGGCATGACCGGCGATGAACTGGCAAGAGCTGCCCGCGTCGAACGGCCTGACATCGCCGTGCTCTTCACCTCGGGATATTCCGAGCCCGCATTGGCGGCAAATGAGGTCATCGCCGGTGCGCAATGGCTTCGAAAGCCCTATACTGCGCGCGACCTTGCCCTGAAAGTGCGTGAGCTCATCGACGCCCGCTGAGGCGGGCGCGCGTAAACCTTCTCAAAAATCCAGCAACCGATCATCCGCCGGGACCGTTGACGGTTCCGCGAGGGCAAACCTGCATCCACGCCTACCCTGATGTCAGTCTTCCCGCAGTTTGAAAGACGCGTAATCGCCCACGAGGTTGATGCCGCCATCAACCTGATCTGCGGCCGCCCACCCGTTCTGTTGCTTGTCGTCGAACAGACCCGAGCGAGCCGCCAGCCGTCTGAATTGACGCAGCCAATTTGACGGGCGTCAAAGAGTGACCCGCTTGCATGTCCTAGAACCTTGCCCGAGGCCAAGATCCGGCCCCGAACGATAGGAGAAATGCAATGCGTCTGAAATTTGGACTGATCGCTGCCGCAGCGGTTCTGATGGCATCGGCAGCGCCGCTCATGGCCGCCGACCATCAGATCCAGATGCTCAACAAGGGCGCTGATGGCGCGATGGTCTTCGAGCCGGGATTCGTCAAGATCGCCCCCGGCGACACGGTTACCTTCGTGCCCACCGACAAGAGCCATAATGCCGAGACCTACAAAGGCCTAATTCCGGATGGGGCTCCTGAGTTCAAATCCAAGCCGAGCGAGCAGTATCAGGCCAAATTCGACGTGCCCGGCGCCTATGTCATCAAGTGCACGCCGCACGCAGGCATGGGCATGGTGGCGCTGATCCAGGTTGGCGACAACCCCACCAACCTTGAGGTCATCAAGACCGCCAAGCTTCCGAACATGGTGCGTAAGCGCCTTGACGCCGATCTCGCACAGATCGCGCAAGTCACACAATAAGTCACACCATAACGAAGGGGCGATCACAGGTGGCGGCGCCATGCGCCCCACCTGCGGACCAGGAGACATGTGATGATCAGACACTTGGCGCTGACCGTGGCGGGCATATTTTGTATTGCCGGATCGGCGCAGGCCCATATCACTCTCGAACAGGCCGAAGCGGTTTCCGGCAAAGCCTACAAGGCCGTGCTGCGCGTCGGGCACGGCTGCGAAGGCAAGGCAACCGTCAGAATCCGGGTTAAAATCCCCGAAGGATTGCTGTCTGCCAAACCGATGCCGAAGGCAGGCTGGACGTTGGAAAAAATCCGCGGAACCTACGAAAAGAGCTACGATCTCTACGGTAAGCCAGTCAAGGAAGGCCTCACCGAGATCGTATGGCAGGGCGGCCAGCTCGCCGATGACGAATATGACGAGTTCGTCTTTCGCGTCACCCCGGCGAAGGAACTGCCGGCGGCTACGCGAATTTACGTCCCTGTCGTCCAGGAATGCACCGAAGGCGCAGTTGAGCGCTGGATCGACATTCCTGCTGCCGGCAAGACGTCCGATGATTATGAGACGCCGGCGCCGTTTTTCGACGTCGTCGCTCAGCCTCGTTCCTGAGGCGGGCCGGAGGCGGGTTCGCCTATGGCGCGGAATTTTCCCCTGTGGGCGACCTTTTGCCTGCTAGCACGTGTCGCGGGGCTGTTTTTTCTGCTGGCGGCTGGGGCAGACGCCCATGCTGTCCTGATCGCATCGGCGCCCGAGAATAACGATATTCTCACCGTCGCGCCGGAAAAAATCCTGCTGCGCTTCAACGAAGCCGTCAGGGTCGTTCGCTTCAGCATGGTCGCCGCCGATGGGGTGGCCAGAGAAATCTCAGCAAGCTCGACGGGTGCAGAGATCAAAGGATCCCTTCCCGGCCCCCTCGCGGACGGTACGGTGATCGTCAGCTACAGAGTGGTGTCGGAGGATGGCCATCCGGTCGGCGGATCCATCGTCTTTCATGTCGGAAAACCGTCGCCCCGTTCCAGCAGTGTTTCAGATATACCGTCGAAGGCGCTGCATACCGCCATCTGGCTCGTCACCATCGGTTCGACACTCGGTCTCGCCATCATTGTCGGCGGCTCGTTTTTCAATTGCTGGCTCTCTCCGGCAGGCGCACGCAGACAATCCCCCGCCCTCGCTGCTGTAGCGATCATGCTTGTGCTGGCGGGGCTTTATCTTCAGGGCCTGGACGACATTGGCATGGGCCCTGGCTGGGCCGAGCTGGAGCCGATTGCCCAGGCCTTTGCCGACAAAACGGGGATCGCCCAATGCCTCAAGCTTGTGGCAATTATGCTTGCTGCCTTGCCGTTTGCCCCTCGTCCGCGGTCCGCACGCCTAGTCTCGGCTACCGCACTTGCCGTTGCCTCACTCGCCTTCACGCTGACCGGCCACAGTTCGATTGCGCAGCCGCGCTTCATCGCACAGGGGTCGATCTTCTTGCATGCTGCCATCTCGCTTTTCTGGATCGGAAGCCTGCCGCCGCTGCTGCGTCTCAGCCGGTCTACTGAAGACCAGCGTCCCCTGCGGTTCTTCTCTCGCCTGATACCGATCCCCTTCGTCCTTATGTTGCTGGCGGGACTTCTGCTTGCAGTGATGGAAATACCCCGCATCGATATCGCATGGTCGTCGCTGTTTGCGCGCGTGCTGGCCTTCAAGATCGGTCTTGTTGCGGTTCTCTGCATGCTGGCGCTTTACAATCGCTTCTGGTTGACCGCTCCGGCGCTCGCGGGAAACCCAGCCGCCCGGCGCAGGCTGCGCTGGAGTATCGGCAGTGAGATCGGGCTTGCGCTTTTGATCGTCGCTGCCGCCTCGCTATGGCGTTTCGCCGGTCCTGAACAGTATCAATACGCGCATGCCCAACCGCCGGTGTCGCTCCATCTCCATGGGCAGAAGGCAATGGCGGAACTCGAAATGACGCCCCAGCCTGACGGCACGGCCGATATCCGCGTTTCGATCCTGACACTGAAATTCGATCCGATGCAGCCACGAAGCGTATCTCTGGGCCTAAGGAACACCTTGCGCGGGATCGAGTCTCTCAAATACGGCCTGACACATGCTGGCGATGGCACATGGGCCGCAGGAAACCTGCCGCTTTCGGATATTGCAGGCTGGAGTGTGGACGTTCAGGTGCTGATCGACGACTTCAACCTCGTCCATCTCGAAGGCGACCTTCCGACAGGAACCGACTAGACCATAGGCCTGTCTGGATCACGCCACGCCGAGCTCGGCCCCGGTGCAGCGTCTATCCGCCTGATGATCCGACGCTGGGCAGCGATATGCCGACGCAAGCCATAGAAGAACGATCTGAGCAGGTAGTTGACCGCGTCAAAGGACAGCGAGCCGCGGCCGCCGTGCAGGGCCTGCAGCACCTCGACCACATCCTGCGCCGACTCGAGATTGACCAGTCGGCCAGCCTCGAGGTGGTCCTCCGTCTCGGATCGCTCGCTGCCGCTCATGATCGCTCCCAGCCAGTCGGAACCGATCTGCTCTTCCAGCCGATGACTGGTCAGAAGCAGAGGAAGAAGCCCGTCGGCGACCATGCCGCAAAGCCGGTCGTTGACGCGACATGGCAGGAAATCGGCGATCGCCTCAAGAAGATCGCACCAGGACAGGAGCTCACCATAACGCGCCTCGAGCTCGTGGAATGCGGGTGTCGGGCAGGTCATCGCTCACCTCTGGAGGAACAGGCTTGCGGCGATGGCAATGGCGGCGATGACCGCAGTCACGACGCCCGTCCGTTGCAGCACTCCCATCCGGTAAAGCATGATCGCGAAGATCACGATGACAGGTGTTGCTACTGAAAGTCCGATTTGTGCGTCACTCATGAGGTCTCCTTTGCAAGCGGAGGATAGCCGCCCTCGGCGGACGCTTCTTTGAGATCGGTCAAAGAGATCTCCCGCTCGGCGAGCGGTCCGTCGGAGAGGACGCACCGCTGTTTGCGGTTTCACAAAGACGAGCGCTCAGCCTCGCCATAAACACCGGGCATGACCTCGATGATCTCAAGCCAGGACGCGCGCGATACCGACACTGGCGATCTTTTGGTATGGATTCTTGCCTGGAGCGAGCTAGTTGCCTTCGGAGCGCTGCTGACGGCTTTCGTCGTCGCCTCCGTGCTGCATCCGGAAGCATTCGCAGCCGGCAAGGCAAGGCTTGATCATACCCTGCCGATAGCCAACACGATCGTGCTTCTGGCAAGCGGCTGGCTCGCCGCCAAGGCAGCAGAACAGAAAGCAGTCACTCGCCGGCGTCTGCTATTGCTTGCGGCGGCGCTGGGCGGGGCCGTTTTCGGCGGGCTCAAATGCCTGGAATATGCTTTCGAAGGCGCCTCCCTGCTCTCCGGCGATCCTTTCTCACAGCTCTATCTCCTCATCACCGGGTTTCATCTGACGCATGTGGCGTTCGGATCGATGATCCTCGTCCTTGTCGCGGTCTTTCCAACACGGGAAAACGTCCATTTGATCACCACGCTCTGGCATGTGATCGACATCGTCTGGCTCGTCATGTTTCCGGTGATCTACCTTCTATGAGACATTCCGATCGTCCGAATTGCTCGCGCGCCTTGCTGCTGCTCTTCGTCCTGACGGGCTGCACGTTCATCCTGACATACGCTCTGCCGGAGAACATACCTCCGGTCCTGGCTGCTGCGGTGATCGCTGTCATCGCAGTCACCAAGGTACGGCTTGTCGTGCTGGATTTTCTCGGGCTTCGCGGAGCCCGGACGCCGCTGACGGCCGCCTTGTGGTCGTGGGCGGCATTCGTGCTGCTGATCGCCGTTGCGCGCGCTGCCTTGCAATTGTCTGCCTGACGTTTTGCTCCGCTTTCTAAAAAACTCGGCGCACCTGCGGGCTGCAAGTGGCTTGCGGCTTTGCTGGCATGCCTCACTGCGCGTTCCGCCATCCGACATTCGTCCGATTGCTTGCGAATGAGCAAAGAGTTCCCGGTCGAATTCCGCCATTCCCTTCCAGCGAGCCCGCTGGCTCGATTTCCGACGTCACGGCGGCACCGCCACTGACATGAAAGGATGATCAATGGCTGAACGCCTGACAAAAACCGCGGCCCGAAACGTGTTCTACGGCGGGTCGGCATTTTTCTTCGCCATATTCGTGGGCCTGACGGCCCACAGTCACTACTACATCCGCACGGTCTCCACCGATGAGACGAAGCTGACGGAAAGCGTCGCCCGCGGGAAACACATCTGGGAAAAGAACGCCTGCATCAACTGCCACACCCTCGATGGCGAGGGCGCCTATTTCGCGCCGGAACTGTCGAATGTCTGGATCCGCTGGGGTGGGGACAAGGATCCGGCGAATGCCCGCGAGGCGCTTCACGCATGGATGGCGGCACAACCTTCCGGCATCGAGGGTCGACGGCAGATGCCGCAGTTCAACCTGACGGACCAGGAGGTCAATGACCTCGCCGATTTCCTCGAATGGGTCAGCAAGACCAACACCCAGAACTGGCCCCCGAACCAGGCCGGCTGACAGCGAGAGGCTATAGAAATGAAGTACAAGACCCAGAGCGTCGCAATGCTCTATTTTTACGGAGCTCTCGGCCTGTTCATGGCCCAGCTCCTCTTCGGCGTACTCGCCGGCACCATCTACGTGCTGCCCAATACGCTATCCGTCGAATTGCCCTTCAACATCGTGCGGATGATCCACACCAATGCGCTGATCGTCTGGCTGCTCATGGGCTTCATGGGGACGACCTATTTCCTGCTGCCGGAGGAATGCGAAACCGAGCTCTACAGCACCAGGATCGCAATCGCGCAGTTCTGGATCTTTCTGATCGCGGCAGCAGTCGCCGTCGTCGGCTATCTCTTCCATATTCATGAAGGCCGTGAGTTTCTGGAGCAGCCCTTCGCGATCAAGGTCGGGATTGTGATCGTGGCGCTGATGTTCCTTTTCAACGTCACAATGACCGCGCTCAAGGGACGCAAGACGACCATCACCAACATCCTGCTCTTTGGCCTGTGGGGTGTCGCGATCTTCTTCCTCTTCGCCTTCTACAACCCCGTCAACCTGGCGCTCGACAAGATGTACTGGTGGTATGTCGTCCATCTCTGGGTCGAGGGCGTCTGGGAACTGATCATGGCGTCGGTGCTCGCCTTCCTGATGATCAAGCTGAACGGCATCGACCGGGAAGTGGTCGAAAAGTGGCTCTACGTCATCATCGGACTGGCGCTTTTTTCCGGCATCCTCGGCACCGGCCACCATTATTACTGGATTGGCGCCCCCGGCTACTGGCAGTGGATCGGATCGCTCTTCTCGACGCTCGAAGTGGCGCCCTTCTTCACCATGGTCGTGTTCACCTTCGTCATGACCTGGCGGGCCGGCCGTAAACACGAAAACAAGGCCGCCCTTCTCTGGTCGATCGGTTGCTCGGTCATGGCCTTCTTTGGCGCAGGCGTTTGGGGTTTCCTGCATACGCTCTCGTCGGTCAACTATTATACCCACGGCACGCAGGTCACCGCAGCCCATGGGCACCTGGCCTTCTTCGGCGCCTATGTGATGCTCAACCTCGCGGCGATGGCTTATGCCGTCCCGCAGATCCGCGGCCACGCGCCCTATAATCAATGGCTGTCGATCGCCAGTTTCTGGATCATGTGCACCGCAATGTCGGTCATGACCTTCGCGCTCACCTTCGCCGGCATCATCCAGGTGCACCTGCAGCGGGTTCTCGGCCAGTCCTACATGGACGTCCAGGATCAGCTCGCCCTCTTCTACTGGGTCAGACTTGGCTCTGGCATCTTCGTGTTCATCAGCGCCCTGATGTTCATCTGGTCGCTGCTCGTCCCTGGACGCACGCGCGTCCCAAGCCCAGTGGTCCAGCCCGCCGAATAAGGCGGGCCATTTTCCTGGAGAACAAAGATGACAATAGCCTTCAACCATCCGCTCAATCCAGACGTCGAGATTCCGCACTACGCGCCTCAGGGGAACGAATGCGCACTCTTCGAGCACGCCTGGACGCGACAGCTCCCGATCCTCCTGAAAGGACCGACCGGCTGCGGAAAGACGCGTTTCGTGCAGCACATGGCCGCTCGCCTCGGCCTGCCTTTATCGACAGTCGCCTGCCACGATGACCTCACAGCCGCCGATCTCACCGGCCGCTATCTTCTCAAGGGTGGCGAAACGGTCTGGATGGATGGCCCGCTCACCAAGGCCGTTCGGGACGGCGGCATCTGCTACCTCGATGAGATCGTCGAGGCGCGCAAGGACGTGACGGTGGTTCTCCATCCGTTGACGGACGACCGCCGCATCCTGCCGCTGGAGCGGACCGGCGAAGTCCTGGAAGCCGGTCCCGGATTCATGGTCGTCGTCTCCTATAATCCTGGGTACCAGAACCTGATGAAAGCGCTGAAGCCCAGCACGCGCCAGCGTTTCGTCTCGATCGAATTCGATTTTCTGCCGCGCGAACGGGAGATCGCCACGGTGTCCCTGGAAAGCGGTCTTGCCGAGGCCAGGGTCGCACCGCTCGTCGAGCTTGCCCGGCGCCTGCGCGTGCTCAAGGGCCAGGATCTTGAGGAAGGTGTTTCGACCCGGCTGCTGATCTACTGCGCCTCGCTCATCGACGCCGGCCTGCCAGCAATCGATGCTGTTCGCGCAGCGATCATCGAGCCGCTGACAGACGAACCAGACGTCAAGGCCGCCCTCGTCGAGGTCGCCAGGGCCGCGATCGGATAGGTGAAGCATGCTGGAATTTCTGGAACTCGAGGAGACGGTAGGCCGCGCCTGGCATCGGCTGGTCGGCGATACCAGTTCATGGCCGCACCACCCTGCTGCGGCCGTTCACCTGGCCGAACTCAGACCGCAGCTTGCCGTCTGCTTCAGGGCCTTCGGCGGGGACGCCACGCTGCAGATTCAGAAGGCACGGCAGAAGACCTCGATGCACAGGCTGCGGCTCAGACAGGTCATCGGCCTCGGCGAGGAGAGATCGGATCATCCGAGCTGGGACGACACGGCGCTCCACCTGCCGGCGGTTATCGATCTTTTCGACGACCGTTCGCTCAATCGGGATCTTTACTTCTGGCTGGCTGCTTATGTAGCGACCGCACCGTCCGTTTTGTCCCCTGCCGATCCGACTCTCGCCGATCTCTGGCGGATCGAAACGGGTCGGGAAAATTCCGCCCTGGTCATCCAGAGATTCCCAGGAATGGCGGCACGCTATGCACGGCTGACACGGGCGCTGCTTGGCTGCCGCAGGCGCGGGACGCTTCCTCAAGCCGAACGGTGGATCGAGGAATTCGCCCAGCTGGCACTCACCGTTCCCTTGCATCATTCCCTTCCCGACGCCGTCCGCCCAAAGGTAACTACTGCCCCTGCCGGCTATCTGCCGATGCTGCCTGTGCCGATCTGGCCGGATTTTAGGGGCCGCAGCGAGACGAACTCGTCAGACCGCGATGACCTTCCGTCGGATCAGGCGGGTGACGACCAACAGGCGCGGCCATCGCATGAGGCAACACGCAAACGCGACGCCGACGACCGCAAGCGCGATCCCTTCATATTGAACCGCTTCGAAAAGATCCTCGCCATGGCGGAAATGGTCAACGTCGATCGCCCAAGCGATGACAGCGAGGAGAACGATCCGGCGGCGGCCGAAGAGCTCGAGGAGATCGCACTCAGCGAAACGCGCGAACGGCCGAAGTCCAAATTTCACTTCGACCTGGACCTCTCCCCGGAAGCCGCCGACCCGACTATGATAGACGGGGAATTCACCTATCCGGAATGGGATTTCCGGAAGAGCCAATACCTTGCCGACCACTGCCGCGTGGTGGTCGGCTCGCCCTCAGACAAGGTGGACCAGGCAATCGTCAGCGACGCCGCTCTCGTGCGCAAGGTCAGGCGTCAGTTCGAGACACTGCGCCCGAAGCGGGAGCTGCGAAGGGCACAACTGGACGGAGATCAGATCGATCTCGAAGCGGCCATCCGCTCCCGCATCGACTTCATCGCAACCGGCCAGCCGGATGATCGCATCTACGGATGCGCACGCCCTGCCAGCCACGAGCTTGCGACCTCAATCCTCGTCGATGTCTCGCTGTCGACGGACTCCTGGGTCGACAATCGCAGGGTTCTCGACGTGGAAATGCAGGCGCTCGACGTCCTTGCCCGTGGCCTGCAATCCTGCGGCGACCGCTTTGCCATCAAGACCTTCACCTCGCGCCGTCGCGATTGGGTTCGCGTCGAGACTATCAAAGATTTCGAAGAAACTTTCTCAGCCGAGACCGCCAGCCGCATTGCCAGCCTCAGACCCGGTTATTACACACGCATGGGAGCGGCCATCCGGCACATATCCAGGCAGCTGGAGAGCGACGGCGCGAGAAAGAAGCTGCTGCTTATTCTGACGGACGGCAAACCCAACGACGTCGATCACTACGAGGGTCGCTTTGCCCTCGAAGACAGCCGCAAGGCAGTCATGGAGGCACGCACGAAGGGACAAGCGGTCTTCGCCGTCACGGTCGACCGCAGCGCCGGCGACTATCTCCCGGCGATCTTCGGCAGATCCGGCTTTGCCCTCGTGTCGAACATCTCGAAATTGCCGAGCGCACTGCCGGCGATCTACCGGAACTTGACGGCATAGCGAGGCGAAAAGCCGAGCTTTTCACACGCGGAAACCAGGCGGAATCGCTTCCAGCCTGGTTTTTCTAATTAAGGGAGGGATGGCCGGCAGCCATATCGCCGTTGTCACCTGCCGCTTATCAAAACATGACGGTCAGGAAGGATCATGCCGCCTTGCTGTGCGTCCGGCCGAACGAGCCGAAATAGGCGTCGAAGGCTGCTGCGACGGCGCGGACCATGAAGCGATGCTCCTTCGAGACGGTGATGCAGCCATTGTCCACCGTCACCACGCCATCCGACAGGAGACTGTCCAATCGGTCGTTCCGCTCGAGGAGAAAGCCGACATCATAGCCGCATTGCGCGCCAAGCTTTGCGAGATCGACCTTGAAGTCGCACATCAGCCGTTCGATCACTCTGGCGCGAAATTTGTCCTCATTGGTCAACCCATACCCTTTGGCCGTCGCGAGGATTCCGGAAGAAATCTGCTCGGCATAGCGCCCAAGAGCGACATGGTTCTGAACATAGCCATCAGGCAGCCGTCCGATTGCCGAGGCGCCGAGGCCGATCAGGGTTTCGCATTCGTCCGTCGTGTAGCCCTGGAAGTTCCGCCGCAGGGTACCCGAGAGCGAGGCAATGGCGAGCTGATCGTCGGGCAATGCGAAGTGGTCGAGGCCGACACGAACATATCCGGCGCTCTCCAGCTCCCCGGCAATCGCCTCGGCCTGCTCGTTGCGTTGCGTTGCATCGGGCAGTGCAGCTTCGTCGATCAGCCGCTGATGCTTCTTGAAGGCCGGCACATGCGCATATCCGAAGACTGCGAAACGTTCCGGCCGCAACTCGACAGCCGTTCTTACCGTTTCGATGCAGGATTGGATGGTCTGATGCGGGAGCCCGTAGATGAGGTCGAAATTGATGCTTGTTACGCCATAGCCCCGCAGCCCCGTTACGGCCGCCTGCGTCTGCTCGAAACTCTGTATCCGGTTGATCGCCTTTTGGACGACCGGGTCGAAGCTCTGGACGCCGAGACTTGCGCGGTCGACGCCGCTCTCGCCGAGAGCGGAAATCATTGCGCCCGACAGCGTCCGCGGGTCGATTTCCACCGCAATGCTGCAGTCGCTCGTAAACTGGAACGCACTCTCGAGCTTGTTCATCAGGCTCGAAAATTCGTCCGGCTTCATGATCGTCGGCGTGCCGCCGCCGAAATGAACGTTCTTGACCGGAACCTTGTTTCGGGCTGCTTGCGATACGAGTTCGATCTCCTGGCTCAAGACGTCGAGATATTCGAGGACAGGCGCATCCTGACGCGTGATCGTCGTGTGACAGCCGCAATACCAGCACATGGAACGACAGAAGGGAACATGCAGGTAGACGGAGACGGGTCCGGAAGCTGCGACCTCTGAAAGACCATGCGCATATTGCTCCGGCCCAACGACCGGCGAAAACGCGGGTGCGGTCGGATAGCTGGTGTAACGTGGCAGACGGGCCTCACCATATTTGGCGACCAGAGTATCGGACATTTCGGCTTCCTTCATGAGAGTGTCATGATGTGCATATGCCGACGAAGGGGCAGACTTCCTTGTCCTGGATCAACAATGACCGGCGTGACACTGACAAACAGCAAGTCAGGCGGTGGCCAGCGCCGAGGACAACCGACAATCGCCCGGCTGTTTGCTCGCTGTCAAAGTCGCCCGTTCTTCATCCGGCTATCTTCCACCCCGACATAGGATGCGCCGCGGTCCGGTCATCAGTCATCTCGCGGCAGAAGGAAACAGCCATAATGACAGACGCGCCAGCCACGCAGACCGCGATTGCGCACATCGATGTGCGGATCCTGCCGCCCGTCGAGCGCCATCCCCGGATCTTCGGCACGCTGAATTCGCTGACGCCGGGCCAGAGCCTCCACATTACCAGCGACCACGAGCCCCGCCCCCTGCAGTACCAACTCGACACCGCCCTACCCGGAAAATTCTCCTGGGAATATCTGGAACAGGGACCGGACGTCTGGCGCGTGGAGATCACCCGCCTCGACGCGGGTTGCGACTGCTGCTGCGGCAGCCACTAGCGCCGGAGACGCGCCATGATGCCCGTGGGCACGACCCTGTCGCGGTGGACGATGTCGTATTTCGGCGCGGCACTGTCTTACCTGCTGCTGGCGGAGTGCCTGCTGGCAGCAGGCGTCTGGACGCCCTCCCTTGACGTCGCCGAGCCGGGAGCGCTTGCCATCGTGCATGCCGTGACGCTCGGATGGCTTTTGCTTCTGATGATCGGATCGTTGCTTCAGTTCGCGCCGGTCTTGACAGGCAGTGACAGACCAGCCAGTCGCTTCGATCTGATCATTTTTGCCGGCATGGTCGCCGGCCCAGCACTTCTCATGCTGGGTTTTCACCTGATCAGCCTCGGTTCCTTTGCGGCCGGCCCGGTCATGATTGCGGCGTCCACCACGATTTCAGTCTCCATCGCCGCTGCTTCGCTATCGTTGTCTGCTCTACTCTGGCGGGGAAGACACGTGCATGCCGCCTCCCTAATCGTTCTCGTCGGTATCGGATGCCTGCTCATCACGACGGCCTTCGGCGCCCTGTTTGCGTTGACGATCTCCGGCCAGGTAGAAGCACCCGAAATCGTCGCCTATGGCATGGATGCGGTCGCTTTTCATGCGAGTTTCGGCCTCGGCGGTTGGATGACTTTTGCGGCGATCGGCGTCAGCTACAAGTTGCTTCCGATGTTCCTGCTGTCCAACGATATGCGCAGGGCGCAGCTCATTCGCCGATCGAGCACGCTGGCGGTCCTCCTCCTGTCAACCGCAGCGATCTCCGCCGCCTTCGCACCCGGTTTTGCGCGCGCCGCGTTCCTGTCGGCCGCGGTACTGTTTGCGCTGATCGTTGCTGCCTACCTCTTCGAAATTTGCGGGACATATCGCGCCAGACGCCGTCCGGCGCTCGAGCTGAATACGTTGGGATCATTGCCGGCCTTTGCGATGCTCGGCCTCTCCGTCTCCCTTCTTGCGTTGTCCCTGTTCCTCCATGCCGAGACACGTATCGTGTCGGCGATCGTCTATCTCTTCGTGTTCGGCTGGCTCACCGGCTTCGGTCTCGCTCAGCTCCTGAAGATCGTTCCTTTTCTCACCTGGATCGAGGCCTTCGGGCCTCTTCTCGGCCGCAGACCGACCCCTAAGCTCGGCGAACTCGTCAATGGGCGCCGGGCCGGCGTCTGGCTTGGCCTTTTCTACCTTTCGGTGGTCGGCGCCGCGATCACGCTCTGCCTTGGATCTGACGTAGGTTTTCGCATGTTTGCGGTTGTTCAAACCGCATCGACCTTCGCTCTCATCGTCGAGCTGGTTCTTGCCCGCACGCTCGCGAACGTGCCTCCCCGGATCAAGAGCGCACCATTTCACAAGCCGGCGCTGTTCGTCGCCGCTAACCACAGAGGTAACGCCAATGGTTCAATTCCGTGAACTCGACGTCCGACAGATCCTGCGCGATGGCGGCATGCCATTCCAGCTCATTATGGACACGTTCGCCGGCCTCGATCCCGATGAGGGTCTGACGCTGCGCGCAATATTCGAGCCCGTCCCTTTGATCCGCCAACTTGAAAAGCGCGGCTATTCACATGTCGCAAAACGTCTGGCTGATGATGACTGGGAAATCGATTTCATCCCGAACAAGCCCATTCAAAGATCGGAACCCGCCGTCGCCACCACGGAAGCAGTCTGGCCCGAGCCGGTGTGGAATCTCGACCTGACCGATCTCGCCCCGCCGGAGCCGATGGAGCGCATTCTCTCCCGGCTGGAGACCATGGAAAACGGCGAGGTTCTGTTTGCCCTTCTCAACCGGGAACCTGTCTTCCTCTTCAACGAATTGAAAGCACGGGGCCACGAATGGATCGGCAATTTCGATTCGTCCGGCAAGACCTACCGGATTATGATCAGGACGACCGCGGGAGGCCAGAACGATGCCGGCGCCTGACGTTACGGAAGAGGACGTACGCGATGCGTTGCGCGAGATAGAAGATCCCGAAATGGGAACGAGTATCGTCGATCTCGGCCTGGTCTACGAAATCGACGTCGCCGAACCTGCTGTCGTGAAGATCAAGATGACCACGACCACCCGCTTCTGTCCGGCGTCGGGCTATATTGCAGACGCGGCACGTCAGCGCGTTGAAAACATTGCCGGCGTAAGACAGGCTGTTGTCGACCTCGTCTACGAGCCAGCCTGGTCGCCGGACCTGATATCGCTCTTCGATCTGCCGAAGACGTGATTCTCTGCAGTGACGGCTTTTGCGTGGCATGGCGGACCGGTCGCCCGACAAGCAAGATTGCGTCAGCCGATCCCCCTTTTGATAGGAAAAGGCCGATGAACGAAAGTAGTGCCGACAAGGGAAGCCTGTTTGGAACTGAGACAGACGGTAGTCCCGTCGTCGACGCTATTGTGCTCGCCGAGCGCTTCGGCCTTACGCCCGACCTCCTCATGGATCATCTGCGTCGGGGTTTTGTCCGCTCGAGAGTGGAGATCGGTGCCGGTGACGACGTCGGCACGCGACGTCTTTCGGTCCGCATCGGCAATCGGGTCTGGATTGCTGTTGTCAGCGAGGACGGCTGCGTGCTCAGCGAAGAAATGCGATTTTCGGGCATGACGCCCGAAGGCACGCGCGCCCGACATCGTCGAAGATGATCGACCCGATCCGGAACCGACGGCTCTGCGCTCAGGCAATTGGTCGATTTGATGCTCCGCCATAACTGCGAAGCGAGCTTTGCACGACGGCCGGGCTCGTGTCCGGAACGTTTCCGACCGGTGCGCGTTGATTGTTTTCAGCCCAAGCTACTCGGCGCGGGCAGTGCGAGGGAGGCTATCATGAAAATCAGCAATTGCATGACCACAAATGTCCAGATCACTGATCCGGAGCAGACATTGCAGGATGTCGCCTTAATGATGGGACGTCTCGACACAGGGATTCTTCCGGTGGGTGAGAATGACCGGTTGGTCGGCATGATCACCGATCGTGACATCGCCATCCGCGGCGTGGCAGAGGGAAGAGGCCCGAAGACGAAGGTACGGGATGTAATGAGTACCGATGTCAAATACTGCTTCGAGGACGAAGACGTGGAAGACGTTCTTCATAATATGGGCGATCTTCGTGTCCGGCGCTTGCCGGTGCTGAGCCGAAAAAAGCGGCTCGTTGGCATCATCTCGCTTGGCGATCTCGCCATGAAAGGCAGTGCCAAGGAAACAGGCAAGGCGCTGGGTGGCATCTCGCAACGCGGCGGCGCGCATTCGCAGACAGCCCACTAACGGCCTGCGCCGCTCCACGGCAAAACTGCCGGCCTGCTGGCCGCCATCCGCTCATTCAATCCCTCGCGCCATAAGCCTGGCGCGAGGGTTTTGAGGGTGCAAGCGACCATCTGCGGATCGTTGAAATTTTTCATGTGCCCAGGATGATCGATCACGTTCTCGATGTCGGTTGGCTATGTGAGGATCGTCATAGCCAACGGCCTCTCGCCTCCGAGCCTCTAGCGTGCGCACTTTGGCCATGATCACCCTCTCTTCATCGCCAGAGGCTTGCGTCCCGACCACAAGAGCGGCGCATGTTCCACCACGAATAATCCGAAGGCTGCCGTCCAGCCGAGCGCTGCCACCGCCAGAATCTCGGTGCTCAGCGCCGGGACGAGCTCGGCAAGCGGCCGGACGAGCGCAATGCAGCCAAGCAGGACGTAAGATACATTGGTCATCCGGCTTGATTTCAGTTTCCGTCCGGTATGGCCGCGCGTTGCCCGCGTCATCACGGCAAGCATCATCATTGCAATCGTACCGATCGCAAAGACATGCAGCACGGCCACGTCGGGCAGCCACCCGGCGGCTTGAAGTGAGATGGCGGCAAAACCGAGCGGTACGAATAAGAAGGTTGCGTGCAGAACGAACAGGATGGGTTCCGGCCAGGTGGTCCAGCCATGCCAGCGAACGACCCTGATCATGTTGAGGACCGCCGCGACACCCGCCGTCCCGCACGTTGCCGTCGAGCCCGGTGCGCACGCCCACAGGACAAGCACGACCGCACCGATAATGATGGTTGCCGCATCGAAACTGTTATACGGCACCGGAAAGTCCGTACGGCCGAACTGATTGATCCAGTTGCGGGTGAAGCTCGGCAGAATCCGGCCGCCGACGATCGTCACGAGCAGCACGTAGGCACCGATCCCGAAACGTATCGCAAGTTCCGGACCTTCGCCCTCGATGACCTCGATGTGGAAGAGCACATTGGCAAGCGAAAGGATGAAAAGCCCGGCGATGACCTTCAAATCCTTCCATTTTCTTCCAGCCACGACCTCGCGCGCACAGACAAGGAGCATCACCGGCAGGAACAGGCTGTCGACGGCGACGGCCAGGACGATCCCAATCGAGCCACTGAACAGCATGGTGATACGGCCTGCGCACCAGATCGCAAACAGCACCGCCAGCGGCCTGCCGGCGATCGGCAGGCGTCCGGTCCAGTTCGGGATCGCCGTCAGCAGGAAGCCGGCCAGAACCGCGGGCGCGAAACCGAAGAGCATCTCGTGCGCATGCCAATACAATGTCCCGTAGTGCGATGCGACAGGGACGCCGAAGCTGAGATAGGCCATCCATAGGTCTATGCTTGCGATGGCCCAGAGCGCCGATGCCAGAAAGAAGGGCCGGAAGCCGTAGGAGAAGAGCACCGGTCCGGTTCGCGACATGCCGCGCGGAAGATCTCGTGCGGCATCCGAAGTGTTTTTCATTTCCGTGTCTCCAAATTGACGACACAGCAATGCAAAGGATTGTCGGGGTAGTCGTTGAGATTACGCAAATAGCGGCGGCAGAACTTTGCGCTGACACAAACAGTCAGTTTGCTCCAAATCAAAGAGTCCAGCGGGGTTTCTACTACCTTCCTTCTCGACCGAGCGGCACGCGCTCGCGCTTCGACTACAGGAGATTAGAAATGACGAATACTCTGCAAATGACCCGTCGCACGATGCTTACGGGCGCTGCTGTCGCAGGAGCGCTGACGCCCATCATCATCGCCAATAACGCCCATGCCGAGGAGGTGGTGGCAGTGAACGCGCCCAAGAAGGCGCCGACCGTCGACTTCACCAAGCTTCAGCGCGAGAAGGTCGAGTTGGTCAAGCCGCCTTTCGTACACCCCCACAGCCAGAAAGCCGAGGGTGGCGCGAAGATCAAGGAATTCACGCTGACCATTCAGGAAAAGAGGATGGTGCTCGACAAGGACGGCACCGAAGTGAACGCGATGACGTTCGACGGTTCGGTGCCCGGCCCGCTGATGGTCGTCCACCAGGACGATTATGTGGAACTGACGCTGATCAATCCTGAAACGAACACGATGCAGCACAATATCGACTTCCACGCCGCAACCGGCGGGCTTGGCGGCGGCGCATTGACGGTCGTCGGCCCCGGCGAAAGCACCGTCCTGCGCTTCAAGGCGACGAAGGCAGGCGTCTTCGTCTATCACTGCGCGCCTCCCGGCATGGTACCCTGGCATGTCACGTCGGGCATGAACGGCGCAATCATGGTTCTTCCGCGCGGAGGTCTGACCGATGGCCACGGAAAGCCCCTCACTTACGACAGGATCTACTATGTCGGCGAGCAGGACTTCTACATCCCGCGCGACGAGAACGGCAAATTCAAAAAATATGACAGCCCCGGCGAGGCCTATGAGGACACGCTTGCCGTCATGAAGACGCTGACCCCGACCCACATCGTCTTCAACGGCGCCGTCGGTGCGCTAACGGGCGAGAATGCGATGACGGCCAAGGTTGGCGAAACTGTGCTCATCGTGCACTCGCAGGCCAACCGCGATACGCGACCGCACCTCATCGGCGGCCATGGCGAATATGTCTGGGCGACCGGCAAATTTGCAAACGTGCCCGACATAGATCAGGAGACCTGGTTCATCCCGGGCGGCACGGCGGGCGCGGCACTCTACACCTTCGCCCAACCGGGCATCTACGCCTACGTGAACCACAACCTCATCGAGGCTTTCGAACTCGGTGCGGCTGCCCACTTCAAGGTCACCGGGGACTGGAACGACGATCTGATGACTTCGGTGAAGTCGCCGTCGGCCAGCTGACCTTGATGGGGACTGTGCAGGCCGTGAGGGCGGCCTGCACAGTATGTTTTCTTTAAAAAGGGGGCGCATATTGCGAAAAGGACATGACACCGCACGCCGAGACTGCAGGAGTTTCCGGCATTTCGATCGCACTTCCGCTTGCGCTTCTTGCGGTCCTTTCCGCAGCGCTTGCGATTGAGGCCGGATTCGTGAACATCGGACGGCGCAACGGCGCATTTGCCGCTCCCGAGGTTGTTGCCATTGCACCCCATGAATTCCAGTACCGTGACGCGACCGAATATTTCCGCAACGGCCTGGCAGTCGATGCACCGAAGCGGACGGCGCACGTCCGGATGCCCCTGACGATCATGAGATATCAGACCAGCCTTTCCGAGTACGACAGTTGCGTGGCCGACGGCGTCTGCCCTGAACCGGAAGGGCGAAGCCCGATCTCAGGCGAAGACATGCCGGTCACCGGCGTCAGCTACGAAGACGCGCTGCGCTACGCGAACTGGCTATCGCAGAAGACGGGCGAACATTGGCAACTTCCGACCGACTTCGAACTCGCCTACGCTGCAGCCGACCGTTTTCCCGACGATGCGCTCGGCATCGACGCCGACAGCAAAAACCCTGCGCTGCGCTGGCTTGCAGACTATGAACGCGAGGCGCGACGCACAGCCTCGAGCGATCCCGCGCCACAGCCGAAGGGATCGTTCGGCGTGAGCCAGACCGGCCTTGTCGATTTCGGCGGAAACATCTGGGAATGGACCTCGACCTGCAATAAGCGCATCGACCTCGAGAAGGAGGCTGTCATCGACGAGCCCGACCCGGCAGACTGCGGCATCATGATTGCCGCCGGCAGGCATCGCGCTCCGATGAGCACCTTTGTGAGAAACCCCAAGGGTGGCGGATGCTCGGTCGGCAGCCCGCCCGACAATCTCGGTTTCCGGCTCGTCCGGCGGCCGAACTTCGTCGAGAGCATCGAAGACTTCACGCGCCGCGCCGTGGCCGATATGATCGGCAGCGCCAATTTCAGAGGGGTTCAGCGGGACGACGATGAAGGTTGACCGTACAGTTTTGAAGTCACTGCCGCTTTTCGAGCGCATGACGGATGCCGATCTCGACGTCATGCTCGAGCACGCCACACCGCGCCGCATCGCCCAGGGCGATGCGGTTTTCGAGCAGGGAGCTGCCGCGAAATCGTTCTTCCTGCTGCTGCACGGCAGGCTCAAAGTCACCCAGGTCACGCATGACGGCCAGCAGATCATCGTCAGGATGGTCCATCCGGGCGACCTGTTCGGCTTCGCCATGGCGTTGCGCCGGCAGGACTATCCGGGAACGGCCACGGCCGCAGCGGAAAGCCTCATTCTCGGATGGCCAACCGACATGTGGTCGCGGTTCGTCGAACAAAACCCTCGACTGGCAATGACTGCGATGCAGACGATCGGCCAGCGGCTTGAGGAAGCGCACACGCGCATCCGCGAGATGTCGACGGAAGAAGTGGAAAAGCGGGTTGCCCACGCCGTGCTGCGCCTGTCCAAACAGGCCGGCAAAGCGGTGGGAACCGGGATCAAAATCGATTTCCCGATATCTCGGCAGGATATTGCTGAAATGACGGGCACGACGTTGCATACAGTGTCGCGCATCCTGAGTGCCTGGGAAGGCAAAGGCATTGTCGAAGGCGGCCGGCAGAAGCTGACGGTCACCGATCCGCAGCGTCTTCTGAGGCTCGCGGAAGGCGAGAGCGATTAGCGGCCGCGCTATGCACCTGCCCGGAAAGGGTTGAAGCCGAGCCCGATCACGGCTCGGCTCGACTTGTCCTAGTGAAGTGTGTCGTGCGACGCCTTCCACGCCTCGATGTCGTCCTTCGACACCCGTATCCGGGAAAATGACGACTGCGGCTGCAGGCGCATCTTTGAGACGGCGATTTCACATATCGTATCGACATGTTCCTGCAGCCTGGTTTCGTCGGCGCGCGGTGGGTTGCTGATCTCCTGCAAGGCATCGCGATCGATGATGACCACACGCTGTGCGCCCTCGTGCTCCATCAGCACGACACCCGTTTCTCCGGAGGATTTCAGGAATGCAGTGATGAACTTCGGCAACATGCGCGCTCCTTCCTCTGTTGTCCATGATGGACCAGAGCATAGCGGGTAGCATTCCGACGTCTTTGACCTCCATCAAAGAGAACGAAAGCCCCAGGCCATAAGAATCTTCCTGTGGTTTGCGGCAAGTGGCCGCGTTTCGGACACAAGGAAAGGAATGCCGATGCGCACATCGCAAAAGCCCTTCATCGTCGAGATCAAAAGGCGCCGACGCCGCCGTCCGGCTCGTCACGTCGACCTCCCCAAGATCCCGCCGGACAAGGCATCCGACACCGTCAGGCCCGCCGATTTCGCCTCCTGCACTTTGCACACTCCAGGTCTGGCATCGTGACCGGTGCAGCACTTCAACTCAGGAAGGCTGCAATCCAGGCGACCGAGAAAGACGTAATCGGAACGGCCATGACGAGTGTCGCGCACACTCTGGTGGCAAGACGCGTGTCGTAGAAGGCACTGATCTGGAACACCAACGCCACGGACCAGGCGGCTGCAGCAAGAACAATACCGCCGCGAAATGGATCCGAATACGGTATGACGACGCCGTCGGAGCGCAGCTGCGAGACAGTCAGCGAAAGCAGCCCGCTGAAGAGACAGGCCGCAGCAAGCGGAATGAGCGCCTGGGCAATATGGTGGGAGAAACGCCCCCTCATTCGAAGGATTTTTGCGGATGCAGCAAGGGGAACGCCGAACATGAGCGTGGCCGCGGCGACCGAAATCGACAGAAGGGTCAGGAGCGTGAAGGCATCCACCGGTGTCATGACGTCATTCGCTAAGGGATAGTCGGTCAGCATCCACCAAGGCAAATGCTGCGAAAGTGGCCAGACCAGATGCAGATCGAGACATCGTTCCACCAGCCACAGGCGGATCATCTGGAAGACACCGCTATCGGACCAATGCAGCGCGGCTGGAACCAGCCCGAGCAGAACCGGGACGATCAGAACCGTCTCCCACATGGTCGCAAGCCGGCCCGAACCGTGGAGGATGTCGCTGGCCGGATTGCGCCAGGAAAGTCGGATCGCTCCGCGATAACCGGAACACCGGCCGCACATGTGGCAAGCGGCAGCGCCCTGCATGGTCTTGATTGGGATGAGCGGCGCGCAGTTAACAGCGTTCGATCGTCCCTGCTGCCCGACGCGCCAGCTGTCGGGGTCAACACGGAAATGCAGCGGCGCGATTTTCGAAACGGTGCCGAAGACGCCGTTGACGGGGCACAGAAACCGGCACCAGACCCTTTTTGCCTTTCCATAGCGCGCGCCGATGACAATGGCTGCGAAGGTCGAGCCGCCGAGCAGCAATGCTGCGGGCTTCGGATACTGGTAAATGCTCGTCAGTTGTCCATAGACGGTGGTCGAGACGAAGGAGACGACCGGCCAGCCGGACCATTTCATCCATGCCGGTATTGCTCGCCCGGCGCCACGCCGGCTGGCAAACTCCGAAAGCGCGCCCTCCGGGCACAGGATCCCGCACCAGAAGCGGCCCACCAGTGCCGTGGCGAGGATGATGAACGGCCACCAGACACCCCAGAAAACGAACTGTGCAAAGCGCACGGCATTGTTCCACAAATAGTCGGTGTGCGTGGGAAACGGCAGCAACAGCGGAACCGCAAGAAGGATCGCGTAGATTGCCACCATTGCCCATTGAAGGTAGCGGATCGTCGCCTGATGGCGCAGAAGGACGTCACCGAACCTGGCGACCAGCGCCGGCGCGCCTGGAAGAGCAGACGTCATGCAGGCGCCTTGCTGGTCAAAGGAGGAGCATAGGCCAGGGACGCGATCAGCCAGTAGAAGCCGAGGCTGAGAAGAGGAAGAAGCTCGGGTCGAGCCCGGTAACCCACCAGACCGGCGAGGAAGGGACCGAAGCCGCTGCCATCGTCGAGCAGCCAGCTTGAATCCCACAACGGTTGCGTCATCGGCGACAGGATTCCAAGCGAAATCGCCTTGTCGACGACGAGCATCGTCAGCCCGCTTCCAAGGATGAGGAGCAGCATCTCGCTCACGCGCGAAAGCACCCTCTTGGAGACCAATTTCGACCCGGTCTTGAACGCCCAGAAGCTGATTGCAGCAAGCACGAGGCCGGACAGCCCAGAGGCGACGACAAAGCCGATCTGCCAGCCCTGCGAGGAGGCCATCAGTCCGAACAGGAAGACGACCGTCTCAGCCCCCTCGCGCGCCACAGCAAGCGCTGCCAGCGTGGAAAGCCCGAGCCAGTTGCCAGTCGTTACGTGCCGGACGGCTCGACCCGCGAGATCTCCGCTCGCGCCGCGCTCCATCGCGCGCATCCAGAACACCATCCTGAGCATGAGGACGGCGGCGAGTGCCGCCATGGTCATCTGCAGAATTTCCTCGCCATCTCCTTCAAGCACGTCGGCCGTCATGCCCAGGACCAGTGCCAGCATCAGGGCGAGTGCAAGGCCGGCGCCTGCGCCGGCAAGAATCCAGCTCGTTGCCCGTCCCCGTGCCGCCGGTGCCGCCCTGGTGGACCAGGTCAGCAGTATTCCGACGACCAGCAGGGCTTCGAAGCTTTCCCGCCAGACCACCGAAGCAATCTCGAATGTTTGCAGAGTAAGATCCGTGCTCATCGGGCGACCAGCCGGGCCGGAGGCATGTCGAGATGGAAATCATCGAAGAAGGCATAATTCCCTTCGCTCAACGAGCGGAATACGAGGAAACTCGATGCGCCAGGCGCCAGAACCTTCTCCTTGCGCAGTGGAATGCTTTCGAACTCGATCGGGGTCGAACCGTCATTGTGGAGCTCAAGCTTGAAACGGGTGTTCGCAGGCACCTCGATGACCGAGGGCGAGACGATGCCGTTGCTGAAATGAACCTCGAAAACCGGATCCTCGTCTTCGGCGAAGGCGGTCGAACAGGGTGTCATCAGCACGGCTGCGGCAAGCAGCCCTACTAACCAGCCGACGGTATGCATCAATAACCGCCCTTCTTGCCAACGCCAGCGAATACGAAGTCGAATTTCAGGGTAAAGGCGTCGGGCCAGGGTGCGACGCCTGTCTCCTTGTCGACATGGCGCCCGAAGGACATTTCGCCATGCCCCCCGGATGAACGTTAAGCTCCAGCTGATAGCGGCCCGGTCCCGATAGCTTGACATTGTCGCCGTAATGCGGCCCGTCGCTCGCGACCATGGCCTCCAGCGATCCGGTTTGCTCCTCGCCGTTGTCGAGGTTCCTGACCGTGTATTCCACATGCAGGTTGGGAAGCCAGTCGCCTTCGGCAAAACCATTCGCATTTTCGGCGGTCGCGTGGATGTCCGCCTCCAGGTGAATGTCGGACTCCGCCGCAGCGCGCATCATGCCGGGCGGATCCATCTCGATCGGCTGGAGGTAGACCGCTGCCACTTCCATGCCTGCCGCGATCTGGGGCGAGCCGATCGGATATTCGGCGGCCTGCAGGACAAGCGGCAGTGCGACGAGAAGGAAAGGAGCGGCGAATAGGCAGGTAGCACGGAGCATGACGGCGGTCCCTAAAGATGAGTATTGCCGTCACGTTTAACAGCACGATCGCCCTGCTCTTTGTGCTGACGCAAAGATGTACGGTTTGGCACGGGGCAAGCCTACGGGCCGTCATACGACCGAAACCCCGTCAACGGGTCGCTCCTTGCTTGACTTTGATCAAAGTCGCGGTGGCCCGTGATCGATACATCACCTTCGACACGGCGAGGTAACCAGATGATCCAGTTCGTCAGCGCATTTGCTGTCTTTCTCATGCTGCATTCGATCCCGGCGATCCCGAACATCCGCATGCGTATCATCCGGTCGATCGGCAAGCCGACCTACATCCTAACCTATTCGGTTGTCTCGCTGGCGGCTCTGGTCTGGCTCTTTTCTGCGGCACTTGCACTCGACTATGTCCCACTATGGGAGCTTCGTCCCTGGCATGCGGCGGTGACCTTCATGCTCGCGCCGGCCGGATGTTTCCTCGTGCTCGCCGGTCTGATGAGCACCAATCCCCTGTCCATATCGATCCGCTCGGCGGGACCAGCTGGCGCGGTCTCGCGGATCACCAGGCACCCCGTGCAATGGGGATTCGCGCTCTGGGCGCTCGGCCATGTCATCATCAACGGAGACCTGCGTTCGCTTCTGTTGTTCGGTGGGCTTGGGCTTTTTGCGCTCGCCGGCATTCCGATGGCCGAGCGCCGGGCAAGGAAACGTCTTGGCGATCGCTGGGCGATCGACGCCGCGCAGACGTCCGTCTGGCCTTTGGCGGCGTTTGTTTCCGGAGTCCGGCCGAGATCAGACAAAGCGCTGGCAGCAGCAGCGGTCATTACGATCGCGCTGGTCGCCTGGCTGCTCCTTGCAGGCGGTCACGCCGTGCTCTTCGGCGCCGATCCGATTTCCGTCTTCGGCTGATCGAAGTCCGCTTCGCCTGGCCATGCGCTTGCCAGCGGCGCGACCGGCAGGCCCAGCAGATCGACGGCGCGGCGCGCAAGGTGATCCACGATCTCCTGCACCGATTGCGGTCTGTTGTAGAAGGCAGGGACCGGCGGCATCACGATTGCACCCATTTCCGTGACCGATGTCATGTTGCGCAGATGTCCCAGATGCAACGGCGCCTCGCGCGTCATCAGCACAAGCCGCCGCCTCTCCTTGAGTTGCACGTCGGCAGCACGTGCCACGAGGCTTGTCGAAAGGCCGGTTGAAATTGCGGCCAGCGACTTCATCGAGCAAGGCGCGACGATCATGCCCGCAACAGGAAACGAGCCGCTGGCAATCGTCGCTCCGATATCGCCATTGTCGTAGCTTCTGTAAGCCTTTGGCAGCATCCGGTCATGGGCGTCGGCCCCAACCTCGTGCAACAGGGTTCGCTTGCCGCTTTGCGAGACGACGAGATGCACCCGCATGCCGAGCCCGCACAAGAGATCGAGGACGGCAAGGCCGATAGCCGCGCCGGAAGCTCCGGTAACCGCCAGCACGACGTCGCGCTGCTCATGAAACGATGTCACGTTTGATCCTTTCCCAAGTTGTTGCCGCGCGCGCCGCAATATCTGACGGCATACGCAGCTCGCGACCCCACTCACGGTCGCTCTCCGGCCCGATCTTTCTGGTGGCGTCGAGCCCCATCTTCGTTCCAAGACCCGCGCGGGGTGACGCAAAATCGAGATAGTCGATCGGCGTGTTTTCGAGGACCGTCAGGTCGCGCGAGGCGTCGAACCGCGTGGACACGGCCCACATCACATCCTCCCAGCTCCTTACGCCGATGTCGGCATCGACCACGATGATCAGCTTGGTATAGTTGAACTGCGGAAGCATCGACCAGAGCCCCATCATCACCCTGCGCGCCTGTCCCGGATATCGCTTGTCGATGGAGACGACCGCCATGCGGTAGGAGCAGGCCTCCGGCGGCAGCCAGAGGTCGCGGATTTCGGGAAACTGTCGCCGCAGGATCGGGACGAACAGCTCCGTCATCGCCTCCCCGAGCCTGGAGGGCTCGTCCGGCGGACGGCCAGTATAGGTCGACAGGTAAACGGGCGTGCGACGGGTGGTGATGGCGCTCAACCGGACGATCGGAAAGGGTTCGACGCTGTTGTAATAGCCGGTGTGGTCGCCGTACGGCCCCTCGAGCGCGGTCTCTTCGATCGACACGCGTCCCTCCAGAATGATCTCGGCGCAGGCCGGCACGTCGAGCGGCACGGTCAGGGCGCTGACGAGCTGCGTGCGCGCTCCGCGCAGAAGACCCGCGAAGTTCAGTTCGCTCATTCCCTCAGGCAGCGGCATGACAGCGGCAAGGAGCGTCGCAGGGTCTGCGCCGATCGCGATCGCCACGGGCATGTCCTGACCGCGTCGCTGCCATTGCCGGAAGTGCTTTGCGCCACCGCGATTAGCAAGCCAGCGCACGATCAGCGAAGAGCGGTCGCGGACCTGCATCCGGTAGATGCCGACGTTGACATCGCCGGGATCATCGGGATCGCAGGTCATGACAAGCGGCCAGGTCACCAGGGGGGCCGGCTCGCCCGGCCAGCACCATTGGACTGGAAGCATACCGGTATCGATGTCGGCTCCCCGGTAGACCACCGCCTGCGACGGGGCAGTGCGTCGATGCCTTGGCCGCATGTGGTTTGCGGCCTTCAGCAGCGACAGCTTACTCAGGGCGTCTGCGAGCGACTTTGGCGGAGATGGGTTTCGAAGATCGGCGAGGTCCTGCGCAAGTCGCCCGAGGCCGCCCTGCCCGACCCCGAAGCCAAGCTCTATTCGCTCCCGGGTACCGAACAGATTGACGAGAACAGGGATTGGGCAGCGTCGCCCTTCCGCATCTATCGGTGCCTTTATGAGAAGGGCTGGCCCATTTTCTTCAAGGACGTGCCGATGCAGGGCCGTCAGCTCGTGGACGAGCGATACGGGTTCGTCGACCGACAGAAGCAGCCGGCGCTGCTCGAGCTCGTGGATGAAAGATTGCAGGTCGGCATGACGTTTGATCTTGGGTGCATTGTTTAGCATGGAGATGCAATCGGCGAGGAAACCGCTCCTGTCTTTGTCTCAAAACAAACAGGGCGAATGCGCCAGGCCCTAGGGTGCTATCCTCACGAGAAGAGGCCTTTATGCTTGTTCCATCCCGCCTGATGATTGCGGCCGGCATCGTGCCGTTGCCGATCGCGGCTCGCGCCGCATCCCTGCTGTTCCAGCAGGTGCTCAAATCCCACCCCCGGCTCTTCGACCGGCTCGGAGACTATCGATATTCGTGTTTCGGCTTTGCCCCTACCGACCTTGCCTTCGAGTTCGTGATCCGGCCTGCCGGAGACAGCATCAAGACCTTCCGGCGCGGGCGCTCGCCGGCAGCCGACGCAAAGATCAGCGGCCCTCTGTTCCTGATGCTTGCGCTTGCCGAAGGCAGGCTTGATGGGGATGCCGCCTTCTTTGCGCGCAAGCTTGCGGTAACAGGCAACATGGAAGCCGTCCTCGCGCTTCGGAATGCGCTTGATGACAGCGGAATCGATCTGGTGAAACTGGCTGGAGACATATCGGGACCGATCCGCCGTCCCGTAGTGGGGGCGCTCTCGTCCATCCGGCGCCGCGCGCTTGAAGCCGAGGGTGCCAGATGGAACTGATATGTCCAGCCGGAACACCCTCGTCCTTCAGAGAGGCCGTCGATGCAGGTGCGGACGCCGTTTATTGCGGCTTTCGCGACGAGACGAATGCCCGGAACTTCCCCGGTTTGAATTTTGATCTGCAGGAGCTCCGAGAGGCCGTTTCCTATGCCGGTGCCCGAGGCGTCAAGACGTTCGTGGCACTGAACACGTTCATGACGGCGGGGCGGGAGGATCTCTGGTATCGCAGAGCGCAGGAGGCAACGGATGCCGGAGCCGACGCACTGATCGTTGCCGATTTCGGGCTGATGGCACATGTTGCTGAACGTGATCCGCACCAGCGCCTGCACATCTCCGTGCAGGCTTCCGCCTCCAATCTGGACGCTCTCTCCTATCTGGTCGAAAGTTTTAGCGCAGCGCGCGTCGTCCTTCCCCGAACGCTGACAGTGGCCGATATTGCCCGCATCGCCCGTCATGTGCCCTGCGAACTTGAGGTCTTCGTCTTCGGCGGCCTCTGCGTCATGGCGGAAGGGCGGTGCTCCCTATCCTCATACGCCACCGGAAAATCACCCAATATGAACGGCGTCTGCTCGCCGGCCAGCCATGTCCGCTATCGGCAGGAAGGTACCGACATGGTGTCGGAACTGGGCGGGTTTACGATCAACAGGTTTTCCGAGACGGAGCCGGCCGGCTATCCGACCCTGTGCAAGGGGCGCTTCGAGATCGGCAGGAGCAAGACCTACGCCTTCGAGGATCCGGTCTCGCTTGATGTCATGGATCAGTTGGACGAGCTCGAGGCAGCCGGCGTCACGGCCCTGAAAGTGGAGGGACGTCAACGCGGCAAGGCCTATATTTCACAGGTCGTTTCGACGCTCCGTGCCGCGGTGGAAGCCGCTCCCGCCGACCGCCCTGCGCTGATGACCCGCCTCAAAGCCCTCAGCGAGGGATTGGAGACGACACATGGTGCCTATGACAAGCGGTGGAGATAAGAGATGAAGCTGACACTTGGCCCGCTTCAATATCTCTGGTCGAGCGAGCGATGGCGTGACTTCTATTACGAAATCGCCGACGAGGCCCCGGTCGATGTCGTCGTCATCGGCGAGACGATCTGCTCGAAACGCCTGCATTTTATGGAATCCGAACTGGCATTCGTCATCGAACGGCTGGAGGCCGCGGGAAAAGAGGTCAGGCTCTCAACACTGGCACTCGTCACGCTGGAGCGCGAGGCGAACTATCAAAGGGCGATCGCTCAGGAGGATATCAGGCTCGTCGAGGCCAATGATCTTTCCGCCCTCCATCTCCTGAGGGGTCGGCCGCACGCCGTCGGGCCGTTCGTCAATGTCTACAACGCGGCCGCCGCGCGCGTCCTGGCCTCAAATGGCGCAACGGCGATCTGCCTGCCGCCGGAGCTTCCGGCCTCGTCGGTGACCACCATTGCCAGGACCTGTCCGGATCTCGATCTGGAAGTCTTCGCTTTCGGCCGGATGCCGCTCGCCATTTCCGCGCGCTGCGCTCATGCCCGCTCGAAAGGGCGAACCAAGGACAATTGCCAATTCGTCTGCCAGGAAGATCCCGATGGCATCACGGTCAACACCATTTCAGGCCAGCCCTTTCTCGCTCTGAATGGGGTGCAGACGCTTTCGCATACGTGCCAGGCCCTGCTTGAGCACTCCGGAGCATGGACGACACTGGGTGTCAGTTCGCTTCGGCTGTCGCCGCAGACTTGCGACATGGTCGAAGTATCCCGAATTTTTCGCAGGGTTTTGAATGGCGACATCGAACCCCCACAGGCGCTGGCGAGGCTGCGTGAAGCCTATCCTGACATTCCGCTCTCGAACGGATTTTACCACGGCAAAACCGGCGCGGAATGGGTCGCGCGCCTGAGAAACGCAAAGGATCTGGCATGACGACAATGAGCCTCACGGAAAACGACGAGCCCGGCGACCGAGGTATCCTCTCCGCTCTGCGGCAGATAAAGGCCTTTGCGAAGGAGTCTGACTCCGACTGCAGCTGCACCCTCATCATCGGCGAATTGCTCGCGCATCTGGTGCCAAGACAGAGAGCTGCCGTCGTGCAGGAGCTGTTCATGTCAGCGTTGCGCCAGCGAACGAAGGTCGGCACGCTCCTGGAACTTCTGAGGGAACTCGACCAGTTCGGACCGGCCTCTGAGATCGGCGAGGTCGATGAAGCGGCTCTGATTTTCGACGATGTGGCAAAACAGGCAAGAATGGGCTCTCAGCTTTTGAGAGCCTTCGCCGCCAATCGACGCGACATTCTTGACGCACAGCGAACTTTTGTCGCCAACCCGGCTGGAGAACGTCTGTCATGAAGGCAGACAACCACCGGGACCGACATGTCGACATGCTCGAGCTCATAAGCTGTGGCGGCTCGACCGGAAGCGAAGCGCGCGCAACGCTCGAAATGTTCCTCCTGCAGACACGACCGATCCTCATGTCGGAACCAAATGCCCGCGAGCGACTGAACGGTCGGCGTAGGCGCGACAACGAGGTGGGCGGGCATCCGTATCCGTGAGTCCGTGTCCTCGGCGGCCGCAGTCGGCGGTCAGCCGCCAGTTTCACGATCATCATTGCATTTGCGCCAGATCAATCACGGCCGAGGCGGAAGGTCTAAGCTCATCACATTGCAAGGAGTGATTGGAATGGGAAGCTTTAGCACCTGGCACTGGCTGATCGTGCTCGCCATCGTCCTCATCCTGTTTGGACGCGGCAAGATTCCCGAACTCATGGGCGACGTCGCACATGGGATTCGGGCCTTCAAGAAGGGCATCGATGGCGAGCAGGCCGGCGAAAAGGATAGGGACGGTGATGCAGATCGGCCCTGATTCGGATCGACGCGTGTTGGGTCATGCCGCGCGCAAGATGGAGTATTCGATCATCTCGGTCTTGTTCGACGATGCGGAAAAATGTGGTCACATCGATCTTCTGCTCGCTGACAAAATCCGACCACTGATCATCACCAGGCGATCGCTGCTGAGCATCGCCTCACCCCCGCGCGCGAGTGAGGCACGGCTTTTCCAGTTTCTGCATAGCTTTTGCGAGATCGCGCTTGCCTATGGCAAGTGCGATCCGAAGCATGCGGCAACCCTTGTGGTCACAGCAACAGAGGTAAGACGTTGGCGCCGTGGCCATTCACAATCAGAACCGCTGTGGACGTGGCAGGGTACCAACAGTACTGTCACACCCTTTCCCCGCCCGACTGATCCCTCGCCTGGGCTACGCGCTTCGGCAGAAACGCTCGAACGCTTCGCGGGTGCATAATTTCTGAATGTATTCCTCGTCCTGATCCTGCACGACATGGCGAAGCACGAGCTTGAGCAACTCCCATTCCGTGGCACGGTTGCGATTGAACCACGACGCCTGCGCAATACCGTCATAGATGTGCAGAACACGCCTGGCGGTGACTGGATCGAGATCTCTCAGAAGCATGATGGAACCGGCCGCGTTTCGAACATGGATCTTACATTCCTACGGTGATGCGAGAGCTTCGCTGATCCTCGAAAGGCAGCACGAGAGGGGTGCCGATGTTTTCGCGTGATGGACGAATATCGCAGGCCATTGCTATCGGCCCTCTGCCTGTTCGTCCTTGATAAATCTCAATCTGGCCGGAGCGATGTTTAAACTGATACAGATCAAAACCATTCATCAGGATTCGTGAGAAGGGTAGCAGACAATTAGGACCGGATTTGATGAACCTGCCGACATTCGCTATCGCCGTCTTCTCCCTGCTGATCCTTCCAGGGCCTACCAATGCGGTTCTGGCCTTGGCATCGACAGCACTGACCATCTGGCGGTCCCTGTCGCTCATCACCGCGGTGGTGCTCGCCTATCTCGCAATTATCGTTCCGGTGTCGAACGGCGCCGCTCCGCTCCTTAATGGCCATCCAGGCATCGCCAGCATCGTCAAGCTGATTTCGGCGATCTGGGTCCTCTATCTTGCGCTCAAGCTATGGGTTCCGGCGCCGGCGGACCGCCAGAACAGGCTCGGCGTCGGTCAGCTCTTCATCACGACGCTGCTCAATCCAAAGGCCATCATCATCGGCCTCACCCTCGCGCCCGCTGTCCAGGCGGGGATACCCGCAGCGATGGCGACATTCGTCGGCTGCGTAACGGCGACGTCGGCGATCTGGCTCGGCCTTGGCAGTCTGCTCGTTGGACGCCATGCAGAAATGCCAGTGCTTGCGCGGCATTGCGGTTGCGCAGTACTGGTTGCCTTCTCCCTGACCCTTGCCATCAGCGCCCTTTGGACCTGAGAGCTATGTGATTTTTCAGGGCAGCGGTTCGGCTGATTGCCCTCGATGGCTTGAAATTAGGCGCCTCCCTTCCACAGCCGCCCTGTCCTGCATCAGATACGATGCGGGACCGTTTCTTGATGTCGGTCAATGTCTGATACATGCGGGAGGCTAAAATCGCATAACGATCTGGCGGAAAAGGGTAGTGATCCGACATGTACCGAACGATAGTCTGCGCAATAGGCAATGGCCCCCGCGAGACGGCCGAGCGCATTCTGAACAAGGCAGCCGGCCTCCTCGACAAGGATGGCTGGATCTTCGTCATCCACGCCGTCGAAACCGTGCCGCGCTACATGACGGCGAGCCTGCCGGAGGACTTCGAGACCGCCGCCATAAAGGATGCCGAAGAGAAGCTTACCTTGCTCTGCCGGCAGATGAAGATCCCTGCCCTGGTAGAGGTCCACACCGGTAGCGCTGCCAGAGTGCTTTTGGCCGCCGCGCAGGAAAAGGAAGCAGACCTCATCATCCTGTCGATGCATGTGGCAGATATTACCGACTACATTTTCGGCTCGGTGGTCGACCGCGTGGTGCGTCACGCCAAATGCTCGGTTCTCGTCGATCGCAAGCAACGCCCGGAGCATAGGCCTGACGTTGATCAAGATAACCAGTATCCGGGTCGTTAGCCCCGCTTCATTCTGGCACGAACGATCGGACGCTTCCGCTCGTCCTCTCCCAGATATCGGACCCGCAACCTATATCAAGGCGGATTCCAGTCCGCAGTATTCGCTGCCCTTGCACGGAGACATGTATGAGCCAAGATCCATACGAGCTTCTGGGCGTGAAACGGGATGCCACCCAGAAGGAAATTCAGGGGGCCTTCCGCAAGCTTGCCAAGAAGCTCCACCCCGACCTGAACCCCGGCGACAAGAAGGCCGAGACAAAGTTCAAGGAGATTTCTGCCGCCTATGAAATCCTGAGCGACGAGGAGAAGCGCAGCCGCTTCGATCGTGGCGAGATCGACATTACGGGAGCCGAACAGGCGCCCCGCAGCTATTATCGCGACTATTCCTCCTCGAGCGACCCAGGCGGTACCTATCACAATAGCGCCGGCTTTGCCGATTTCGCAGACGCCGACGATCTGTTCGCAAGCTTCTTCTCCCGCCGCGCCGGCGGCGGCAGTGCGGGCGGCCAGTTCCGCGCCCGGGGCCAGGACCGGCGTTTCTCGATGGAGGTAGATTTCCTCGATGCCGTGAACGGCACGCAAACCCAGGTGAAGCTGTCGGACGGGCCGGCGCTCGACGTCAAGATCCCGCCCGGCACGCGCGACGGCCAGACGCTACGCCTGCGCGGCAAGGGGGAACCCGGCTTCGGCGGCGGGCTGGCCGGCGATGCGCTGATCGATATCCATGTGCGCCCGCACCGCTTCTTCACCCGCGACGGTGACGATATCCGCCTCGATCTGCCCATCACGTTGAGAGAAGCAGTTCTCGGCGGAAAGGTGCGCGTGCCGACGCCCTCGGGGCCGGTCAACCTGACGCTGCCGGCAAATTCCAGCAGCGGCAAGGTGCTGCGCCTCAAGGGCAAGGGCGTTGCCAAACGCGGCGGCGACGCCGGTGACGTCTATGTGACGCTGAAGATCATGCTGCCCGAACAGCCCGACGAACAGCTGACCGCCTTCGCCAAGGACTGGGCGGCAGCCGACACACAGGATCCGAGAAAGAACATGGAGACCTGACCATGGACGATCGCGAATTCCGTCTCTACCTCAAAATCGACGTGACCGAACTCGACCTGTGGGTCGAGCAGGGCTGGCTGGCTCCTGATATTTCCGAAGGCCGGCGCCGGTTTCGGGATGCCGATCTTGCCCGCGCCCGCCTGATCCTCGACCTCACACGCCAAATGGGCGTTAACGAGGCCGGCGTCGACGTCGTCATGGAGCTCGTCGACCAGCTCCACGGTATGCGCGGCGCGATGCGCAGCCTTGTCGTCGCCATCAACAGGCAGGAGGCAGAGATCCAGCGACGCCTGCTCGCCGCACTCGAGGAGCTCGACGATAGGGGCGGCGGGTAGCGTCGTTCCGGACTTTGACCGCAATCAAGGTCAGGCTTTGCGCGGCATGGAGAATGACGGGGCGGGCAAGTCAGCCCGCCTGTTCTGGCGGAGGCGCAAGCCGGTGGTACGCTTGCGGCTCATCGGCTCGGCATCTCGCATCATCTTCGCGGCATCGATGACCAGACCGCATCTCAATTCTCGGAGCAGCCCTCGGCGAGCACTTATGTCATAAGGAAACCCGCAAGTCCGGCAAGAGCCGCAGCAACAGTTGCGATCGCCAGACGAACAGCGTAGGCGAGGCTTCCCATGATTGCCGCAAGAACAGCTTTTGCGAGAAGATTGGCGAAAGCCGCGACCGCTATGGCACGGGCAGCCGCATCCGCGGAGAGCTGGATCGGCGTCAGTTTCGCAACCGAAAGTGTTATCGCGTCGAGATCGCCCAGTCCTGTTACGAAGGCGAGGACGGGCAACGAACTGGTTCCGAAGACGACCAGGGTCGCCCGCGTCAAGATTATCACGACAGCAAGAACAAGAGCAAAACGCAGTGCGACCATGACCTCGAGCGGGTTTCGCGGCGAGAAGTCGGGACTGTCTTCCGGACGCCGCAACGCTCCGGTCAGGCCGCCACCTATAGCAAAGGCTGCAGCCGCTGGTGCAAGCAATGGCGCGAGGTCCCACAGAACCGCCGGCGCGATCACGCCGCAGATCAGAAGCGCCCGGGTAAGGGATACCGCTCCAGCCAGCATCGCCCCGGCCGAAAGCAGGGACGAGAGGGCAGGCACCTGGATCGACTGGCGGGCAAACGAGAGCGTCAACGCCGTCGAGGAAACGATGCCGCCGCTTGCGCCGGTCATCAGGATTCCGGCGCGGGCGCCGGCGATCCTGATCAGGATATAGCCAGCGAATGAAACGGCGCCCACAAGGATCGTCATCATCCAGAGCTCGAAGGGATTGATCGCCTGCCAGGGATCGATCGGCTCGTCGGGCAGGATGGGCAAGATGACGACCGTCATTGTCAGCAGGATCAAGGCGGCCCTGAGCTCGAGCCAGGTCAGCCGTCGAAGAAACCCATGCAACGGTTCACGCGCCGCCAGAAGCACCGTTATTGCAACAGCACCTGCAGCTGTCGTCGTCATATCGGCAACGACGGCGCTGAACCCAAGCACGAAGACGGTTATTGCCGCAATGGCGGCGGTGGCGCTGTAATCCTTGTCGCGCGCCACCTGCATAGAGCTGAAAACGAGAATTGTAATGCAAAAGAACACAAAGATCGTCGTCGGCAGGATCGGTCCTGTTACGGGTTGAAGGAAGCCGCATAGGCCACCGAGGAAACTCGAGAGGCCGTAGGTGCGAATGCCTGCGACCCTTTCACCGGCTGCCGCCTTACGCTCCTGCCAGCCGCGCTCGATGCCGACCAGGATACCGATCGCAAGCGCCAGGCTGAGGCGCTGGAATCCTTCCGTTGTCATCAGCGATGTCATCATTGGCTGGTCCACTCGCCGCGGCCCGCTCCTCAGTGGCGCTCGGACGGTTTCGTGGCGTGACGTACCGATATGCCGAGGACGACGAGGAGAATGCCTCAGATCAATGCATTCCAAACAAAGGGCGGCTTTTCAACGTCATGGAGCATCCATGGCGAAACGATAAGCCAGATACCGATCAGGAAGTTAACCCATTCCTCCCATAAGCGGTAGGATGCGCGTGCGGTCGCCAGCGACGACGATCCATTTCTGGGCCTCCCTGCTCCTGCAAAGCCAATCACGACACGCGGCTCGGCTCATTGAGCTGGATCAACAGCTCCCGTGAGGGGAAATTTACATAATTTCCGTAGAAGCGAAGAAGCGCGGGCGCGAGCCGTCTTTGACAACCGTCAATGCCGGTTTGCCGCGATTTCCGGATCGTGGCATCATGAAGATGAGGAGCAGGTCATGAAAGCTATGATCCTCGAGGCAATCGGGATGCCCCTGCGTCCAGTCGACCGGCCGGATCCCGTGCCCGGAAAAGGACAGTTGATGCTGAGGGTCGAAGCCTGCGCCGTGTGCAGGACCGATCTTCATGTCTGCGACGGCGATCTTCCCAATCCGAAGCTGCCACTCATTCCCGGCCATGAGATTGTCGGCATCGTCGAGGCTGTCGGAGAAGGAGTAGCGCCGTCGCGCATGGGGCAAAGGGTCGGTGTGCCCTGGCTCGGTCATACCTGCGGCTGTTGCTCGTTTTGCAGGAGCGGAGAGGAAAATCTTTGCGATGAGCCGCAATTTACCGGCTATACCCGCGACGGAGGCTTTGCCAGCCATGTCGTTGCGAATGCCGACTATGCCTTTGTGCTCGACAGCCAGGCCGATCCCGTCGCCCTTGCCCCGCTCCTTTGTGCCGGCCTGATCGGCTGGCGTTCGCTGAAGAAGGCCGGGGACGGCAAGAGGATCGGGCTTTACGGGTTCGGTGCGGCCGCGCATATCATCGCGCAGATCTGTCTCTGGCAGGGCCGCGAGGTCTTTGCGTTCTCGCGCTCCGGCGACGAGGCGGCGCGACGCTTCGCACTCGGTCTCGGCGCCGTCTGGGCGGGAGGCTCGAACGAGCGACCGCCCGTGGCGCTCGATGCGGCGATCATCTTTGCACCGGTTGGCGAACTCGTACCGGCGGCTTTGAAGGTGGTGCGAAAGGGAGGCCGGGTCGTCTGCGGCGGTATCCACATGAGTGATCTGCCCGCAATGCCCTATGCCCTGATCTGGGGCGAGCGAAGCGTGGTTTCAGTCGCCAATCTGACGCGGAAAGACGCCGAGGAATTCTTCCCCGTTGCCGGCCAGGCGGGTGTGCGCACCCATACCAAAACCTATCGACTTGCAGATGCCAATGCGGCGCTTGACGATTTGCGTGCCGGCCGCCTGAGCGGAGCGGCTGTCCTGACACCTTGAAGGCAACCGCTATTGCGGAGCGGCATCGCAGCACAATCCGGATTCACTTGACGCCGCCCGACCTAAGACGCGCATCGTCCATTGGTCGGAGCAATATGAAGGTGGCCAGATGGCTCAGCCGCCCGAAGGAGGCAAACCAAGCTTCGGATCGCGTCCGGTTTGTTCACTGGCCGGCAGATAATATCGGCATGATCTACCGCACAGCCCAACAAACGTCATGCGACGCGTTGGATGATAGGATGTCCATTTGCGTCACGATTTCACCCAGTTTTGCATTTCGTCGTGATCCTGCTTCGCGGTCGATATCGCAAATTCGTCAAGGGGTTTTCGGCGACTGAATGGATCAGCGCCAAATGCGAATCGGGATCAGAGCGCTGCGGAACTCAACAGGCATAGCTTAATCAGCCCAATCGACAGGCCCTTTGAACTCGATACCAAATCGGGTCGCGAGTTCCATGACTGCAGGCATGTCAGTCGGGATTTGCAGTTGTCTGTTGCCGGCCTCCAGAAAGAAATCCTCCAGTCCGGCCGGCGTCAGGATCGTGACGTTACGCCCATCCCGATCGCTTGCGACGCGAAACGAATGTGGCACGCCGCGAGGCAAAAAGATCGAATGTCCGGGCGCAATCCTGGTGATCTCACCATCGAGCCAGAACTCATAGGTTTCCTCGATGACATGGATCACTTCATCTTCGTTGTGATGAACATGGATCGGCGGCCCTTGATGGGCTGGCACAACGCTTTCGAACACAGTCATCCGTCCGGCACTTTCGCGCTGCCCGACCGTGATCCCATATTTCGTTCCCATCCATGTAACGTATTGCTTGTCTGAGGGACGCTTTAGCGCAATTGTCACAGCGACATCCTTTCATCGTACAAATTCCTCGATGGCATCGCCGAGCCCGGCTTGAACAAGCTGTACGGCAACCAAGGTGCCGTGTTAAATTTGATGATTGAATTGAGGCTATTCGTCAGATGAATTTCGCCGCACTGGATCTAAATTTGCTGCGGGTTTTCGACGCAATGATGCTTGAATTGAGCACGGTCAAAGCCGGCGAGCGCATAGGTCTCTCACAACCAGCCGTCAGCTCCGCATTGGGACGGTTGCGCCATTTCACCGGCGACGAATTGTTTGTTCGCGATGGAAATCGCATGGTACCAACATCCCGCGCCCTTGAACTGGCGGCACCCCTTCGCGATGCTTTGGCCAAGATCGAGGAAGTGCTCACGACCGGATCGGTCTTCGATCCGGCGACATCTATTACATCGTTTATGCTAGGCGGTTCGGACTATTTTTCCACGATGCTCATGCCTGAGCTTGCCCGCAACGCCGCTCCGGTGGCGCCTCGCGTCACCTTCCAAATGATCGATTGTACAGCCAGCCAGGTCAGCACCCTTCTCAGCGACGGAAAAGTCGATCTGGCCGTCGACAGAACGCTTGATGTGCCCGAATGGATCAGCCGACAGAAACTGTTCACATCGTACCTCGTCTGTGTGGCACGAAAGGACCATCCTGTGATCGTGCAATCAGGTCTGAAAGAAGGTGGAACGATCGATGCGGAGCTGTTTTGCCGCATTCCGCATATCCTTTATTCGGCCGATGGAACCAAGCGTGGAACTGTAGATCCAGGGCTCGAAAAAATCGGCCTTCGAAGAGAAATTGCAATGACCGTTTCACAATTTCAGGCGGTTGCGCTTGCCATTGCGTCAAGCGATCTGATCGGCAATCTCCCAATTCATTTTGCCCGCGTCATGGCGCGCTATCTTCCAATCGACTTCTACGAGCCGCCGATCCCTTCTCCGCGCATGGATATCTACGCCTATTGGCATAAAATGAAGGATAGGGAAGGTGCATCTATCTGGCTACGAAAGCAGGTGCGAGATGTACTGGACTTTGACCGTCTAAAATAGCTAACCGAGCTATCTTGCAACTTTTGCACAACTCTCCGCGTTGGAGCCAGTATCCACCATTATCAAAGGTGACTACGTTACTCTTGTTTTTTCTTGGGCAAACAGGTTATACCGCCGGCGCCCTTAGAATTCCCATGTTGGGGACTCGAAGAACAGGAAGTTTTCATGAAAGTTTTCAAGTCCCTTACGGTTCCCGGACTCGTCGCCGTACTCGGCCTGATCGCGACGCCGGCATTGTCCGCGCCGACCAAGTATCCGCTGACGCTCGACAATTGCGGCGCGAAGGTCACCGTCGCCAGGGCTCCGGCGCGAGCCATCGGACTTGGCCAGAACAGCGCGGAGATCATGCTGCTTCTCGGTCTGGAAGACAAAATGGCCGGCACGGCATTCTGGCCGAGCAAGGTTCTGCCGCAGCTCGCCGAAGCCAATGCAAAGGTCAAGCTTCTGTCTGTTGAGTTTCCGACCTTCGAGTCGATTCTGGCTCAGAACCCGGATTTCGTGGCAGCAGCCTTGCCGAGCCTGATCGGGCCGACAAGCAAGGTCGCCAAGCGCGAGGACTTCGACAAGGTCGGCGTACCAAGCTACATTTCGCCCAGCACTTGCCTCAGCACCGAAAAGGTCAAGGACCAGTATGGCAGCCGCGACCAACTCTGGAACATGGATCTGCTGTACAAGGAGATTGACGAGCTTTCGCAGATTTTCGATGTCGCCGATCGTGGCCAGGCGCTGATCGCCGACTTCAAGAAGCGTGAAGCGGCATTGCGCGCCAACGCCTCCAAGGATGGCAAGCAGCTTTCCTACGTCTTTTGGTTCTCCAGTCAGTCGCCTTCCGCAGACGCCTATCTCGGCGGCAAAAACGCCGCATCCGGTTTCATCGCCGATCTCCTCGGCGGCAAAAACGCCATCACCGCAGAGGCCGAATGGCCGACGCTCGGTTGGGAAAGCATCATAGCCGCCAACCCGGACGTCATCGTCGTAGCCAATCTCGACCGCAACCGCTGGGAACTCGACAAGCCGGAGGCCAAGATCAAGTTCTTAAACAGCGACCCAGCCGTCAGCCAGATGCCAGCGGTCAAAAACAAGGCAATCGTCGTCATGGACGGCCAGGCCATGAACCCGACGATCCGCACGATCTATGGCGCGGAACAGGTGGCCGAACAACTGAAAGCGCTCGGCCTGATCAAGTGACCGCCTCGAACCGCGCCCTCCAGCAGGCTGCCTCCTTCGGTCTCGTCCTGCTGGCCTCTCTTGTGGCGGTCGGCTTGGTCGTCGGCATCAGTGTCGGGATCGGCGACCTGCCAATCCCGCTTGCCACGACGTTTGCCGCCGTTACCAACAGGCTCGGATGGACGGCGGTGGAACTCAACCGCATCCACGAGACCGTGATCTGGGATTATCGTCTCAGCCGCGCGCTCGTAGCCGCTTTCTGTGGCGCGGGACTGGCTCTGTCGGGTGCGATCATGCAGTCGCTGCTTCGCAACCCGCTGGCCGAGCCCTATGTGCTTGGCATCTCCGCCGGCGCGTCCACAGGCGCGGTCGCCATCGTCATTCTCGGTGTTGGTGCAGGTGCGGTTTCGTTATCGGCCGGGGCTTTTGCCGGCGCATTTGCGGCGTTTTTTTTCGTGGCGCTGCTGTCCAACGGTACGCGCGGCGGCGCTGATAGGACAATTCTCGCCGGTGTTGCCGCTTCGCAGCTCTTCAACGCCGCCACTTCCTACGTTGTCACGACGTCTGCAAATGCACAGCAGGCCCGCGACGTCATGTTCTGGCTGCTCGGCAGCTTCGGCGGCGTGCGCTGGCCGGAGTTCATGCTGGTTTCTGGCATCGTCGGCTTCGGGCTTGTCGCCTGCCTGTTCTATGCCAGGGTTCTGGATGCTTTTGCCTTCGGTGACGAAGCGGCCGCATCTCTCGGTGTCAACGTCGGTGGGGTCCGCATCGTGCTGTTTGCGCTTACCGCAATGATGACGGCCACGATCGTCAGCATGGTCGGCTCGATCGGCTTTGTCGGTCTTGTCGTGCCGCATGCGGCGCGCTTCGTCGTCGGACCGCTCCATATCCGGCTTCTCCCAGCCTGCGCCATTGTCGGCGCAATCTTCCTGGTGCTTGCAGACATCGCCTCGCGCGCGCTCATCCCGCAGCAGGTCCTGCCGATCGGGGTCGTCACGGCGCTGGTTGGCGTCCCCTTCTTCTCCGTCATTCTCTACCGGTTCCAGCGCGCATCATGAGCATCAAAGCCGAAAACCTCGTCTGGAAAATTGGCAAGAAGACCATAATTGATGGCGTCTCCTTCGAAGCGTCACCGGGAAAGATGCTCGGCCTTCTTGGCCCGAACGGCTCGGGAAAGACTTCGCTGCTGCGGCTTCTCGCCGGCCTGAAGCGACCCAATTCTGGGCGCATCTCGCTCGATTTGAAGGACGTAAGCACCATCGGACGTCGCGCGATCGCTCAGCGTGTCGCCTTCGTCGAACAGAATTCGACAACAAACGCTGATCTAAAGGTCATGGATGTCGTCAAGCTCGGACGCTTTCCGCACCGTTCGATGTTTTCCGGCTGGACGCTCGCCGACGATCAGGCTGTTGAGGAGGCGTTGAAGCGGGCCGGCATGATCGGCAAACGACATGATCGCTGGCAGAGTCTATCCGGTGGGGAGAAGCAGCGCGCCCACATCGCAAGAGCTCTGGCGCAGTCACCGAAAGAACTGATCCTCGATGAACCGACCAACCATCTCGATATCCAGCATCAGATCGGCCTCATGCGGCTCGTTTCCAACCTGCCGGTCACCAGCATCATTGCGCTGCACGACCTCAACCATGCGGCCATGTTTTGCGACGAGCTGATCGTTATGCAAAGCGGCAAGATCGTTGCCTCCGGCGCACCGGCGGACGTATTGACGGAAGAGGTCCTCAGAAACGTTTTCGCGGTGGATGCGCGCGTCGAAGCCTCGCCCTATCACGCCCGGCCGCACATCCACTATCTCCGTTGACGACGCCGTGTCCATGAAGCGCCGACCCGCATGGGCAAGCCGCCTGCCTGCGGACCGATCACCTCGTTACACCTATCCCCTCCGATTTCAGCTCGCGCAGAGCTTCTTCAGTGCCTTCTCCACGCCCTTGCGAAGAGCGGCCGAAATCTCGGGTTCAAATGTTGTGACAACGTCGCCAAACTCTCCCTTTGCCTCGATGATATCGATCGAACTTGCGTTCATGATGCAGGTGGCGAGATTTGCCTGCAGGTGAATACGAGCCTTTGCTGAGAAGCCGCCCTTGAGAGGGGCATCGTCCGACGTCTTGCAAGCGAGCGTGCCGAGTGCGCTTGCCTCGGCCAAATCCCCGTCCACTTTGATCTCGATCGTGTCGATTTTGACGAAGTCGAGCTTGTCGATGCCCAATTCGACTTTCACGCCCAAAACCGCCTGCCTGACCTTCAAAGGCTTGCAAGGCTGCGCGGCCTCGATTGCCCGTTCGAGAACATTGGCGGCGGATGCCGGCGAGCTCAAAGAGGGTGTGGCAGCAATGATCACGCTGAGCGCCATGCGCCTCAAATGGTGCCAACCGTTCCGGCCTGCCATGGTCCGACACTTCGTGTCGCCGAGCGAACCGACCAGGCGAGCTTTTGTCTTCGTGCGAATTTCAAGATGATCGACAGGCATACTCTTCCTCAAATCGAAGTGTGTCTGGCGACATCAGAATACAGCGTCTCTACCCAAAGGAAAGAATGTTGCGTCAGGAGTGGATCGGTCACTTATCAACGGAGGCAAATCGCCGTGGGCGAGATCGCCAGGACCTGACGCTCCCTGCAGGCGAAAAGCAGGTGGGCAGAGCAATACCGCGGGGTTCCGGCACTGTCTCTGCCCGTCCTCGGCCAGCGGGGCTGGCCGATTTCTCCGACTCCTGTGAAAAACCTTCGCGGAGTGGCTTAACGACGCCTGGACTGCCCGCCGTCAATGCGTCATTGGAGGTTTTGGCTTCTTTTCCGTCCACTGCGGCGGAGCGCCATACTTCGAAGCAAGTACGCCAATCAGCCCGGGTGCGCGGCCGAAGGCATCACAGGCAGCATATTTCGGCTTTCCGCCGAGCCAGGAGCGAGCGCGTTGTCTCGACGGAAGCGAAAGGTTCAACCCCTTCGGTTCCTTTCCGGCGATCAGCACCCGTGAGAAGTCATTGGCAAATTTCGCGGCGAGACCATAGGCATCCCCAACCTCGGAAACGCGAGGATTATCCTGAATGGAGTTTGCGCCCCGCGCCCAAAGCATTGCGGCATTTTGCATTCCCGTGGCGTCGAGCGCTTCGGCTTCGATCGCAAGGCCGCCGAGGCCGAAGGGCAGGCGCGGGACACTTACAGGCAGGGCAAAGCCCGAACCGACGCTGACAACGGTCGCGACCCCGGCAACGGCCTTGTTGGTTGGAACGATGTCGGAAACAACCGAACGAACGGTCAGATCTGCCGGCTGGCCGGCCGGGACCATCTGGTATTTGTCACTCAGTGCCACGCATAGCGCCCGGTCCAGAGCATTGGAAACCAGAGAGCGGTCGGCTTCAGACTTGATCTTGGACGCAGCGCCAAAGGAAAAGACCGTCGGGACGATGGCAACGGTCTTGGCCCGTGCCAGCTGCTGTCCGTCGACATAGAGCCGTTTCCTGGCGAGCGTTCCCTTCGACGGACCGAGGTTCTTGTAGGAGGCGAGCGTTCCCGCCTCCTTGAGCGGGACGGCAGCGCATCCGGAAACGGTTGCCGTTATCAGTAAGGCAATACCCCCCAGGGGCAACGCCCTGAACGGACGGTTGAAAAGCGTCTTGTTGAAAAATCGACGATGTGAATGCGAATTGCTGGGCATATGTCTCGTTGGCTCCGGTCATGGCGATGACTGGACACTCGTGGTCAACAATTGCCACACAATTACATGGTCCGCCGCTTGCTGCATTTTGGATGCTGGATCGATACTTTTTCCCGACAAACCGCTTTCGAAGCCGACTTTTGCGCCACAGTTTCGGCGATCTGCCTGACAAGGCTGCGCCACCGGCGCAGCGCCTCGGCCACACTTGGATCCGCGTCCTCGAGTTCGTAGACGCGGGCAGTGACGATGGCGCGCGCCTGGTTGACGATCTCGACGCGGACGATCACGTCGTATGAGGTTTCTTGGTTTGCCACATCCTTTTCCTTTCGTTTCTCCAAATGGCTATCGGCTGACACCGCGGGCGCGATCGATGGCGCGGCGCTGGGGTTCCAAAATGACCTCCTGGCCACTCTGCGTGCGAACCGTTTGCTGCAAAGCCTGCAGGCGCTCCCGCATTGCCTCAAAAGCGCGACGCTGTGCCGGCGATACGCGATTGACGACGTCCGCCTCTCCACGAAGGATCGCATTGTGGCCGAATCGCTCGTCGAGCGCCCTGCTAACGGCGGCGAACTCCTGCCTGATGTTCGGTTCCAGCGAGCGCCCGGCACCATCGACCTTGGCGCTCTTTTCCTTCGCCTGCTTTCTCATGTTAGCAGCCAGCCTCCTCAGAGCCTCCTCTGCCGCTTGCGACAGGCCGGGGACGGCGACCGCCATGCGCCGGCGCTCTTCGGTGATGGCCCGCATTTCCGATTCGAGGGCGCTGACATAGGACGCACCAAGCGAACGCACCCGGTCTGCAGCTTCCGGCAGGGCCTGGAGCGCTTCCTTTCGCTCCCGGCCGACGGCGAGCAGACGATCCACGATGCGATCAGAGCCACGCAGCGCACCATAGGCGGCGGCGTCATTGCCGACCGCCGTCGCAATCCGTTCACCGGCAAAGCCTTTCACGACAAGATCCTCGATCTTGCCAACCGTGCCGGCCGGATCACGCCAGATACGCTTCGCCATTTCAACGAGCGCCATGCGACGATGGCGATAGTGCGCAACGGCGAGCGCCCGTGTTCGCGCCTCGTCTTCCGCCGGTGTTTTGAACTCGGTCACGGCGGCGAGCATCGGCAACACGGGCACGGTCTCCTTTCCGCCTTCGACGCTGGCGCCGGCAACAATCTTGGAGCGATCCTGTTTCTCGGTCAGATGCTGTTCCTCGGCAAAGCGCCTGATGACGGTGAACAGGCGCGTGAGCTGATTGCGACGCTCGGGAGCAAGATCATCCGGCATGCGTTCGGCCATGTTGCGCTCGGCAACCGCATCCGCCTTCACCGTAAAAGCGCTCCAGCCGAAGCGGGCGGTCAAGGCATCGTTGACGGCTTTGACCTCCTGCACCAGCAGACGATCCTCGGCGGCATAGGTGAAGGCGGTCTTATAGGCATCATCCCCGCCCCGGTTCCGGATTGCCTCGATTTCCACCAGACGCGCCATCGCCGGCTTCGAGAGCGCTGGGACTGACAAGGACATATGCGCGCGGCGCTGCTCCTCCCGGATGCCGAAGCGCTCGGCCTGCCGGCGGAACTCGGTTGCATGGGCGCGTACGAGTGGTAGCAATTCCGACAGCGCGGCTGTGGCAGCATTGCGTTCGTCACGATCGGCACGACCGTCGACCAGAAGGTCGGAACCGCGCAGCCGGCCGAGTTTGCCTGGCCTGGCGGAAAGATCGCCAGCAAGTCTGCGCGGCTCGATCGTCGCATCCGATGCCAGCGCATTCAGGCGATCAAGCGCATGGTCCGGATCGCGATAGATTTTCTCGAGCACCGGACGAAGGATCGCTTCCCGCTCCGTCCACCGTTCGGAGGCGAGCTGCGCCCGGCGCGCATCCTCATCGACGCTGCGGGCAAAGATCGTGGTGGACGGGATCAGATGCTTTCCGCCAATCGCGATATCCGCGGCGCGCGATTCATTCAGCTCCTCGTGATACGAGACGTGGCGCTCACGCTCGATCGCGAAGCCGAGCGCATCGCTCGCCCGCTCCCAAAGCTTCGCCACCTGCTCGCGCTTTTCCGCAATCCACGCCAGCCGTCCCGAAACGCCATCCTCCATCCCGGCTACGACCCCGGCGAGCGTGTCGATGCCGCGCCGCCGCGCAAAATCTTTCGCATGCGCCCGATAGCCCTCCTCGCTTTCAAAATCGAGCGTCGTCGTCTTGGCGTCGGATCGCGACAGGCGCTCCACAAGCTGCTTGAACAATTCCGGGCGATGGCTCTCCCGCCCGATGCGCCCTTGGCGATCTTCTGCGGATTCGACCTGCCTGGCGGTCCAGACATTGCGATCGACCGTCCGTTCCTCGAAACTCTTTTTTCCCGTTTTCTCGTCGATAACGGGCACGGTCACCGTGACCTGTTCGACGCCGTCCTTGCGCAGGACCACCGTATCACCTTCCCAGACGCCGCCCTCTTCCAGCGCCTTCGGCAGGCTCACGCCCCAAAGACGATGAACGGCGCCATCATCGGTCTTCACGTCGGCATAGGGGCTTTCATCCGCGTCTTCGTCACTGGGCCGGAACTTCGCCAGCCCGGTTTCCACGAGCTCACCGGTAACGCCAGCGGCATGGTCGATCCGCGGCTTCCGTCCCCATTCCGGCTTCGCCTCGAAATCTTCGCTTGCGGCATAGAGGTCGGCGCGGTCGCGATGGCGCGTCATCGACACATAGGTCAGATGCTGGTCCATCATGGCGGTGGCGAGTACGAAGGTCCGGTCGACGGTGGACCCTTGAGACTTGTGGATGGTCGCCGCATAACCGTGATCGATATTGCGATAGCTGTCCTCGCTGATGACGACGTCACGGCCATTGTCGAGACGGACGGCCAGCAGCGTGCCTCCCCGTTTGTCACCGGTTGAAACGACCGTGCCGAGCATACCGTTCTTTACATATTGAGGACCGAGATGCCGCGCACGCGGTTCGAGGAAACGAGCGTTTTCGAGAAAGATGATCCGATCGCCGACGGCGAACTCGCGAAGCCCACGCGCAGTCCGGAATGCGCGCGTATCGGTAAGCGCACCCTCCTGCATCATGACGTTGCGCAGAGATTCGTTGAGACGCTTCACATCGTCATTGGTGTGGGCCAGAACAAGTAACTCATCACCACGAAGACGCCGCGCGTCCTCGCCTTCGGCGGAGTTCCGCAGAAGGTCACGCCGGGCATCGGTCCAATCGGCAACGATACGTTTGACGATTTCCTCGCGCGTCTCCGATTCAACAAGGCGGCCATGCTGCGCATAGGCATCAAGCCCCTCTTCGACATGACCACGAGCGAAGAGACGCGAGGCCTCACGCGCCCACTCCTCACGCTGTCGGCGCACGCCGGCGAGTTCGGCAAAGCCAACGCGGTCGCTGATCGCCCGGAACGCCGCGCCAGCTTGGATCGGCTGCAGCTGCATCGCATCACCGACCAGGACGACTTTCGCCCCCGCATCTTCGGCGATCTTCAGCACGCGGCCCATCTGCTGTGACGAGACCATACCGGCCTCGTCGATGACAAGCACGTTGCCGCGTTCGAGCAAATCGCGCCCGTTGGCCCATGCCAGTTCCCAGGAGGCGAGCGTCCGGGATCTTATCCCGGAACTGTCCTCCAAGCCCTCGGCCGCCTTGCCGGCAAGTGCTGCGCCAACCACACGCCGACCGTCGCTTTCCCAGGCAACTCTTGCTGCGGCAAGCAGGGTCGACTTGCCGGCACCGGCAAGCCCGACGACGGCGGCAATGCCACTGTCGCCGGTGACATGCCTGATAGCATCGACCTGCTCCGGATCGAGCTGGAACGACCTTTCCGAATCCTTGGTCTCGACATTTTTGATCGCGTCTGCCACCCGAGAGGCGGTGACACCGAAGCCGGTGCGATCGGCAAGAACGCTCGCCGATTCTGCCATGTCGTATTCGATCCGAAGGATCTCGCGCGTGGCGAAGATCGCCGGTTCCGATACCTTGCCGGTTTCGGCTTCGACCTGCTGTGACTTCAGAAGGACAAGATCGTCCGAGGCCATCAGACGCGCCCTGATATTGGTAAAGTCGATGGGATCGTCGACATAGCGATGCAGCGCTTTGGCAATATCCTTCTCATCGAATGTGGAGCGCTCATTGCCAAGCTGCTTCAGCAGAAGCTCCGGATCGGCGAGCAGCCGGTCAGCCATATCCTGCCGGCGGGCAAGATCGGCCGGCGCGAAATACATCTCAACGCCTCTTCGGGCGAGTGACGCCTTCTCCGGCCCGAGATGTTTTTGGGCAATACCATCGAGGCCCTGTTCGGCATAGGAGCGGCCGTCGACACGGATGTCATGGCCGGCAAGCGCCAGATGCCGGTTCGCAGTGTCCGCCCAGGCGATCTTCCATGCCTTCACGGTCTCCTTATCGCCGGCCCACAGCTTGTAGACGATCTTGCCGTTTGGCCGATCCGGCGTCACGACGCGCAAGGGCTCGTCGTCCTCGCCAAGAACAGCAACCTTCTTCGGCCCGAAACCATCCTCGGTCAGGGGGCGAAGCGTCATCATCAGATGGATATGCGGATTGCCTTGCCTATCGTGATAGACCCAGTCGGCAACCATGCCGTTCGAGGTCAGATTGTCCCGAACGAACTCGCGCACCAGGGCGATGTTCTCCACCCGCGTCAGCTCTTCCGGTAGCGCGATGATCAGCTCCCGGGCAAGCTGCGCGTCAGCACGCTTCTCGAAAACATCGGCCGCATTCCAAAGCGCCTCGCTGGCCCCGGCCACGCTCCTGCCTTCAACGGCAGCCTTCAGCCAGGCCGGAATCTGATCGGGCAGGGCCAACTCTTCATGCACCAGTTCTCTCGACCCGCCGCGATAACTGAACGACGTCCCAGCCTGCTCGTCCATCATCCGGGCGCGATGGCGATAGGCGGCGGCAGAGACGATGCTGCGTCCCGCTCCCCTACTGATCACCTGCGCTCTGACGAACATGATCGCCACTGCCGTCTCCCGATCTTCCAAGCACGTCGCGCCAGCGACGTATATTGCGCCCTCAAACCGATCGGACCGGAGGGCCGATGCCGCTTTTCCGGAACATGGCCTTCGGCCGGACTTCCGGCTGCGACGTTTTTGGTTGATTGCAAAATAGCCTATTTAACTATTCTATTCTAGTTAGTATAATTGCTGGATAGACGTCAGCTCGCTGGAGGGAGAATTCATCAATGGCGGCCAAATCATCGCTTTCCGATCTCGATGCCCAGATCGAGAAGCTTCGAGAGCGCAGACGTTTTCTGATAGTTAAATCCGCAGAGCGCTTCGCCAGGGCCGCCACGAAATCGGGGCTGGCGGAGATGGAGATCGCGGACGAGGAGGTGGATCGGATCTTCGAAGAGATCGCCGCGCGATTTCGCAGCCGAGAGAAGACAGGGTCTGGAGGCGCACCTGTTCCGGCGCGTCGATCAACGGATAGCGCGGCTGGAACGCCGAAGACGGTTTCAAATGACGGCTGACCGAAAACAGGAGGCCCGCGAAAAATTCCTGCTCGGCGGTATCGTCGTCAAAGCGGGCTTGTCGAAGGCCGACCGGGCATTCCTGCTCGGCAGCCTGCTCGAACTGGCAAGAGTGGCAGCGGGCTCGCTGGAGCACCGGCGGCTGCGCGATATCGGCGAAGAGGCCTTCAAGGCCTCTTCGCTGAGTGTCGAGGTCTCGCGCGCCGAGGAGATGATGGAATGGCACTGAAGCGAAAAACGCATCCAAGCCTGTTGCTTATCCTCGTGCCGATCACCGTCACCGCAATCACGGTTTACATCGCCGATTGGCGGTGGATGGGACTGGCCGTCGGCATGTCGGGCAAAACGGAGTACTGGTTCCTGCGCACTGCTCCCATGCCCGCGCTCTTGTTCGGACCACTCGCCGGGCTCTTGACCGTTTGGGCCTTGCCTCTGCATCATCGGCGGCCAATCGCCATGACAAGCCTGTTGTGCTTTTTAGGGGTGGCTGGCTTCTATGGACTGAGAGAATATGGACGCCTCGCTCCACCCGTTGAGCGCGGTATGGTCACATGGGACAACGCCCTCTTCTATCTCGACATGATTGTCGTGATCGGGGCGTTATGCGGCTTCATGGCCGTAGCCGTCGCGGCCCGTATCTCTACCGTCGTGCCCGAGCAGATCAAACGGGCGCGGCGCGCGACCTTCGGCGACGCGGACTGGCTTTCGATGTTGGCGGCGGGAAAATTGTTTCCACCAAATGGTGAGATTGTCGTCGGCGAGCGCTATCGCGTCGACAAGGAAATCGTCCATGAGTTGCCCTTCGATCCGAATGATAGCTCGACTTGGGGCCAAGGCGGCAAGGCTCCACTGCTCACCTACGGGCAGGATTTCGATTCCACCCATATGCTCTTCTTTGCCGGATCGGGTGGCTACAAAACCACCAGCAACGTCGTGCCAACGGCGCTGCGCTATACCGGGCCGCTGATTTGCCTCGACCCATCCACGGAGGTCGCGCCGATGGTCGTCGAACACCGCACGCGCGTTTTGAAGCGAGAGGTGATGGTACTCGATCCGACCAACCCGATCATGGGCTTCAACGTACTCGACGGAATCCAAACGTCGAAACATAAGGAGGAGGATATTGTCGGGATCGCCCACATGCTTCTCTCGGAGAGCGTGCGCTTCGAAAGCTCGACCGGCTCATACTTCCAGAGCCAGGCGCACAATCTTCTAACCGGACTGCTCGCACACGTCATGCTGTCGCCAGAATACGCAGGAAGGCGAAACCTGCGCAGCCTGCGCCAGATCGTGTCCGAGCCCGAGCCGTCGGTGCTGGCGATGCTGCGCGACATTCAGGAGAATTCGGGGTCGGCCTTCATCCGCGAAACGCTCGGCGTCTTCACCAACATGACCGAGCAAACCTTCTCCGGCGTCTATTCGACGGCGTCGAAGGACACGCAATGGCTGTCACTCGACAGCTATGCCGCTCTCGTCTGCGGCAATGCTTTCAGATCCAGCGATATCGTCAGCGGACGAAGGGATGTGTTTTTGAATATTCCGGCCTCGATCCTGCGGTTCTATCCCGGCATCGCCCGGGTCATCATAGGCGCGCTGATCAATGCGATGGTTCAAGCGGACGGCGCATTCACTCGCCGGACGCTGTTCATGCTCGATGAGGTCGATCTGCTCGGCTACATGCGCGTTCTGGAGGAGGCGCGCGATCGCGGCCGCAAGTATGGGATCTCAATGATGTTGATGTACCAGTCGGTCGGTCAGTTGGAGCGGCACTTCGGGAAAGATGGTGCAACATCGTGGATCGACGGGTGCGCCTTCGCCTCCTATGCGGCAATCAAGGCGCTCGACACCGCCCGAAACGTCTCGACGCAATGCGGCGAGATGACGGTGGAGGTGAAGGGAAGCTCTCGCAACATCGGCTTGGATACAAAGAACAGCGCATCGCGGAAGTCGGAGAGCGTCAATTTCCAGCGGCGGCCACTGATCATGCCGCATGAGATCACCCAATCGATGCGCAAGGATGAGCAGATCATCATCGTGCAGGGGTACAGCCCGATCCGCTGCGGGCGGGCGATCTACTTCCGGCGGAAAGACATGGATGCGTCAGCGAACGCCAATCGGTTTGTCAAACTCCAACCGTGACGGTCAGGCCTGCTCGGCGAGATCGTATTCAGCCTCGGTCGGCCATTTTGTTGCGGTCATGTCCAGCAATGCGGCGTCGATCGCCTTGCGCGCTTCAAGAAGATCACGATCCGAAGGATCGGAATAAATCCCATAGCCATTCACGATGCGGCCGTTGAAACCGCATTGGAGCACCTCCAGCGCCACACACCGGCATGATCCTGTATCGCGGTTGTCGAGGTTGCAGCTTTCTCGATTACAGACATGAATTCTCCTGATCGCCGGCGTTGTTTGGTTGCCCGACGGTGAGTTTAACCGCCCAATGCACCGAAAGCGAGTTGCACAATACATCTATAGGTCGGAGCGGCGATAGCGCTCGAACGGATCCTCGGCGCCCGGCGGCGTGGGCGCGCCGTATCCGGCATTCAGCCAGTTGGGGAGCGTCGAGGGGAAAGTTCGACAGGGAGCCGGTCCGGTCAATCCGGTTCGGCTCCCTCCACGTCAAATGCGGAAGAGCTGCCTCACGGCAGCTCCTGCTCGTTGGCATATTCTACGAGTTCGGCCCGCAGTGCTTCCAGCTCGGCCTCGATTTCCCGGCGCTCCGCGATGCTCGGCGCTGCCTTGGCCTCGGCCCGCAGCTCTTCGATGGTGCAGGCAATCTTGAAGTAGTCGTTGTTCGTCATCGTCGTCATCTCCATGTTGACGTGAAAGATGACGCTGGCGGTCATGACGGGCCGGTGTGGGTCAAAACCCGCTTCAGCGGCCAGCTGGCTGGCGCGTGGGGGAGCCGATTTTCTGACGGCGCCCGCGAGGGCGCGGGCTGAAAATTGGGGGTACCACGCGGTTTTGACGCGCGCCGGCCCGTCATGACAGACTTGGCGCTTCTGAGCAGACAGACCCAGTTCTCGTGTGGCACCAAATACAAAGGCGATGGGCATCTCCTATCGATGCGTTTGCGCATTGGCTTCCACCGGCGGCACCCGATAGATCCGCGCTTGCTATCCGGTCGCTCCAAGCGACAACCCCAGCCGGCCGCCCCATGCGCACCCGCTCAAACGACCGCCTCGCAAACCAGTCGAAAAGACATTTGCCCGATCGGTCGCAAACCTCGCCTGGATCGCACCTCAAGTAGAGCTTTTGAACACCCATCACGAACGTGAATCGATCCGCTATGATTGATTCAGCAAACTCGTTGGACGCCCGCGGCGACAGGATCGATGATGCTGTCATGGATGACGACATCGAACTGACGCTGCTTTACAGGATCGACCGCGCCCGGAACATGGCGCGCTTTTATTGCCGTTCGCTCGAACCGACGTTGCTCGGCGGCAGCGCTCTGGTCCGTCGCTGGAGCAGGATCGGAACGACGGGTCGGCAGAAGATCGAACTTTTCGATACGGCCATTGAGGCCGTCGACGTCTCGCCAACCGCAAGCTGCGCCGCGGTTATGTCCGCAACGTCGCCACAGGCGAAGCGCAAGGGATCGTCACGCCGCAAGGCGCGAAGACTGCGGCAGCAGGCTCCGTGGATCAGGCAAGGCCTGCGAAATAGAGCCCGACCGGCGGTAGCCGGTTGCGCCCTCCCTTGTGTTGAGTGCGTCATACTCGTATATACTAAACCGTATATACACCCATAAGGAAGCGATCATGCCCCATTTCGCAAAAGTATTCCAATCCGGCAACTCGCAGGCGGTCCGCCTTCCCAAGGAGTTCCGCTTCAACGTCGATCGCGTCGAGGTCATCCAGGAGGGCGACGCCCTAGTGCTGCGCCCGCATGTCGGGCACGACGAGGCGTGGGGGTCGCTCAAGGCGGCGTTGGCGCGCGGGATGAGCGACGACTTCCTGTCGAGCGGCCGCGACCAGCCCCAGCCGCAAGATCGGCCAGATCTTGATACGGTGTTCCGGTGATTTCTCATCTGCTGGATACGAATGCGGTGATCGCGCTGATCGGCCGTAAATCCGACAGGCTCACAACGCGGATTTTCGAGAGCGAACAAGGCAGCATCGCCTTGTCGACGATCGTCGTTCACGAGCTTTATTATGGGGCTCACAAGAGCGCGCGGATCGAACACAACCTCGAAACCCTGCGGCTGTTTCTGGCCGATTTTTCCATTCTCGATTTCGACCGGAACGATGCCTTCGTCGCCGGTGAGATCCGATCGGCACTCGCCGCGAAGGGCACGCCGATCGGCCCTTACGACGTGCTGATCGCAGGGCAGGCAAAGGCTCGCGGGCTGATACTGGTCACCAATAACGTTGGTGAGTTCAATCGGGTCGCGGGCCTACGGATCGAGGATTGGACGCGGTAGACGGATCGCGACCGGAAGCAAGTTCGACGTCTCGAACGGCACGCTATGCCCGGCCTCCGAGAGACCGCGCATAGCGGAAATCTGACGATCGCCGGCGATCAACGAGAGGAAGGCGGGCCATTCAGGAATTGGTCGGCTATCTCATCGGATAGTATGCGCGTGGCTTCGCGAGCGTGGTCATCGATGAGATGCTGCACGGTCTGGGACGACAACGGCATAAAGTCGTAACCGTCTGCCATCGCCGCGGACCGAAGCGACGATAGGGTTTCGAAGGCGCGGTAGTCTGTGCCGAGCCAGAGAGCAAGATCTTCGCCTTCCTCATCTGGGAAGGCTTGCAGGAAATAGGTCTGGAGAGGGCGGTCGTAGCCGATGACGGCGAGTGGATCGGCATCTTGATTGGCAAGATTGGTGACGGTGATCGTGTAACGGCTCATAGCAAGATCCTTTCGGGGTAAATCCGGAGATCCGGCCCCGTTTGGGCGGGGCCGGATGGCGACGGTCAGGCTGGATTGTTCCAGAGGATCACCTTGCGGTTCGGGTCGCCGCCGGGTGCCTGGGCGAGGTTGCCGAAGATCACGCCGATCTCCGGCGCTTCCAGCTTCACCGAGAGGTATTCCTCGCCGGTCTGGCGGGCGATACGGTTCCAGCCCGCGCCGATCTCGAAGCCGGTGCGGCGATGGATGATGCGGAAGTCGGGCGCATCCTCGCTTGCCTTCTGGGCGTTCGGGACGATGGCGATCGGGGCATTGACCCGAATGGTGGCAAAGACGCCCTCCAGACTGCCGTCGGTCTTCTGCGTCAGGGTTGCGATAGTGGTGGCCATGCTCATGTCTCCTTCGTTGCATCGGGACCATTCCCGATGGCGCCGATGAAGGCGGCACTCGGACGCGGTCACCGAGCGCAGGCGAGGGTGAACCCCCTTGCGGGGTTGACCGACTAGGCCGGGGGTCGTCTACAAAGGCGACATGAACAGGGATTGGTCGACGGGCAACGGCAGGCAGGAGACACGATGTGCATGGCCATCCGATCGCTGCCCGGTGGCAGGGGCCCACGTCCCTGAAGCTTGCCGGTATCCGGGCAAATGGCCGGTCGTTCGCTCCTGCCACAAGAGCAGGTCGAGGCGTGCCGCTCGCTCCAGCCTTCTGCCCTCCGTAAGATCGCCGGGCTGGCCCTCGCCCATGGCCCACGCGGAATGCCCTGAAGCTGCCGCCGCACTCGTTCGGAGCCGTCGGCAACCTCGTCTCCGTCTCGAGCCAGTACCCTGCCGTCGATCTCCCCGAAGCGACAACCCAGCCGGCCGCCCCATGCGCACCCGTCCAAAAACGCCCGTGTCAGACCTCAATCCTGATCAGCCCCGGCACCGTCGCCGCCACCAGCAGCGACGAAGTCGGGCCGGCAACCTCCTCCTGGCGATGCGCAAGGGGACTGTAAGGCGGAAAGACTGTAACGGCACGCCGTCACAGATGGAGTTTATCGGTCTTGCCATCCTCGGCCTTGTGGGTGGCCGTCGGCTTCGGCATCTTGCCGAAGACTGAAGACTGGATCAAAGCACGCACGGAAGAAGCGAAGGAGCGTGCCCGCGCGTTGAAACTCGACAATGATCGAAAAGAGGCAGAGCTTCTGCTCTCGAAAAACCGGGGCGAAGGCGCAAAGTCGGGCGAAGCGCAGAATGAGTTTGTGACCGCCGCTCTTCAAATCCCTCATTGAAACTCACCGCGTCAACTGTCATATAGATAGCGACAGATGACGCAGGAGACGCTTCATGGCACTTGCAGCGGAAAGAGCGCTTCCGGAAGCGAACGGCACGGAATTACAAAAGGTCGTAGAGCTGCTCGGCGGCACGCGCGTGTTGTCGCGCCGGCTGACGAGCGCGCTCGACGCTCACGAGCTGTTGCTCGGTGGGTTGCCCGCCTCCGCGCTCGACTATCTTGTCGGCAACCTCGTTGTTATCGGGAAAAACGAGTCGCTGGAGAAGGCTGTCGGCATGAGCCTCAGGACATGGCAGCGCCGTAAGGATGCGCCGTCCAAACCGTTGAGTCAGGAGCAGAGCGGCCGGGCGTGGAAGTTCGCCGAGATCCTGGCGAAAGCGACGGATGTCCTGGGAACGCAGGCGGAAGCCGAGCAGTGGCTGGAGCGTCCCGCGATCGGGCTCGATCAGCGCCGCCCGATCGACCTGCTCGGGACGCCTGCCGGCGTCGAACTGGTCGAGGACTATCTGGAACGGCTTGAATATGGCGTCTATGCATGACGCCTCTACCGATTGCCCTCGGGGGCTCCGAGCTGATCGCATGGCGGCTCGACCACACCGCCTATGCCCCTACCTGGGATAGCGGCGAAGGCGCCTATCGTGTGGGCGGTCGCTGGAACAGCAAGGGCGTGCGCGCAGTCTATTGCTCCATCGACCCTTCGACCGCCATCCTGGAAGTCGCGGTCCACAAAGGGTTTCGCACCCTCGACACGGTTCCACATATCCTCACGGCGGCCGTCATCACGGATATCACCGAGGTCCATGTCGTCAACCCGGCAAGCGTTCCTAATCCGAACTGGCTGCATCCGCGCATTCCGAGCGCAGGACAGCAGGCGTTCGGAGATGACCTTCTGAGGCAACACCGGTTCGTCGCGATCCCGAGCGCGGTGTCCACCCATAGCTGGAATCTGATCTTCGTCGCAAGCCAGGCAGCCGGCAGCTATTCGCTGAAGCTTCAGGAAACGTTTGCACTTGACACCCGCCCGCACCCGCCAGCGACGACATGACGGCTGGAAATTGTGGAAAGGTGCTCAAAGCAGCTGCGAATGAGGCTGGAACCCCGTGACAGCGCGCCATCCCGATGGAAAGGGTTTCGGTTCCGACAGAAAGGGAACATATGACCACGACCAACGAAATCGCAGACAAGATCGCCGCCGAACACAGCCTGACCAAGGCCCAGGGCAAGGCTGTCGTCGAAGCGGTATTTTCCGCCATCACGGCCGCCGCGACATCGGGTGCGGAAACGTCTATTCCGGGCTTCGGGAAGTTCAAAGTAAAGGATACGCCGGAGCGCGAAGCGCGCAATCCTGCGACCGGGGCGACGATCAAGGTCGCCGCGCAGAAAAAGCTGGCCTTCACCCCGGCGAAGGCGCTCAAGGATGCGATGAATAAATAATCGCAATCCAAGGCGAGGCCGAGATGGCAACTCGAAAAGACGACGGCGCTCACGCGCCGGCGTCTCCGAAGCGCCAAACCGGGATGCCAAGGCGACAGGCCTTGCCGCGAAACTCCCGCACGCCGACCCGGCGGGTAGAAGATGTCTGTTGTCGGGACTGAGGCATGACGAGGCTCCGCTTGAGTTGGAAATGTGTACACATTTGCAAGAAGTACAAGCTTAGCCTTAGTGGAAAAGAGATGGCGCTTGACCAGCGCCGGCCTACTCCGTCCGATTGACCCGGCGACCCGTTTTGCGCAACGCCTCCCCGAAGGCTGCGGCGATCCTCATCATGAAGGCTTTGCTGAAGCGGCCGAGTGCTTTTCCGTCTGGCTCTATGTACCAAGACCTTTCGGCGACATCGTAATTATATTCGTCGACGACGATCCAGCAACGCTCGAGGTCGCTGAGACCCGCTCGCCGACACTCGATATCGGAAACTTCCAAGGCGATACGATCGGCCTGCGGCGGCTGGGTCGTGATCGCCAGCAGTGCGAGATGGGTGCGGCCGTCATTCGCGCCACTGACCGCGACGACGACGCAGGTCGGCCGGAGCTTCCGGCCTTCGGTCTCGCCGCGCTCTTGTTGCCACGCCCAAAGATAAGGGTAGTCGATCACGTGACCAGGCAGGAACTCACGGCTCATCGTCGTAGCCCTCGCCACGCGCCAGCCGGTCTATCTCGGCCAGGAAAAGCCCGCGGTGCTCCTGCGGCATCTCGGAAACGTGATAGGCTTGGCGCGGGTCACCACCGGAGCGCATGCGCTCGTAGTGCTCATAGCTCATCAAGACAAAGCGGGGTTTCCGGTGCTTGGTGAGCACGACAGGTTCGCGTGCAGCGGCGTCGGTGACGTCGCCTACCTGCTTGTTGAGATCGCCTGTTGTGAACTGCCGCATAACCTTGCTCCTTCATTGATCTCCATAATATCCAGATTTTCCAGATTAGCAAGAAAACGGCGCTCACGCGCCGTCTCCTTTGAGTTCCCACACATTGATGCCCAACCGACGGGCCTTGTCGCGAAGGTTGCCGGTGATGCCGGAACCGGGGAAGATGATGACACCTGATGGCAAAACCGAAAGCATCTCGTCGTTGCGCCGGAATGGGGCGGCCTTGGCGTGCTTGTTCCAGTCTGGCTTGAAGGCGATCTGGGTGACCTTCCGGGCCTGCGCCCAGCAGGAGGCGATACGTTCGGCCCCCTTCGGCGAACCGCCGTGCAGCAGGATCATGTCGGCGTGCTTGGCATGGGCCTTGTCGAGCGCGGCCCAGATCCGGCCGTGATCGTTGTAGTCCATGCCGCCACCAAAGGCGATCTTCGTGCCGGCCGGGATCAGCACCGTGTTTTCGGCGTGCCGGCGGGCAGAGAGGAAATCTCTGGAGTCGATCATCGCCGCGGTCATGTTGGCGTGGTTGACCTTGGAGCCGGTGCGCGGTCGCCATGCCGAGCCGGTCCCAGTCTCGAAGAGATCGGCTGCATAGTCGCGCATGAACTCGAAGGCGTTGCGGCGTTCGAGGAGCGTGATGCCTTCGGTGACATAGCGTTCAAGCTCGACGCTTTTCACCTCCGAGCCGTCCTGCTCGCGCTGGCCCGTCCGCTGGGCATCCTCGTTGCGCTGAAGCTCGCGCTGGATGCGCTCGCCGGCGCGGTGAAAGAGGTTGACGGTCGCCCACAGCAAGTCTTCGAGATCGGGTTCCAGTCGCGTGTCGCCGAGCATCTCGAACATGGCGTCGAACATCGCGGTCAGCGCCGACTGGACGACCGGCTCTTCCGGCAGCGGTCGCGGATCCGGTTCGTCCTGGAAGGGGCGATGGCCGTAGATCTGCATCTCGTAGATGAAGCGGTCGGTCGGAGAAGACGTGTGGTGGGGCTCGAAAGCGTCGTCGATGGGAAGGGTCAGGTTCATGATGGTCTCCGTCGGTTTGGGCCGCGCCTCTCGCGGCCTGACGGTGATCCCGTCCATGCGGCGGCGGGCCGGAACCGTGGCGCCAAGCGCCGCGGCCCAGCGAAGCGCCGGGCGGCGGAAGGAAGGTTTCTTGAGCCGCGAGGAATGTCGGACCGCTCTGCGGTCCGACAGGGGAAGAAAGCTGACTGACCCGCTGAAGACCCGCCCGCCGTGTGGTAAGGGTCGCCTCTCGCCAGGCCCGCGGGCGCGCGTCAATTGAACGGTGACCGGCAAGTGCCGGCCTTCCCCGCCACGGCGCGCCGACCCTCGCCTCGTTTGACGGTCGCATCACGCGGGCAGAAGGGCTTGAGCGTCTTCCGGTGCGAGCTGTGCCCGAAGATTTGTCATGAGCCGGTCAGCTCCCAGCCGGCGCAGGTCCTCGTTGAAGTCGCCGAGTTCCGGCGTCAAGACCAGCGGAAGGATGCCGAGCGCCTGCGCCCGGCGGCTCAATCCCTCAATGCCATGCCGGCCGGCGGCATCCGCGTCGCCGGCAACATAGAGGCGCTGGCATCCGGCTGGCGGCCGGAAGGCGGCAAGGTGATTGGCTGTCAGGGCCGACACCATCGGCATGCCGGGCATCACGTGCGAGAGCGACAAGATGCTTTCGAGACCTTCGCCCGCGATCATGACCGGCACCGGGCCGTGGACGGGAAAGCGGAACCGCACCGCATTGCCAAGCAACCCGCCAAGCGCGCGGCGGGGATCGTCGACCCTCGCCTTTCCGTCTCCGTTCGGGTCAAGCCAGGTGCGATGCACGCCGGTGATCGTGCCGATGCGATCGGTCACGGCTGCGATCAGCGCCGGATAGCTGGTCGTCCTGCCGGTCACAAGGTCACGATAATAGCAGGACGGATGAAAGCGCAGCGCGGCATGCAACGAGGCGCGCAGGATGCCGCGCCGGCGCAGATAGCTGTCGGCCAGCGTGCCGGAGAGCGGCTGCGTCATACAGAACAGGCGTCTTGCACGTTCTCCAGCCGGTCTTTCTACCGGCGTGCTGTCAAGAGAGTCGTCACTGCGCAAAAATGCCAATTTGGATTCGGCCGGACCGGACCGGGGTTCGTTCAGGAAACGCCTCGCCTCATCGGCGACGTCGCGGAAATCGACAAGCCCGCAGGTTTCCCGCACGAGATCGAGCAGATCGCCATGTTGCGCTGTCGCTGCATCCGCCCATCGACCCCTGCGAGGGCCGGTGAGATGCACATAGAGCGACTTGCCCTTGCTGTTGGCGACATCGCCGACGATCCAGTAATTGCCGGCCCGATGGCCAGCGGAGAGGTAGTGACGGCAGACCGCCTCGGCATCGCGCGCAAGACGATCCGCCAAGTCCGAGGCGGAGAGCATGGCTATGGCCTCCATCATGTCCGACCAGCGACATCGACAGCGCGATGGCGCTCGATAACGGTAAAGGTGAGTTTGCCGAAACGGGCAGCCCTAACTGTCAGGAGGGGCTGGAAACCACGCCCTCGATGAACATCTCGTCCTCGTTGGCTCTCTCTCCGCCGCGGGGCTCCGATGCCCCCCTTGACTGCCTGCGCAGACGGAAACTGCATCTCCCCGGAGGCGGGTTTCAGCGATATCGCAGGATATTACTGACGAATTTGCGATAGTAAAACGCATGGTGACCGTGTAGCGTCCTCTAGGAACGGGGAGACATAGAGGTGCGAACATTCACGATTGGCGATCGGGTGGTCGAGGAATCCTCGCCTGAATTGGGGGCTGTCCTCGAGCAGGCTTACGAGCAACGGCTGCGGCCGATGTGCATGTGCAAGGCGCCCCCGGCACCAATGTATATCGCGCGGCTCGAAGATCAGCATCTTATCAAGCGGATGCCGCTTTCGGGTCGCGATCACGATCCTGCCTGCCCTTCCTATGAGCCGCCTTACGAGCTTTCCGGCCTTGGGCCACTGATCGGGAACGCGATCCAGATCGATGCGAACGGCAAGGCCCGCCTGAAACTGGACTTTACGCTAACGAAGCGCGGGCCTCGCGCCGCCGCCAGTGCACCGGCTGAATCGTCCGAACATGGTATCCGCAGCGAGCCGAGGAAATTGTCGCTGCGGGCGATGCTGCACTATCTCTGGGAAGCGGGTGAACTGACCGAATGGCGTTCGGCCTGGTCGGGCAAACGTGGCTGGGGTCGGGTACGGGCAAGCCTTCTCAATGCGGCCGGTCAAATGACGGCAAGAGGCGCGGCCTTGAGCGAAATGCTCTTTGTACCGGAAGTCTTTCATGCCGACGACAAGGATGGGATCGCCGCCCGGCGCGCGGCGGCGCTCAAGAGCATCCAGGCGACCGGCACGGGTCCGCGCAAGCTGATGATGATCGTGGCCGAGGTGAAGGAGTTTTCCGCGGCGCGCGAGGGGCGAAGGATCGTCCTGCGGCACATGCCCTTTCCACTGATGATCGAGGAGGGCGCATGGCGGCGGCTCGCCGCGCGCCATGAGACGGAGCTCGAACTGTGGCGATCGAACGAGGCATTCCATCTGATTGTCGTCGCCACCTTCGGCGTTTCGGCTGCCGGCATTGCAACGATCGAAGAGGTTGCCCTGATGGTGGTCAACGAGCACTGGCTGCCGTTCGAGGATATTCACGAGCTGCGGCTTCTGCAAAAGCTGAGCCACCTCAAGCAAAAGAGCGTCAAAGGATTGCGTTTCAATCTGCCACGCGATGCGCCGATCGTATCGGTGACATTGCCGGAACAGAAACCGGCTTCCGTGGCGATGTTCATCGTGCCGGCAAGCGCCGGAGACGATTATGAGCAAGCGCTTGCAGACATGATCGAGGCGCGGCCCGAGATTACACCCTGGGTCTGGCGAGTGGCCGACGGCGAAATCCCCCACCTGCCTTGATCCGCACATGTGCCAATTGGCAGGACGGAGCGAATAAGAGCACGTCGACCTTCTCGAAACTTTGTCGGTGCAGCGGATTGTCATGAGCCTGAGAAGAAACCGTTCGTCGTGGAGATCAAGAACCGGCGTCGCCTGTCCCGGCGAGAACCGTCGATCTGGGAAAAGGTCGATCTGCAAGCGGCCGGCGATCAGCTCGCCGCCGAACAGGCGACGGGAGAGGATAATACCGCGGCGCCTGCTCGGCCCTGAAGCAGTGGCAGAAAAGAGGAGCGCCGGACAGCCGACACCAGCGCTTGATCGCATCCTACATCGGCTTGGGAACCACTCATCCATCGAGAAATATCGCTTCGCCTTGAGGCGCGATATGGGCTCCCCTCCGCATGCGAGCCGAGCCGACGGTCAGGCGACGCTTTCAGGTGGCGCTTTCAAGCAGTTTTTTCGCCTTGCCTTCGAGTTCGAGCCGTGTGTCTTGATGCGTCCTCCCCCGCGCGAGCGCGGTGATGCCTTGCACGAAATCGAAAATAGACTCGGGCGGTCTCCCCTCTTCGGAAAGAACAGTCTCGATGATCTTGCCGGTTTCGGTCTTCGAGAAGCCGCGCTTGCGCAGGAATTCCGAGCGATCGTCTTCATTTCGGGCGACGACGCGCTCACGGGCAGCGCGAATGCCGGCAATGAACGGCGCGGGCGAGGAATTGGCGAAGTTCGTCAACGCCGGGGCGGCTTCATGGGCAAAACGCTGAGCTGCAAATTTCGAGTGGCGGATGGTGATCTCCTCGAAGTTTTCGACGCCCCAGAGATTCCTGTTGGCGCACACTGCCCGCAAATAGAAGCCTGCAATTCCGAGTGTTTTCGAACCCACCTCGCTGTTCCAGGCATAGAAGCCGCGGAAATACAAATCGGGTTCGCCATTCGGCAGTCGCCCAGCCTCGATCGGATGGGTGTCGTCGCAAAGAAACACGAACACGTCGCGATCGCTTGCGTAGAGTGTTGTTGTATCCTTCGTGATGTCGACGAAGGGATTGTGGGTCATCGTCGACCAGTCGAGCAGACCGGGAACTTTCCAGATCGTGTCGCCCGTGCCATTGCCAGCAATCTTCATGATGGCGGCGATCAAATCCTTATCCCAGATCCGGCCATATTCGGGACCGGTCACCGCCCGTAGTTCAAGGCGGCCGTCGTCCATCTCCAGGGTCTTGACCATTTCCGCATTGTGGTTGAGGAGCCCGTGCTGGAGGTTGATTGCCGCCAGCGGGGCGGGTAGCTGGCGCATATAGCTCGCCGGTGCACTGGCCAGGCTGCAGAGCTGACCGAAGCTCCAGTGCGTCGGGGCCAAGGGCTCGCGCCCGCCAGGAGCGATTAGGGATAGTCGCTCGGCATTGTCGCGGGTCGCCTCGACGCGGATCTCCGCGGTCTCGACCGTCCGAACGCGCGCTCGATCCGTTCTGCCGCTGACGGCGCGATGCAAATCGGAAAGGGACAGATAGCGTTCGTCGTCAGGGCGCGAAAACCATTCTGACGAAACACGGCCGATACGTTCGCCGCGGGATATATCGACCTTGAATCCGGATGATGTCGGTCGCGGGTTGGGAATCACGGTGTTCATGATGAAGTCTCCTGAAACGAGGGGCCCGGCTGACCGCTCTTGCGACAACCGGGCTGGTGAGATGGACGATAAATTGCGGCCGGAAGACCTGGCCGAGAGGGCAATCCGGGCAGGACAGACAAGCGCGCCGCCCGAGGGCGACGCAGGGCAACGGATCAATCGATCGCCTGGAAGATCTCCGCGGCTTCGGGGTGGTCAGCCGAATAGGTATAGAGGCGGCCATAGCCTTCCGAGAGATGCTCGGATTGATGCTGGAAAGAGAGATGCGAGAAGGCAAAAAGCGTGGCGATGATTCCGGCAGCCTCCGCCGAGACCTCCCCCTGAAACCCGGTGATCTCGCCGGTGATGCGCAACCGGGTTTTGGATCTGGGGGCAAGAAACAGCGGCTTGCCCTCAAGCTCGTAGAAATCCCAGAAACCGCCACCATAATCGAGGGGGCTGAGACGCTCCATGAGACTATAGACTGCGTTTTCGCCGATCATCACCAAAGAGCGCCCGAACAAGGTCGGCAGGAATTCCAGGCGGCGCTCGTCAGGGACGATGGAGGCGGTTTGGGGAGGAACTTCGGATATCGACATTGATCTTTCTCCAGAGAGGCAAAGGGTTGAGGTCGGGCAGCCCTCTCTCCGCGACCCGGCCTCGCCCCTCTCCCCAGCCCCGCTCTTCCCTTTCCGGCTAACCGTAACAGCCCCTTTTCCGGCGTGCGCCGAAAGACAGATGCAGACGGCGGGTCGTTGCAATGTCAGCAGGCTATAAGTCGTTTCAATCGTGTGAGCAGGCCTGACGGCGCTCCCTGAAAACAGAGAAGCCCGGCGCAGCATCCGGGCTTCCGCGAACGAAGGTTTGGGCGATTATTCGGCGGCGTCGAGATGCTCGCCGCCGTCATCGCTCGGATCGGCAGCCGCTTCTCCGGCTTCCTCAGCTTCCGTCAGGAAGGTTGGCAGATCGACATCGGCGCTCTCGGCGACGTTGTCTTCGATAGCGGCGGTTTGGCCGGCCGGGAGCCGTAGCACTTCGGGCAGCCATCCGCTGCCTTCCAGCAGCCGGGCTGCTTCGCGCGCCATGTCGGGCTTCTTCAGATGATCGATCAGTTGCACCGACTGTTCGCCCTTCGCCTCGCGGACTGCCTGCAGGATATGCGCCTTGGTCACGCGGCCGAGATAGTTGTCGACCGTCGGCGTCCAGCCCACTTCTACCATGCCGAAGCCAAGCGAACGAGCCAGCTGTTTGGCGTGGGCGTTTTCCTTCGTCCGCCGGTTCCACGCCTGGACGGTCGTGTTCACCGACAGCGAGACGCAATGGGCAAACAGCGCCATGCGGCTGGCGTCGTCGAGCGCGATCAGATAGTTCCAGACCTCGTCCGCATTTCCGGGGAGGTCGTAGCCCCAGGACTCCTGCCGCTGTTCGATCTCCTTTGCCCAGGCCGTATCGCCAAGCCCCAGCGTCTGGCCGAACGCGGTGTGTTGCAGCGTGATCTCCAGGCACGAGTCAGCCCCGTATCTGTAGAAGATTTTCAGGACGGCGACATGCAGGGCGGCGATGAAGGCCATCACGGGATCGTTCGCGAGCGCATTGCGCAATGCAACGGTGCGGGTGGCCGTCAGATCCTCGATGACGCGATCGGAAATCGGACGAACCTTGCCGTCGTCTTCTTCCGGTTCTTCGACCCCGACAGGCTTGCCATTGACCGAGATGCCGCCGTTCCCCGAGGACCCAACCGTGTCGGTCTCGTCTTCACCAACACCGTCTCCATCATCTCCATTGTTCGGCTCGACCACCGGTTCGTCTTCGGGCCGCACGAAACCGCGTTCGATCTTCAGTTCGCCATTGGCGGCGAGCGAAACGAAGACGCCGCCGCGGGCAACCTCGTCCGGGTCGAAGACGTAGGGCCGATCATTGATGGCATCCAGTTCGTTGCCGAGTTCCTCCAACCGCGCTTCGGTTTCCTCGGAGTGGTCCTCCGCCTCGGCGTATTCCGTGTCGAGCCGGTCGTATTCCGCCTTCAGGGCGTCATGCCGCGCGAGCTCACCCTCGGTGTATTCGGCACGCTGGCCGTAGAGGCGGCGAAGACCGGAGGTGTGGCCGTAGGAGAAATCGAAGGCGGCCTCGACCCACTTCCAGCCCTCTTCGGCCTTCAGCGTTTCGGCCTCAGTGGTCAGTTTTTTGAGCACGAGCTGTTCGAGCAACGCCGGATCCTGCAGCCATCCGCCATTGTCCTGCTCGAACAGGTCGCGCATGACGACACCGCCGGCTGTCTCATAGACGCCGATGCCGACATAGACGGCGCGACGGTCGGAGGCCCGCACTGCCGTCTCAGTCAGCATCCGCCGGATATAATAGGCCTCCTGATTATGGGACCGTGAGATCGTGTCCCAGACCTGCTCCTGGCGAACATGATCATTAGTGATCGAAAATGCCATGATCTGGCCGAGCTTCATCTCGTCGTTGGCGTAGAGGTCGAGGAGACGCGGCGAGACCGAAGCCAGCCGCAGACGCTGCTTCACCGTCGCAACCGACATATGGAAGCGGGCGGCGATCTCTTCCTCGTCGAGCCCCTGTTCGAGCAGCGTCATAATGGCTCGAAACTCGTCCAGCGGATGAAGATCGACGCGCTTGGCGTTTTCGGCAAGCGAATCCTCCGCTTCGAGAGTGTCGCCCTTGCTGACGATGCACGGGATGGCGGCCGTCTTCGTCAATTTCTTCCGGGCGACCAGCAGTTCAAGCGCGCGGTAGCGGCGGCCGCCGGCAGGGATGCGGTAGATGCCGGTCTCGTTGCCGTCGGCATCGAGCTCAGCGCGGGCATTGAGGCTGGTCAGCAGTCCGCGGTGGGCGATATCGTCGGCAAGCTCCTCGATCGAGACGCCCGCCTTGGTCTTGCGCACATTCTGCTGGCTGAGGACGAGCTTGTTGAAGGGGATGTCACGCCCGGCATTGAGCGTGATTTTCTGAATGGCCTGTGACATGTCGTTTTCTCCGTGACGGATCGGCCGGAGCCTCTCCCCGGCAACCTCAACCCGCCACGAACGCCCCTTCCCCCCTCTCGCTCCAACCAGGTCCGCCACCCTCACCGTTTCCGGCCGGCATCCGCCTCGCCGCCGGCTGCGGGCAGCGGTCTGCTCCGCCAGACGGCCATCTGGTTTCGCGTGATGCCGATAGGCGCACTGATCTCGGCCGCCTGGCTCATTGCGTCGCTAAGCTATTTCAGAGTCTCCATGACGGCGGTCCGTTGTCTCGTTCGGCCCCACGCGCCGTGACTGCATCACGGTAATAGATTTCGGTGACCCGAAACCGCCCGTCGATCCGTTTGCACTGCGCGATGATGTCGATCGCAATCGTCAGCATCTCACGAATGTCGTGACGATCGAGGTCGCCGCCCCCTTCCGATTCCTTCACCAGCAACGTCAGTTGCTCGAAGGCAAAGCGGGCGGAATCGGCGTGGACCGTCGTGATCGATCCGGGGTGCCCGGAGTTCACGTTGCGGATATAGTAGAAGGCCGTGCCGTCGCGGAGTTCCTGTAGCAGTATCCGGTCAGGCCGCATACGCAGGCAGGATTCGAGAAGGTCCCTGACGCCGATCCTGGCCATTCCCTGGCCACCCTTCGAATAGAAAAGCCGGACATGGTTTGGCTGCGGGATCACCAGCTCTGGCGTGTCCTCGATGGATATGATGCGTTCGCTCTCGGGGATATACCGGATCAGGGCCTTGGATAGTGTCGTCTTGCCCGATCCCGTCGCGCCGGAGATGATGATGTTTTTCCGGGCAAGCACCGCTTCCTCAAGAAACTGCTTGTAGGCGCCGATCCGATAGTATTCCAACAGCTTCTCACCCGATCGGCCTCCGTCTTTTTCGGCCCGCACGACATCGGCGAACAATCCGCCATAGTCGAGATCGTCAAGGCTCAGCGAAACTGAGGAGGGCTTGCGGATAGTCAGGCTGACGGTTCCTTTCGTCGTGGCGGGAGGAATCACGATCTGGATGCGTTCGTCGTCGGGCAAGGTCGCTGAAAGAATCGGGCGGGTTTCATCGATCGATTGGCTGGAGAAACTTGCGACCGCGCGAGCAAGGCGCATCAACCTGTCGTAGGATAGCTCCGGAATGTCATGCGCCTGCCACCCGTTCGTCCCCTCCGTTACGACCTTCCCGGGCTGATTGACGATAACCTCATAGAGCGCCTTGTCGCGAAGGAACCGTGAAAGTGGCAGCAGCAATTCGCGCACCACACCGGAGTCAGCGGCTTCAGCCATCGGAGCACCTACTTCGTGACTAGTCTTGAAGCCGGACTGAAGTCGCCGAAGACAGCCCGGTCGTAGACGCGGTTGCGGGGCTCCGTTACACGAAGCCGGTAAACGCTGGAGAAATCGAGATCGCGCGCCACGAAGATGGAAACGAGCTCGCCTTGATGCTTCTCGAGCGTCGGCGGGATGTTGATCGATTGTTCCACGGCAATCGCCGCTGCCTGCTCGCCGGCGCTGGTGGTATTCTGCGCCTCGACATCGCTATCTTGCAGCCGGTTGCTGGCATAGGAGCTCGCATCACCGACGATCGACAGCAGGATGGCGCTGCCAAAGCGTTCCCACCAGTGAACATCAATATTACCATCGACACCCGCACGGCCAAGGGCATCGGTCGCCGGCGACGCCAGGGTGATGATGACGCCTTTCGGCGTCTTCGCCCGGTTCCAGAGGACGAACAGACGTTTCTGGCCACGACGGAGACCGCCGCGATATTCACCGACGATCTGGGTACCCTTCTCCATCAGCACGACACGGCCATTGTCCGACAGGACGTCGCGGTTGATGACGCAACTGGTAAAGCCCGGCTGGTCGGAAGAAAGCGCCGTCTCGAGAACGCAGGGAATGGAGGTGCCCATCGCGACGACGAAATCGCGATTGCCGAGTGTGCCAGCACGTGACCCCTGCAGTTGTGTCGGCGTCAGCATCCGATTGAAGCGCTGGTCCTCGTTTTCGCCTTGCCCGTTAAAGCTGCCCGAATTGTTGCCGAGCGGGACGTAATTCGAAGAAGCGTCCGTGTTTGCGTCATCCTGCTGACGTCTCGCCGTCGGTGTATTTTCGCCGCCATAGGCCATGACCGGAGCACGGCGCGCGGCGTCGAGCAGTTTGTCATTGTCGGTGGGCGCCCGCTCGGTGACAACAGGCGTTGGAAGCTGGACCTCCATCGACGTGGTCACTGGCTGGACCGGCTCCTTGGCAGGCTCGAAATCCGAGATCTGGCGAATGACGACCCGTTCCGGCGGGGCGCCATCTGCCGATTTATTCTGCCCGCGCATCGACCACAGGGCGAAGGCGACGAAGACAACGATCGCCAGGGCGACGGCGCCGCGCTTGAGGATCGGATTGTTGTCGAGCCGGCGACCGGTCGATGTTTCGGCACGCTCACCAGGGATCTGGGTAATCTGTTCCTCGGCCATGACATCTCCTATTGCGCTGTATCGGGCTGCGTTTTGACGACGCGCTCGACCGACGGTGACGTCGTGTTGGTCTCGGGGTTGATGCCAACACGATCATAAGCCTCGTTGAAGACGCAGAGCACGTCATCGCCCCTGCGCAGGATGAACTTGCGGCTGATTGCGTGGACCAGCACAAGATTGCCGTCGACGGATTTCGGCACCAGGCTTTCGGTGCCGTCGGAATTCTCCATGTAGATAACAGGCATTTCCTGGTTGCCGACGAAGGCGAAGGTGGTCACCTTGCCGTTGTCGTAGACAGCCTGCGGCTCAAGCGCCTGGGATCCTTGCACCGAATAGCGCCAGTTGCGCGGCCCATAGGCCTCATGCAGCCCAAGGACGCGATCGGCTTGCCCGGCCTGCGCCGCCTGGGCGCGAGCGACGGCGTCCTGCTTGCGGCGCGCTGCCTCATCCGCCGGGTAGCGATATTTCACATAAAAGTAGGTGTTCTGTCCGGCTTCGACGCTGCCGTCGCGGACGGTCAGTTCCATCTGATAGCTGCGCGTCGAACCGTCCCGCCGCGTCGTTACGACGGACACGTTCGTCACCGGCTGGTTTTCCCGGGGCTTCAGGAACAGGATATTGCCGGCAGGCGCTACCTCCCATGCCACGCTGTTGCCCAGCGCAACGTGGGCGATTTCCTCGTCGGCGGCAAATTCGATCTGTACCGACGATCTGAGCGTGCCGACGATTTTGGTGATGTTGTAGGGCTGGTAGTCGACAAAGCGGACGCGGCTGTCCTGTGAAGCGCTGCGCGGAGTGTCGAGCGCGGGCGCAACGGAAGAAAATCCGGTGGCCAGCATGAGGGAGACGAGGAAATGCAGTCTCAATTGATGGCCTCCGGATCGGCGCGATACTCGCTGACCACGAAGCCCAGGGGATTGACCAGGCGATCTGTCGAGGACATCGGAGCGTTGGCATAGGAGAAGGTCAGCGTCGCGACCCAATGCGTGGTGCGCACGTCGTCACCGCGCGTGACGGTTCGCATGTAGCGCACGGATGCGACGGTGGCGTTGATTAGCGAGATGGAAACGACGTTGATCCGTGCCGTTGCGCCCCGGCCATAGATATTCTGAGGCGAGTCCGGATTGCTGCCGCGATAGACCGCGGCAAAGCGGGTCTGCTCCGGCTGAGTCGACAACAGCGCCACCGTCCGGAAATTGTCCTCGGCCTCGCTCGAGACATACCCTTCCCGGGCCCGAACATATTTTGCCGCGAAATACTTCGTCACGGCTTCATCGTAGGTGCCGGCGGTCGATGTCAGCGCGGAAACCACATCGACGATACCAGTCGAATTGTCGACGCGCACGACGAAAGGTTCGACGGTTTTCAGAGGCGTGAGACCCGCGATGGCGAAAACGGAGACGACGGCGATAATGCTGGCGCAAATGGCGACGAACCAGGCGATGCGAGCAGAGCGCTCGACCTGGATCAGCCGATCCTGATCGAACCGGCGGGCCTTGTCGAAGTAGCTCTTCAGGTTGTCGGTGCTCACCATGTCATTTTCCCTCACACGGCCGGTAGGAGCCTGCGACATCGAAATGTGCGAAGGCGACGGGCGCAGTCGAAGCCGGCTCCTCCGCATAAGAGGCGGTATGGCTCGTAGGCTCGCCGGGAACTTTCTCGATGCTCGACTGCTCCGTCTTTCGGTCGCTTTCCCATTGCCACATGGAGCGGTTCAGCGGCCGTCGGGAATAGCCGTCACATTTGGGAAGCGAGTGGGAGATCGAGCCGCAGCCGGTGAGGCCTACGGTCAGCAAAAGCGACAAAAGGATACGAATCATCTAAAAATAACCTGTTCAATTTCATGAATGGCGAGGCTGTCATTCGGTCCGCTTTGGTGTCAGTCGACGTCCAAGGCCACGCGTTCCGCGGCCGATCGCCCTGGCCGTGTGGGAAGCAGCCCAGGCGAGCGTGCTTTCGTGGGCGTCACGCGCGGCGCCATAGCCGTAGGTCAGCGATGCGCCGCCTGCGGCGAGCGCCGAGGCGATGCCAGGCAATTGATAAAAGACGTAGAGAGCCGCGATGCAGATTGCGCAGAGCGCGATCGGCCGCATCAGGACATCGCTGTAGCCTTCGATTGCGGTGAATGTCGTGTCGATGCAGGTGATCAGCAGCGAGCCGATTGCAACGACCAACACCTGCAGGATGACGAAGTTCGCGAGCTGGCCGATCCAGGATTCGGTGAAGCGGCGGGTCGGCTGGAACATGGCGAGCGCGATGAAGATCGGTCCGATAGCAAGCACAATCGCGAGCGCTAAGCGCGCATAGAGCGAGACGATGTAGCCAATCGCCGCGACAAGGAAGCTCGCGCCGATGACCAACATGCCGCCGACGCCCGTCACGATATCAACCGGCCAGGCGGCCCGAGACCATATCTCGTGAGCGCATTTCTGGCCCTTATCCAGCAGGCTGTCGAAGGTGGAGGCGCTGGGCACGGCGCCGGAGTTCAACGCCTGCGATATTTCGCGCGGCAACGTGTCGAAGAATATGTTGGTGACATAGGTCTGATAGTCGCTGGCGTTGCGCACCAGCATGACGATGATCGCTAGCTTCATCGCCCGGAAGGCGAATTCGAGGATCGGTTCCTGGACGGCGCCGCGCAGCACGAGATAGCCATAGAGGACGACATGGAGCGTCAGCGCTGCGGTCAGTGGTCCGGTGACCCAGCTGGCGATGTTCGAGGTCCCGGAGGAGATGAAGTTTTCGAGCGAAGTCTTGAACTGACCATCCACAAAGCTGAATACCTGATACATTTCTCAGCCTCCAAGCGACTTGCGCATGCGCTCGAGACGCGGCTTACCGTCGGGGGCCTCGGCATTGCCGCAGTTGGGCGTGTTGTGCAATTCGCCGGAATTGTTGCGGCATTCGCCGATGATCTTGGCGAGCTGAACCTCGTCGGCGGTCAACTCATCGACGGTATAGACATTTTCCTTCTCCGGGGAGCAAGCCGACAGAAGAAACACCGCCGCAGTAGAAACGATCCACCTCATTTGAGCGCCGCTCCCATCGTGTCCATTCGCTTGCGCCAGTCCTCGGCCTTGCGCTGGTCGTCGACCTGCCCTTGGGCTTGCTGCACCATCTGCAGGCCCTGCATGCGCAGAACGTCGGTCTGCAGGAAGGCGGTTTCGGCCTGCAGGCGGGCCTGCAGATCGGCGATATCCTTGGCATCCGCGGCGCCTGAAATCTGCTGGCGAAGCTGATCGATGCCGTCGATGCGCTTGGTAGCGGCATCATAGATCTGCTGGCCGAGGCTCATCTGACCGGCATTCTGGCTCTGGATGCGCGAAAGCTCCTGCGCGTAGAAATCGTTCGCATTAGTGCGGTAGGTCGAATTGTCCTCAAGGAATTCTGAAGCGGAGCTGCCGAACACGCCGGTGCCGGTGCCCTTGAACAGTCCTTCGATGGCGTTGAAGTCCTGTGGGAGCGCCTTGCGGATCGAAGGATCGTTCAGCAGGCTGGCTACATCGGCCATGTTGGTGATCTTGTTCAGCGAGCCGTAGAGTTGCTGGGCCTGCTGGAGCTGCTGGTTCAAGGCGTCGAGTTGAGACTTGAGCTGCGTGATGCTCTCGATCTGCTTGGCAATCACCGTCTGATCGATAACCGGGATGCCCTGAGCAGATGCCAAGCCGACCGATATCAAAAAGGTTGCCAGAAAGAGCCGTATCCTGCCTATGCGGATCATGATGTCCTCCTTCTTTCCTGAAACACGGCGAGCCAGTCCTCATGCGCCTCTCCCAGTTCCGATCGGATGGCGTCTGCGAGCTCCACATTCGCCGTCCGCCCGGACAATATGGCGAGCTCGTCGTCGAAGCCGTTGAGGTTCAGTTCGGCGACGACGCTGTTGTGGCCCTGCTTGACGATAAAGCATCGGCTTTCGATGGATAGCTCCCGGGAGATCAGTTCGAATTCGCGTTCCGTCAGTTTGAAACCGTCAACATAGTCGGCGCGGTCGCCGCGTGGATTCGGCAGGAAGATCTGTGTCGGGCACTGCTCGATGATCGTGTGGGCGATCGGAGAGACGATCGCGTCGCGCGGACTTTGGGTCGCAAACAGCATAAGGCCGTTCTGTTTGCGGATCGTCTTCAGCTTGTTCTGGGCGAGATCGCGGAAACCCTCATCCTGCAGCGCCTTCCAGAACTCGTCGATGACGATGATGATACGCCGCCCATCGATCAGCTGCTCAATGCGGAAGAACAAGTAGGCCATCAACGGCGTGCGGATTTCCTCGTTATCGAGGAAATCGGTCATGTCGTAGCCGATGAATTTGGCGTCAATCCCGATGTCGTCCGCATCATTGTCGAAGACCCAGCCGAGTGGCCCTCCCCGCTCCCACCGTCTGAGCCGTGAGGCGATACCTTCGGGGTCGGTATTGTTGAGGAAGGTGCGCAAGGCGCCGATCGACCGGCGCTCGACAGCAAGGTCTGCCAGACCGTCGACAGCCGAGGCAATGTCGTGCAGCTCAGTGACAGTCAGTTCCCGCGTCGCCGCTCCGACCAGCTTACCGATCCAGCCCGTGAGGAAGACCTTGTTTTCGGCCGTCAGGTCGAGCGCTTTCAGCGGCGCGCAGCCAGTCGCGACACCGTTCCTGAGCGGAAGATAGGTGCCTCCGGCAGCGCGAACGAACAGGTCGGCACCCCTGTCCTTGTCAAAAAACACCATATGGGGATCATGCTTGTCGAGCTGTGAGAGCATGAAGTTCAGCAATACCGTTTTGCCGGCGCCCGATGGGCCACAGACGAAGGTATTGCCGAGATCGCTGTGATGGAAATTGAAATAAAACGGAGAGCCGGAAGCGGTTTTCAGCATGGCGACCGCCGGTCCCCATTCATTGCCGTCCTTCTGGCCGGTCGGGTAGGAGTGATAGGGTGAAAGCGCTGCGAAGTTGCGCGAGGTGATCGCCCCCGAGCGCGCCCGATATCGGAGATTGCCTGGCAGTTGCGCCCACCAGGTAGCTTCGAGCCCGAGATCCTCGCGTGCGACGACCGCACCGCCACCGGTGAGGTCGGCGCGTGCCTTCGCCATATGATCGGTCAGTTCCTTGACGGACGGCGCGAAGACCGTAAGGCCAAGATGATGTTCGCCTATGACGAAACGATTGGATTCCAGATCATCCATCGCCTCGCCGAGCTCCTCGATCTGAGAGGCGGCCTTGTCACCGGCGCTGACCATCTGGTTCTGCTTGCGGCCCATGATCGTGCGTGCATCAGCCTTCGACGCAAAGGCAAAGGACTGCGTCAGGATGAGTTCGAAGGGCGCGGTCAGGATGCCATCGAGCATGCCGCTACGTGTCGTTGCCGGATATTCCTTGAAGCCGAATATGCCGGCGTACCGGGTTTCGGCCTCGTGGCGAATCTCGATCGTTTCCCGGCCGAAGATCACCCGATCCGAATAGATCGCCGACGAGATACGCCCCTCCGTCAGGGGTACGGGCTCCCGGCGCCCCCCGACGAGCTGGTGCAGAAACTCGCTCGGCTCGGAGAACAGGATTCCGTCCTCGTCGTAGAGGGACAAGACCCGGGGTGCGAAGCGCTGAAGCCCTGCGGTGATGTCAACCACCTTGTCACGCAGATGCTTGAGTGCCGTTTCGTCCAGCTCAATGCCGCATCGGCGCGCTTTACGCAGCCGGGAGAGAAGACTGGCCGCCTTCTCAATGGGGTCACGGCTGGGGTACCAGACAAGCGTGAGATAGAGGTCATTGCGGAAGAGGTCTTCGCGCACCATCCGCTCGCGGTATTTGCTATTGAGGCCGTCGGAAAAGCGATTGGCAAAGTGTCCTTCGGGGTAGTCATTGTCACGCCGGCGAATGACATGCGTCCAGAGCGCCAGCCGCTCGTCGGCAATATTGCGGTAGAGCGTGTTCAGGCCGCGATGCATGCCGTTTAGGTCGAGAACATCGGCTGTTTCAAAGGAAACGCCTTCAAGCGCAAGCACGGTCATGAGCCCGCGGGAATCGAGCGTGATGGTCGTCTCGTCGACGTGACGCACATAGGGGATGAAGGTCTCCGGCCCGAGCTCACGGAACCGAAGTGTGGCGATGCTAGGCAAGGCTTAGGTCCCTCTCGTCGTAGCGTCTGGCAAGCCTTAGCGGCGAGAGTGTCGCGCCGCCCCAATAGGAGGCGTTGCGTGAACGGCCGCGGGTCTCGATCCAGGCAAGCAGGATGCGGAACATGTTATGGTCATGCTTGACGAGCGCCCGGAACACGAGATGGAAGACGACGCCGAACAGTGCGTAGGCAATCGATCCGGCGGTGATATAGAGCACCGTCGTCAGCATGATGTTGATGCCCATCGCCTCCATGGTCACGCCGGCAATCATCGCCGGACGCGTGCAGGCCAGGAACAGCGTCTCTTCCTCAAGGTTTGGAGCGCTCGCCATGGCATTCAGCCCCCGACGATGGTGTTGACCAGCTCGGTGGCGCCGAAGATGCCGCCGATACCGATGATCCAGAAGCCGGCGCGACGAAGATCCATATAGCCGAACATCCAGGCGATGCAGATGATGATCACGGCGATGACCGCCAGCAATTTTGCGATGTTGCCGGTGAGCATGGTGACGATGTTCTGCAGCACGGTCTCGATGCCTGCCGACTGGGCAAAGGCCGGTTCAACCATGCATGCAACGCTCGCAACCGCCATGAGCGTGGAGGCGACAATGGGGCGAAGGCTGGCTTTGGAGATCATTCACTCTGCTCCGATCGGTCATTCTGGAAAATGAGGATTGAAGACCGGTGTCTGGAATTGAACACATCCCAGGATGCGGTTTCTTCGGTTTGGGAGATCTGTCTTGGGAGCGACCGCTGTGGCTGCGCCATTTGATCCGGTGGCTGGTCGGCAGACGCGGCCCGATCATCTGGTTCGGCGATGGTGAGCGCCGCAAGCTTCGGGGAAAGCCGCTTCGCCTCCCCGCGCACCTGCTCGTCGTATTTGACCATCGCACCAACGGTCGGATCGTCGCGTCCATAGTAGGACTGCAGCATCACGTTCTCGGCCTGCGCCGGATCTACTCCGACCCGCAAGGCGAGGCGATAGTAGCCGTTGAGAAGAGTCGCCGTCGCTTTCAGGTTCCGGCACGAGTCAAAGGCGTCCGAAACGGAAAGATTCAGTTTCCGGAGCTCCTCCACGCTGATACCGCCAAGTCCAATCTGGATATCCTGGTGATCGGCGATCAAAGATGTCGCCAACTCAATCGCCTCAGCCTTGCTGGCAGGCTGCGCAGGCAGCGGCGCGCCGCTATTGGTGCGAATGGCAAAGGGATGAAACTTGCTCTCGAGGCTTACGACGCCGGCCAGTGTCTCCACCTGGACCAGCGGCGCGCAGATTTGCGCGATGTCGACGAATGTTGCAGCCATCGGTCAGTACCACACCCGCTGCGCACCGACGCCATCGATGGTCACGTCGATATAATGAGGCTGCGCGCGGATATTCGGGCGCGATATCGGATAGCCCACGCATTGGAGACGTCCGCCGTCGCGCAGCCAGCGCGGCGATGGGACCGCGTTGGAGTCGTTGCCGTAGTTGCCGCGATCATAAGAGCAAAGTGAGTTGTTCACGCGTTGGAGCGAGGTCGAAACACAGGTTGCCTGCTCGCCGCGCGGACCGTAGCTGCCCGAAAGCCTGTATCCTGCGTCACAATAGTAGGGCTCGTAACCTGGCCTCGAACTGTGAAGCCCCACGCCGCCGCACGTCGGAAACGAATGCCCTTTTGCAAGCTCGTTCCAAAGTTTCTGGATCGGCGGTCGGCATTCGGCATATTGGGTCGCCCCGCCCGGATTGGAGAGGCACAAGATTACCTGGCATCCCCAGTCATCAGCCCGCGCTTTACTGCTGGAAATCAGGTAGGGTAATAATACGCACGAGATCGAAAGCAGGACATTCAGCAGAAGGCTTTTCATGGACAGGACCCTCCGAGGCAACAGCGGCTCATTGCGCAAGCAGTGTCGGGTTCCTGCGAAGCGCCATTTTACTGACTTATATAACACAGTTAAATAACATGACAAGAGCGCTCAAGACCCAATGGCACAACCTTGCCTTCTCTGGGCTCATCCTTCACGAGATCCTCGATCACCCGCTCGAGGATGAGACGCCACAGGCGCGGCTGAAGGAGATCGGGATGATGACGATTCTCTACACGATGACTCTGGCAAACCAGAGGCTAACTCTTTCAAATATAATAGAAGTTACGGCGCTTACCCGAAGCGGTGCCAAGGAGACCGTCAACCTCCTCGTTGAGCGCGGAATGTTGAAAGAGACGATCGTCAAGAACTCTCTCGGCCGGGGCACAGCGCGCCAATTTGAGATTTCGGAGGAGCTTCTGAAGAAGCTGAGCTCATTTGAGAGCTGATCGAAAGCTTGAGATTAAACTATGTAATTTCCGGCAGCAACCGCTTGAAAGCAGCGAATCAGCCCGAGTGGCAACCCGACACGGTTGAACCCGATATTGGTCCCTTCAGAACCAAAGCAGCCAAGATAGTCGAAGCATAGCGCCTTGCTGCGCAGAGCGACGGAATGCACGTCAATCGCCGATCACATGCGCTCGAGACAGCGTTTGCTGTTCTCCTTCTTCGAGGGCGGCGATATTGGCTCGAGAGAAATAAGCGCGCGTTACGCACTCGTTTAGTGTTCAGACGTCCATAACCCGCCGAAGCATAGACTTAAGCTTCTCGTTTTCCTCTCGGAGCTTCACGACCATGAGGCGTTTCAGATGGTGGTTTTCGGCCTCGAGAGCGGCGAGTTCCTCCTGCGAGCCAGGGTGCTTTGAGGGACACGGAAGCTCATCGAACGCTTCCGGGACATCACTGCGTAGCGTACTTGCGCGGATTCTGGCTCGAGGTTTCGGAGCCCGCACTGGCGTCAAAGTCGGTTGATCCTGTGAGGAAGGCAGAACATCGAGCACGTTGTCTTCAATAGCTACCAGCCCAATGGGGCTCTCATTCCGTGAAGAAGTTGCGGTGGAACTCCCAGAAGGACCGTCAGCGTCAACCTGAGCAACCGGGATGCCTGCCCCTGGTTCGACCGCGGCTACATCTTCCAAGGCCGAAGGAGCTTGAGACAGGTGACTCTCCGGCATGGCACCGTCCGCCTCAACCGCGCGGGCTACCGCCTGCAAATCCAGATTGCCCCAGATCGAGATTGGTGCGGCCTTCGTTTGGCGCCTGTTCGTCTTGTATTCGACGACGAAGTTGCGTCGTGGTGTTCTCATGTGTCAGACGATCGGGATTGGATGATAGTGATGGAACGATCAGAATGCGTAAAAATTCCCAAAGCCATTCTTCTCTTGGGGATCCGCGTCGATGTGACCCGGCCAGGATCGTCCCGCTAGCTCATACCAAGTCTTTTGCGTAGATCAGCGTTTTCCGCACGCAGCTTCTCGGAGAGCAGTTTTCTCAGCCGCCGGTTTTCTTCCTCGAGCTGGATGAACTCAGAGAGTTCATCGTCGACCGAAACAGACACGGCCGGTGTCTCAGTGACAAGTTGAGCGGCAGCTTTCTTCCACTGATAGTAGGTCTGATCTGAAATCCCGGCACTCTTAACGGCGTCCTTCAGCGTTGCCCCGCCAGCGACCTGAGCTTCGATCTTGCCGATCTTTTCCACCTTGTCCTGATCGCTGAGCCCGCGGGTTCTGGGCTTTGCCGGTTTGGGCGTGCCCGCACGGGCTTTTTCTGCCGTTGCGTTCCTTGCTCTTGAAGTCTTTTTCGGAGAAGCCTGCTCGGAAACGGTACCGTCCTGCGGGGTCTGAATTTCTTCGTCAGCCATTGGTCGTCCTCTGTGATTTGCCGCTTTGTCTGTCAGCTCGACCCAGGAGTCAACGTTCAGGGCCTGCGGCGCTATAGATGAGCCGAGATCTACCTCAACCGCACATAGGGTCCATCGGTACGATCGCCGGTCGGATCCTACCATTGCGTTGGGCAAGCCGCCTCGGGTTCTTCTCGCCGTAGCCAGCACCGGTAGCACTGCCGACCTCCAGCTCCATCAGCCGTTCAGCCGCAAAGCCGATCATCTCACGCAACAAATCCGCGTCCGCGCTCTTCTCAACAAACGAGCGCACGCTCATCATATCATCGGTCATCGGTAGTCGAGCTGTCCCACGTTTTCCGCAGGCTTGAAAGCCGCGAACTTCTTGTATAGATTTCTAGAAAGATCGCTATTTTTCTAGATGGAGTCTACAGATGAGCCTTAGTATCAAGGACCCGGAAGCCCATCGTCTGGCGCAGGCAATCTCCCACGCCACGGGAGAAAGCATGACGCGCGTTGTTACCGAAGCATTGCGCGAGCGGTTTGCCAAGATCGAACGCCGGAAGGGCCGGGCAAGCGTCGAGGAGCTTCTGGCGATCGCCGATCGCGCCGCAGCACACGTGACCCCCCCCTATGTCGATCACGCCGATCTCCTTTATGACGAGAACGGGCTTCCGAAATGATCGTCGATACTTCGGCGCTGGTCGCAATCCTTTATCGTGAGCCCGAGGCGGAGAGCTTTGTTAAAGTCATTCACGACGCCGAAGTTACCCGGATCAGCGTCGCCAATTACGTGGAGTTGTCGATGGTGGTGGAAAACCAGCTCGGCCCGGATGGTATGCGCCAGGCCGAGGCCTTCTTTCGGCGCGCCGGCATCACCGTCGAGCCTGTCACGGTCGAACATGGTGAACTCGCCCGACAGGCTTTTCTCGATTACGGTAAAGGCCGTCACAAAGCCGGTCTCAACTTTGGCGACTGCTTTGCCTATGCTCTGGCAAAAGCGTCCGGAGAACCGCTGCTGTTCAAGGGCAACGACTTCTCGCAAACCGATGTTCAGGCGGCTTAATCATGACCGCATGCATTGTCATCCGGATCCAAGCCGTCGCGCCGGCTACGAACCCGCCCCCTTCCTGCCGGCGCATCTGCAGGATCTACTGAGTGTCCGGTCCAAAGTGGGGGCAGTTCACATACCAAGGACCGAACACAAAAAGCTGCTCGACGAGATCTCGAGTCTATCAGCCCAGATCATTTCGGCGGCAGCAGAAACACGCAATCGTTTCGATGCCAATGCCGCCTATGCAAAATCGTCGAAGAGCGCATCGGCGAGTTGCGCGAATCTCATGTTCCGGGTTTCCAGCGGTTTGGCGTTTTTGTTGCAAGGCGCTTCCGGCCTGCCGTCCGAACCTGCGAAGCAACCGCACCGCGTCTAGAACAGCTCTCCCACGCGACCATGCACCTGATCGATCTCCTGCAAACACGCATCCAGGTTGAAATCGAATACCAGAATGCCATCCAGATCCATGTGATGGCCGATCGGGCCGCAACGCAGGTCAAAATCCAGCGGGCGGTAGAAGGCTTCTCCATCGTCGCCATCAGCTATTATCTTCTGAGCCTGTTCAAAGTCGCCTTCGAGACCGTCGATCATGCAGGTTATCATATCAGCCCCTTGGTGATTCTTGTCCCGTTCGTTATCGCAGCTGTCGTCATTGCCGTCTTGGGCGTGAAGCATGCGCTTTCAGCACACGTCTGACTTGGCGTCACAGGAAGCTCAGGTACAAGATCACGATTTAGATTCACGTGCGGTGCGCCCTCTGTCAGGCTGATGCCTGAGCTTCTTTCAGTTGATTGAGGGATTTTGACGACGAAGTCCGTGCCGACGGGTATCGAAGGCGCTGCTCGATGGCGCGGGCGACGAGCGAGGCAGGCCAGGCGAGAAGGAAGTAGAGAACTGCTGTCAGCGTAAAGACCTGCAGAGGCAGGAAGCTTTCCGACATGATTTCCCGCGATACCAGCGTCAGTTCGGGAACGGCGATCAATGCGGCGATTGAACTGTCCTTCAACAGCGACACCAGGTTGATCACGAGTGGAGCGATCGTGTGGCGCACCGCCTGCGGCAGCAGGATCAGACGGAATGTCTGAATGGGTGTCAATCCACTCGAAAGTGCGGCTTCGCGCTGCCCCGCCGGTACGGCATCGAGCCCGGCGCGGAATACTTCCGCAAGATAAGCCGCATAGACGAGGGCGAGGCCGATCACTGCGGAGAGCTGCGACGACAACGTCATGCCTGCGCCGGGCAGCGCGAAGTAGATGAGATAGAGAATGACGAGGATCGGCACCCCGCGCGCTAGCGCGATGTAGAGACGCGCTGCCAGACGGGCCGCCCGCAGCCGGCGAGAGCGGAGATATTCAAGCAGCAGCGCCAGCATGAACGCCAGGCAGAAGGCGCCCACGGTCAGGACGAGCGTCGTGCGCAGGCTGGTGAGCATGCGCGGCAGCCAGTCGCCAATATTGGCAAGGATAGTATCGAAGAACATCATGGCGTCTCCAGCTTGCGCTCGGCGAAGGATAGGGATCCGGCGACAGCCGTTGTCAGGGCGAGATAGACGAGCGCAGTACACCCGTAGATCAGGCCCGTTTCGAAGGTCTCGTTCACCAGTTGCCGAGCGCTGAACATCACCTCCGGCGCGGCGATGGCAGCGACGAGCGAAGTATCCTTGACGAGCCCGACGGCATAGTTGCCGAGGGAGGGAAGTGAAAGACGCAGGCCTTGCGGCAGAACGATGAGCCGGAAGGCTGCAAACGGCGTCAGGCCGATCGAAGCGGCGGCCTCCTTTTGGCCTGCGGGAACCGAATGCAGGCCCGAACGGAAGATGTCGACGGCAACCGCGCCGCCGATCAGTCCGAGGCCAAGAACCGCGGCGACCATGGAGGACAGCCGGATCCCGACAGCCGCGAGCCCAAAATACAGGAGAAACAGGAATGTCAGGCTCGGGATGTTGCGAAGAGCCTCGACATAGATCCGGATCAGCGCATGTACGATGCGGGCTTTCGCCAGGAAGTCGACCGTCGCGAGGCCGAGACCGATAACAACGGCCACGGCCATAGCTCCCACCGTTACTTCGACCGTCACACCCACGCCAGCGAGCAGCGCGGCGACGATCCTCTCAAGGAATACGTTATCCATCGCGTTGCCCCCTCTGCGAGAGACTTGCCAGGAACTGCTTGAGGCGTGGTGATTGCGGGTGATCGAGAAGATCCTTCGCCGGTCCTTGCTCCACGATGCGACCGTCATCCATGAACAGGATGCGGTCGGCGACCTCCCGGGCGAAAGCGATTTCATGAGTGACGAGCACCATAGCCCTGCCCTCGCCGGCGAGCTCCTTGATTACGGTCAGGACCTCGCCGACAAGCTCCGGATCGAGTGCCGATGTCGGCTCGTCGAATAGTAGGAGCTTCGGCTTTTGGGCGAGTGCGCGGGCGATGGCGACGCGCTGCTGCTGCCCCCCGGACAGACGCTGCGGGACCTCATCGACCTTGGGGGCGAGATGCACCTTGGCGAGCATCTCTTCGGCTAGGCGCGAGGCTTCCACCCTTGAAACGCCCCGGACCTTCTGCGGCTGAAGTGCAACATTGGCACGCACGCTCAGATGCGGCCACAGATGGAAATGCTGAAACACCATGCCGATCTCAGCCCGCTGCGGCGCAAGCTCGAGGTCGCTCATGCGACGGCCATTTTTCCGGCGACCGATCCTGCGTCCTTCCAACAGGATATCACCGGCAGTCGGTGGGTCGAGATAGTTGATGGCTCTCAGGCACGTCGATTTGCCCGATCCACTTGGCCCGATCAGCGCGATGCGTTCGCCACGCCGCAGGGCGAAGGAGACGTTCTTCAGGACCGTGTGATGGCCATAGGACTTACCGAGATCGGTGACCTCGAGAAGAAATTCGGCGGTCATTCCCGCCTCCTTTAACAATGAGAGGAACTTGCGCGGCCGGTTACCCGGCCGCGAGGCGGCTACTGCCCGCAGACGGGCGGCTTCCAGCCGATCGGCCGATCGGCGCCAATCCGGAAGTTTTCGACCGACGGGGTATAGTTCGCCCGACTGACGTTGCCGTAGCGTTGGCCGATCGCGTTGACCGTGCAGGAGGTCCAGAGGTCCCGGATCTCCGCATTCAGCGCTGCCGCGAGCGCCGCGTTGTCTTTCGACAGCCCGAAGACATATTGCCGCCCGAGGCCGGTCAGGAGTGGATAGTCCGGATTGTTGTCGGTGAAGGGCAGGTTGACGAGCCCCCAGTCCGGGTTCTTGGCAAGCGCGTAGTCGATGACCGGAGGGTCGCCGACGAGCGCCTCGATGCGGCCGGCAAGAAGATCGCGCAGTGCTGCGTCGGAACTGTCGTAGAGAGACAGTTCGAGACCCTTGATCCTCCGGAGTTCCGGCAGAAATGAGAAGCCCGTCATCGATCCGACCTTGCGGTTTTCCAGATCCTTCAACGCGTGCCAAGCCGCCTCCTTGGGCGAGGTGATGCCGTTCTGGAAATAACCGGTCGGGTCAGTCAGGGACAACGTTTCGGCGCGCTGCTTTGTCCAGGCGACATTGCCGCCGATAATGTCGACGCGGCCGGTTTGCACGGCGGCGATCGCGCCGGACCATTCCATCGGCACCGGCTTGATCTTCAGATCGAGCCGTTCGGCAGCGATCTGCAGGATATCTCCGTCATAACCGGTAAGCTTACCGTCGCGTGCCACCAGGCCCGGCATGTCGCCGGTAATGGCGACCGACAGCACGCCGGCTTCGGCAAGATGATAGGCCGGGTCGGTCGCCGCCGACGGACCCGGTTGCAGTGCAACGGCGATCCCAATGGCGCCACCAAGCAATCCGAAAATGAAATGCTGCATGTCTGTTCCCTCTTTTGTGGATGGTTGTCAGGCTGAATGAAGACCTGCCGCGTCCGAGGCGGCGGGTCTCTTCTCGAAACGGCTCATCGAAAGCCCGTCGATCTCTGTTGGGGAGTGATCTTCAAGGCAAAGCTCGGCCAACACGGCACCGACTGCGGGTCCGAGTTGGAAACCGTGACCCGAAAAGCCGAAAGCGTGAAAGAGGCCGTCGAGTGTGGGGCTCGGTCCGACGACAGGCAGACCGTCCGGCATGCGGCCCTCGATACCTGTCCAGGTCCTGACGAGCAGGACATCAGCAAGTGCGGGGACCATTGCGATTGCGGACCTGGCCGCCTCGCACGTAACTTCCGCAAGCGGGCGCGCCTTCAACTGGTGCTGGTCGGCGATACCGAGGCCGCTTCCGAAAACGACGCTTCCCTGCCCTGTCTGGCGGATATAGATGCCGCCGCCGCAGATCCCGAGATTGGGGCCGATCAGCGGTGCAATGGGCTCCGTCACACACATGTTCGGCGCCATCACCGCTTCTTCGACCTGATCGCCGAGCGATGCTGCGATTGCGGCGCCCCAGGCGCCGGCAGTGTTGACGAGCCGCCGCGCCCTGACGGGTGACGGATCCCCGGCCAGCCAAAGCAGAAACCCCTGCTCCGACACCCGGATCTCCTTAACGAGGCAGCATTCACGGATGTCAGCGCCGAGTGCGCGTGCCGCGCGGGCGAAGGCCGGCGCGACCAGACGGGGGTTGGCCTGGCCATCCTCGGGGCAGAAAGACGCGCCGGCATAGATCGGCGCGACATATGGAAAGCGCAGGCGCAATTCGGCTCGCTCGAGAATTTCGGCATGAATCTCGTGGCTTCCAAGCAGCTCCCGGTGCGCTGCGAGGTCGTGCATGTCTGCATCGCTTCGCGCGAGCTTCAGATGACCCGTCGCCCTGAATTCGCAGTCGCTGCCGACTAGGCTCTGCAGATTGCTCCAGATCGCGCGGCTACGGCGGGCCAAGGGCAGTTCAGCTGGGTGGCGCCCCTGTTGACGGACACCGCCATAGTTGACGCCGCTCGCCTGGGCTCCGCAACGGCCGCGTTCGAACAGGATGACGGAGGCGCCCATACGACGTGCGTGCAGGGCCGCCGCGCAGCCGGCCAGACCGCCGCCGACGATCGCGATGTCGAAGGACGCACTCATCGGCCGATCTCCGTGAGATGCTTGAGCGCCATCGGCTTGATCGGAGCCTGAGTGCGCAAGCGGCCGATGGCACTGATATCGACCCGGGCAGTCGCCGCAATGATCTCGGCAGCCGCGGGCGCGCAGATGCGTCCCTGGCATCGCCCCATGCCGAGCCGGCAGAAGGCCTTGATACGATTGATGTCTGACTCGCCGGATTCGATCACAGTCCGGCGGATGTCACCTGCCGTGAGGCCTTCACAGCGACAGACCATGGTCTCATCCGGCAGTGTTTCGGCGATGTGCGACGGAAAGGGGAAGACGCGATCGAGAGCATTGCGAAAGCGTGCCGCTCTTCCAATCAGAGCCCGGTCGCGCTCCGATGGCCCGTTTTCCTCATGTGAAACATCCCGAAGCAGTGCCACAGCCGCGAGCCGCCCGCTCGCGGCTGCGATGACGCTGCCACGAACAGAGGAGCCGTCGCCTGCCAGATAGACATTCGCGAGTGACGAGCGTCCGTCAATATCGACCTTCGGCAGCCACTGTCTCTGCGGTGCGTTGAATTGGAAGTCGACACCGAGGAGGTCAGCAATCTGCGTCTCCGCTTTCAGACCGTGCCCCACAGCAAGCGCATCACAGGCAAGGAACATATCCCGGCCGTCACAGCGGAACTCTAGTCCATTTACGCGGCCATCACCGCCGCGTGTCGCCTCCACGGGAACAACACCGGTGAGTACCGGAATACCATGCGCCCGAAGCCAGGCAATAAAATAGAGCCCGCGGGCGAATGTGGCACCGCCGGAGGCCAATGCCGGCAGGACCGACAGATCGTTGAAGGGTTTCGCGGTCTCCAGGACGGCCGGGACAGTCGCCCCGGCCCGGGCATACTGGTAGGCGACGAGGTAAAGAAGCGGCCCGGTACCTACAAGCACGACAGTCCGACCGATCAATGATGCCTCCGCCTTGAGGGCGATCTGCGCGCCGCCCAGACTGTAGACACCAGGAGCCGTCCATCCCTTCATCGGCACGACGCGATCCATGGCGCCACTTGCGATGATCAGGCGCGACCAGCGCTGTACGAAGGCGCGCCCGCAGCTTACCAGATGGAGTGCGCCGGGTTCGGCGTTCCAGACTGCTGTTTCGGCATGGTATTCGACGACCGCCTTGAGATCGGCCACATCAGCGCGGAACGCTTGAGCGCGCTTTGCATCGAAGCCGTAGAGGTCGCTCAGCGATCGCGAGAGCTCCGGCTCGGGCTTGCGGAATATCTGGCCGCCCGCAGATCGACCTTCATCGATCACGACCGGACGAAGGCCGGCATCGGCAAGCGTCCTGGCTGCGGCGATACCGGCCGGACCGGCACCGATAATCACGATTGGCTGAGCCGGTTTCATCGAAGCGTCTCCGGCGATCGGGTCAGGAGCCGCATGCCGGCATCGACCAGGCTGGTGCACGCGCGAAGACGTTCGCCGTCCTCGCGCCAAAGCCAGCAGTCCTGGCAGGTACCCATCAGGCAAAAGCCGGCGCGAGCTTCGTTCGTGAATTCAAAGTTGCGGACATGACCTGGATCGGATCGCATCGCCGTCAGCACACTTTCACCGAGGCGCGCGCGTACACGCAGGCCATCGACGAAGATGCTGATTGCAGCTCCTGCGCGCAGATCCGGCCTTACCCGGTCGCTTTCCACCAAATCCATGGCTGATATTCCTCACTCCCAATTTCTTATTGACTTGCCGTACATCCACAATATGAATTTAAACATTCAAAACTGATCAGGCAATTGGGCTCTAACTGAGGATGTTCGAAACTTGACTACTACCTGTGAGAGTAACCGGCGCGGGGAGACGACCTTCGTGATCGATCGTCTTGCAACGATGTGCACGTCCGTTTCGGCCGTGCCGTCCCACGTGCTGGACGCCACCCGGCAAACGCTTGTGGACACGATCGGAGCAGCCGCCGCGGGAGCAGCAACCAGAGCTGGACAGGCTTCCCTGAAAGGCGCCCCGCTCATTTGGGGACCCGGAGACTGCAGCATCTGGTTTTCCAGGCGGCGTTCGACTGCAGTCGGAGCCGCCTTCGTCAACGCCGCTTATGCGGCCGCGCTCGATCTTGACGACGGCCACAGGAAGGCCTCCGGCCATCCTGCCGCTGCCATCATTCCGTCCGTACTGGCCTGCGCAGAGCACAACGGAGCAGGCGCGGACGCAATCCTCACCGCCATCGCGCTTGGCTACGAGGTGGCGGTCCGCGTATCGAGCTCACGCGAAATCGCTACGCTTCGAACCACCGACAGCGGGCTGTGGTGCGGATACGGTGTCGCGGCCGCAACTGCATGGCTTTATGGGGTTTCCGCAGCCGTCATGAGCCACGCGCTCGCGATCGCCGGCCAGACATCGACATCTCAGGCTGCAACCGGGTTCACCCGCATAGGCCATACAGTGAAGGAAGGAATACCCTGGGCGACGGCGAACGGCATCCAGGCCGTGATGTTGGCTAATGCCGGTCATCGAGGACCGGTCGACATGCTGGATGACGCCGATACTTATGCCAGGACGCGCCTTGTCGGCTTACCGGGAGACGCATGGGCAATCGAGGGCGCCTATTTCAAACTCTACAGTTGTTGCCGCTGGGCGCACGCTGCGATCGACGGTGCGCTAACCCTTCAGGTTCGTATGTCGCTTAGCATCTGCGACATTGACACGATCCTCGTGGAAACCTTCGAACGGGCGCTGTCCTTGCCCAACCTGCCGGACCCTTCCACGAACGAGGCCGCACAATACAGTATCCCCTTCTGTATTGCGCTGGCGCTCGTCCATGGCGAACAGGCGTTGCTGCCGCTGAAGGAGGAGCATCTCGGCGATGCCGCGGTCGTCGCGCTCGCCCGACGAATTAGACTTGTGAGCTCAAGGAATTATGAGCATGCTTTTCCGGGATCGACACCAGCGCGCGTGACGATCGCGGGCAAGGGCCAGGTCGACCAGCAAGAAGTGCTGTCACCGCGAGGGGAGCCGCTGAACCCACTCACCCGTGATGCGCTTGAGACTAAATTCCTGGCTCTCATGGAGAAGTCGCCCTTTGACGAAAAGCAGGCATTGGCGTTGCTGGAGGCGGCAGGCCGGCTGGGCATCGATCGTAAGCCCTCCGACCTCTATGCCGCCCTGAGAGCATGCGAGCCATAGTCGCCTTCGGTTTGTTCTGATTGCCGGGTTGAACACGGCGGCCGGAGACAATCTCATGCCGCCGCTTTTGGCTCGCTTTCAGCAAGCAGAAAATCGACGAGACGGTTTCCCGGAGGGATTGTACGTCAATTTCTGGGGCCTCTCTATCGCTCTTGAGGCTCGGCGTGTCCCTTTTCGCGCTACAGGTGCTGACGCACTTGGTGTGCCTGGTGGTGTCCTCACAAGCGTTTACAACAGCACCATGTCGTATAAGGAATCTCACGTAATGCGAAATGAGGACCGACATGGCGAAAGAAGATGTCACCGCGACCGGCACGCAACTGCTCGATAGGGCAGTGGCGATCCTCAAGCTCCTGGGCGAGGGTGGGCAGACGGGACTGACGATGACATCGATCGAGGAGGCAATGGGGTTGAAGCAGCCGACCGTCCATCGCATCGTCACGGCGCTCGAACGTCACGGGCTCGTTGACCGCGAAAGGAAAACCAAGCGCTATCGGCTCGGCCTTGCGTTGTTTGCGATGGGTGCGACCGCGGCCGATGGAACGGGTCTGCGCCAGCTCGCCCGCCCTGCCCTGATGCGCCTTGCAGCAGCAACGGGCGATCCGGTCTTCCTGATGGCCCGCTCCGGTTTCAATGCAGTCTGCGTCGACCGTCAGCAAGGCACCTATATGATCGATAGCCTCACCGGCCATGTCGGCGGCCAGATCCCGATGGGTGTCGGCCCAGCAAGCCAGGCAATCCTCTCCTTCCTCCCCGAGACGGAGATCGATATTGTCCTTGCGACCAACGAACCGCTCTTCAAAAAATATGCCGACTTGACCGTCCGGAAGGTCAAGGACGACATCAGGAAAATCCGCGAGACCGGATTTGCCCTTGACGACGGAGAGCTTGTCGCCGGGATTTCCGCGATCGCCGTGCCGATCCTGCCGCCCGGCCGCGACGCTGTCGCATCGATTGCGATCAACCTGACGAGCGCGCGACTGACAAGAGAGCGTATTCCCGAGCTCGTCACCCTGCTTCTACGTGAGGTTCGAGACATCGAGGCTCAACTCAATCCGCTTGAGAGCGGAGCTTGAGCGCCGTATCTCCTCCTAGATCAGTGCCGCTACCGCAATGCCTAGCCAAGCGATGAAAGAATGAAATCAGGCGCGACGCTGTGCTGCCGGAAGAGATCTCGGAGCATGATACGGTCCATCTTACCGTCACGGGTCAGGCAATTCTTGTGGACGCCAGTCAGCACGAGTGCAGTGTCGAGACCAGCTCGCCTGCCGCCGACAATATCGGTGGCAACGCTATCTCCAATCGCAAGAACCTGCTCCCCAGTCAGGCAAAGAACCTCCAACGCCTTTGAATAAGCCGTCCGATAAGGTTTCCCGTAAGAGATAACGCGTCCTCCAAGCATTTCATAGTCGCGCGCGAGCGCACCCGCACAAATGACCTTCCTGGCACCGATGAGAACCTCGAAGTCCGGATTGGCACAGATCATCGGCAGCTTGCGGGCAATGCAGGCATGAAGAAGCTTGCTTGTCATCGCGTCCTCTTCGGGCCATCCGGTCGTGAGTATGAAGTCCGCCGCCCCTATACTCATCGACGCATTCATTGGCAGCGCCGACAAGAGCTCGGCCAACTCGACCGGTCCGAGGTGAAAATAGGTGGATCCTGCTGGAAATTCGGGAGATTCAGTGAGCGCCTCATAGACGAGCTCGCCTGATGTGATCAGCCCGTGATACAGTTCGCGCCCGATCCCCATCGCCTCTAGACGTTTGGCGACCTCGTCGGATCGTCGGGGTGAATTGGACAGAAGGCAGATTCGAATGCCTTCCTTTCGGAGTAGACCAAGGGTTGCGTATGCCTCCGGGAAGACCGACATCCCGTCATGGATGACCCCGAAAACATCAAGGACTATCCCTCCGTAGCCTCCGACCAGATCCGCCAGCGGGATTATTTCCAGTGTGGGGTCGGCCAATCTCATTCCTCCGTTCGCACCGTTCGGTCTTTTGGCGCCATCAGGTGGACGATCACCGCCATGAGGATGATGCCCCCTCCGACGATTGTTTGTAGGGCTGGTCGTTGATCAAAGGCGAGCCAGACCCACAGCGTCGACAAAGGAACTTCACAGAGTGACAGCAAGGCTGTCTCGGGCGGCGGGAGCATACGCGCACCTTTGGCATAGAGGATCAGGCCGAACGAGATTTGAAAGAGAGCAAAGCACGCAATGACGAATGCCTGTTCGGCGTCAAGAGCAAGGCCCGGTGCCATAGCCGCGCCCGCAAGCATGGCAATTGCGTTCGAAAGCCCCACCATCGGAAGGACCGAAAGGACGTGTGAGCGTTTGAAGGCGATGGTCATCAGGGCCATGAAGATCGTCATAATCAAAGCCAGCCCGTCGCCGGCCAGTCGTATGCCCGACGATGCAGAGCCCGCGAGGATGATCATCGCGCCGAAGGCCACCAACAAGGAAAGGCCGACCGTTCGGCGGCCTACCCGTTCCGCGAGGATCAATCCGGACAGGATGACCGTGATCAGGGGCAGAGCACCGTGAATGACAGCGACGTTTGCAACTGACGTCAATCGCAGCGACGGGATGAAGGCGAGCGTTGCTGCAGCCGAGAGAATTGCCGCAAGAAGCCCCGCGTGATCGAAGCGCAGAAGCGCGAGCGAGGTTTTCTGCATCGCAACGAAGATTGAGGTAAAGACCAGTGCAAACAAGCTGCGCCAGAACAGGATCGCCCACACATTCATGTCGAGAAAGCCCATGAAGAAACCAGCCGTACTAAACAGGCCGGCGGCAAGCAGGATGGACAGCCTTGGCGGCAGTTCGAGCCTCATGCTTCCTTCCCATGCTCTATGGCCAGGTAAGAGCGGCGGCAGGCTGCCCCGACACGCAGCATCACTTCCTGCGCAACAGTGCCGCCAGCACGTGCCATCGCATCGGCAGGCCGATCCTTCGTGATCAACTCGACCCATTGTCCCGGCCGGCAAAGCTGATCCGGTACGTCCGTCAGGTCGATCGCGACATATTCCATGGCAACCCGGCCCACGAGCGGCGCAACATGGGATCCGATCTCCACAATCATTCTGTTTGAAAGAGACCAGGCCAGACCGTGCGCGTAGCCGATGGAGAGTATACCGAGACGTGTGGGTCGGCTCGCGCGAAAGGTGCTTCTGTAGCCCACAGTCGCGCCCGCGTGAACGTGCCTGACATCGACGAGACAGGCTCGCAGCTTGAGGACATTCATAAACGGATTTGGGACAAGGTCTGTGGTGTTCAGGCCGTAAAGGGCTGATCCAAGACGTACGAGGTCGAAAAGGTAAGCCGGCCCGAGGAACAATCCTGCCGATGCTGCCAGACTACGCCGCGTCGGGCCCAGCAGTTCGGAAAAGCAGACGAACCTGTTTTTCTGCAGCTCGTTGAGCGCATTGGCCGGGTCATCGGCGCATGCCAGATGGCTCATGACCAGTACAGGTTGAGGAAGGGATCGGTGCATTAGGCTTCGCACATCGGAAGGTCCCAGTCCGAAGCGCGAAAATCCGGTTTCCAGATTAAGTGCGTAGTCACAACGCCCTTCCGCCGCGGCGACTGCTTCCGCCAGCGTGTTGCATACTGGAACGAACCGGTTCTTGCGACAGGGCTCGGCATGGTCGCGCTTCATTCCGGCCAATACGAAGACGGTCGCCTCCGTCGAGCGATCACGCACACGGTATGCCTCAGAGAGATCGGCCACGAAGAAGGTTCGACATCCGCCAGCGACCAAAGGTTCGATCAGCCTGTTAAGACCAAGACCGTAACCATCGCTTTTGACCACCGCAGCTACGCCCACATCCGGGCCGGCGATCGAGGTCGCAATCGCAAAGTTTCGCTGGACCGCATCCAGGTCAATGACCACTTCTGGGCTGTCTGCGCACATGTGACAAACTACTTTCGGCTGCATTTCAGCGATGGATAATTTTCAGTTGCAATTTACAACAAGCCGACCCATTATACAATCTATTGATGTGTCATCAATGCAATTAACCCTTAGGATGCAAAAGGAGGAGTGACCATGACAAGACATGCCGAACCCCCGAAGATGCTGATCCTCGGTCAAGGCGTTCTCGGTGGCGACGTTCTTGATTTTCTGCTGCAAAGCGACACACGGCTTGCACTCGTCGTCGGCGTACGTAACCCGGAGAAGGCGCTGCACCGCGTCAATCTGGCTCGATACACCGCAATGAATCTCGGACGTTCCAAGCCGGTAGAAATTGAAGCTATCGACCTCATGGACATCGACGCCACAGCGGCGGCGATCGACCGGCTGAAGCCGGACATCATCTTCAACGCAGCAACCTTGCACAGCTGGTGGGTCATCACGAAGTTGCCGACCGAAGCTTTTAAGAGGCTTGATGAGGCCCGAGGCGGTATCTGGACGCCGATGCACCAGGTCCTCGTACGTCGCCTCATGAAATCTGTCCGAATGGCAAACAGCCGAGCGACGGTCGTCAACGCGTCCTATCCTGATGTTGTCAACGCAACGCTCGCGGCCGAAGGACTGGCGCCCGCAGTCGGAATCGGAAATATCGCCAATGCGGTCCCTGGGATCCGGCTCGCTGCCGCTCACATGCTTTCGCTTGATCCATCGTCGATCGAGGTTCGCTTCTTTGCCCAGCACTACCTCAGTTACCGAATGCCTAGCACTGGCGGGACTGATGGCGCGCCCTATCATCTGACCATCTACGCAAACGGGCTTGAAGTTCCGAGGTCCGAGATTGATCACGACGTGCTTTTCTCGCTGGTAGCAGGCCGCTTCCGTCGGCTCAAAGGGCTTGCCGGTCAGTCGGTGACGGCGTCATCTGCGACTGCGATGTTGCTTGCGCTCGCAAACCGCTCCGGCCAGGTAGTGCATGCCCCGGGACCGCTGGGACTCGTCGGCGGTTATCCCGTCCGGGTTTCACCGACCGGGCTTCTCATTGACCTCCCCGGTAAATTGACTCTCGAAGACGCCATAGACATCAACAGGCAATGCCAGCGCTTCGACGGCATTGACAGCGTTGACGACGACGGCACAGTCCGCTTTACCGGCCGATCGGCCGAAGTGTTGCGCGATGTTCTTGGCTATGACTGCGAAGCATACGGGCCAGAGGATTGCGAAGGGCGGGCCGAGGAGCTCGCCGCCCATTTTGCGAATTATGCCCGCAAGTACGGCATGGAAGTCGCAACCGCAGCCTAGGCCATGGCTCGTACCTCGAGCCTGAAACGCCGGTAAGGCGCTCTGTCTGGCCGCCCGAGCGTTATCATCGCCTCCCGCCGACGGCAGTCGAAGATGACTGAAAAGGCGGTTTCGGTATCCTCGCGCTGTGAGGCGGATTTGCATATGGCGTCGGGCGCACCCACCCTGTCCCTGAGGAGCGCCTCGATATCCTGGGCGCTCTCCAGCGGCAGGCGGTTTGCCGCTCGGAGCCGCTCACGGCTCGACGGGTAGAGTTGCGCGACGGCTTCGATGTCCTCCCACACGGCAATCGCAGGCAGGAGTGGGTGGTTGGTATGCCGGATGACTGGATAAGTAACCTCCGCAACGCCGGCAGACGGCGATATTTCCGCTGCTGACAGGGAACCCGTCGCATCGCCAATGACAAAACAGCGTCCGGCCAGATGGTCGCTCTTCCTCAGGACCTCGAGCGCCTCACCGACCGATCCCGTAGCGAGCATGAGACGCCGGATCGCCAGACTTGGCACCCCTTCCTGGCTCTTGTCGACGATGAGATCATTGTTGACGAAGGCAAGCCCGACGCCATTCATGCCGACCCAGCCAAGCGTTCCCGCCGAGGCTATCGTGACGAAGGGACGCTCTGGGTCGTCATGAACGAGCGTTACGAGTTCCTCGCTGCGACACGTCGGTGCATCCCAGTTTTGAGCGACAAAAATCCCGTCGCTCGTCTGCAGACCAACGGAGGTGCAACCCGTCCGGCCTTCGTCGAAATACTCAAAACAGGACAGGAGATAGACGTCGAGAATATCGAGGCGGCTTGCTTCGGCGAGACCCTCCAACTCCGCCGTTAGATCGGGCGCAACGGCACGAAGGTGCGCGAAGGATTTCGCCCCCATGCTTTTGGCGCGGCGCCATTGCTCCGGTGTCGTCGATCTGCGCAGCCTGGCAAAGCCCTCAAGAACCAACTGCAAGAGAAGGGAACCCTGTTGACGGCCTCGCTCGAATGGCGAGCCGGTCAGCCTGATGAATGGCATTTGGGGATGCACGCGATTGATCCATAGATCGTTGAAACTTCAAGTATTCATAATGTGGATTATTTTCCCACACCAGTTGATACCCGCCCCGGCTGTGCGAAACTTCGGCACACCTCATGGGCGAGTTTCTATGGGAACACAGCTTTCTCCGCCGGCCATCCATGATGGCTGGTACGGCATAACTGACGCTGGCGCCGGAAGCCTTTCCGTGCAGTGCTTGATGAGATGCAGGCAAGTGATGCGGTGAATGGTCTGATCGCACGGTGATTGGATCCGTTAGGATCGATTCACAACTGTCGTTAGGCGAGAAGCGGCGGTTTTGCGATTCTGCCGGCAGGAGCACGCAACGCTACCATCTCTATGCCATCGATGCATCGAAGAAAATGGCTCGCTACCATGCGCTCCAGCCGGACTGGATTGGCAGTCGAGACCAGCGCATGGTTCTTGTCTTCAAAATCGAGCCGGGAGTTGTCGACCTGTTCCTCGAGTTCCTTCGCAACACGCAAGCTCGGGGTATCGAGGTCTGAACGGATACGATCCGCTAACGTTAGATCCAGTACAAGTCTGAAGAAATCTTAGGATTTTGCGAAGGGGCGTTTTCTCGTCTGTGTCCGATCCGAGTTCAGTCCAGCCAGGGGTCGATTATGATCAAGTTTGTACCATCGAAATCCTGAACATTCCGTGTGACCACAGTTAATCCATGAACCAGCGCAGTAGCGGCTATCAAAGCATCAGCCTCGTTACGGCGGTCTGGAATATGTAGGTGGGCACAACGCGTAGCTATCGCGTCATCAATTGGCAGAACTCGCTCAGCAAATTCAGGGCGAACCCGGCTATCCATCCATCGCCGCAAGCGAGAACCCTGGTTAGCGTCGCGACGCTGGATGCCTAATATCCCACGCTCAAGTTCTAGGATCGTAATCGCGGAAATGAACAGGTCGTTGGAGTCTTGCGCAGCCACCCACTTCGTAACATTCGGATCGGCTTTCCCGTCGCCAACTTTGCGCAACTCCGAGACGACATTCGTATCCAGCAGATGCTTCAAGACAGATCGACCCCGCGAGGCGCGATTTCGGCCCGAGGTAGATCGAAATCAATGGACGACAAACCGGGCATTGAAAGAGCTTCAACCAGATTGCGGCGCTTACCGGTCAGGCGCTGGAACTCGCTGTAGGTCATCAACACATGGGACGGCTTCCCGCGATCTGTGATAACGACAGGTCCGTTTTGGGCGGCCTTCTTTGCCCTACTGACGTCGTGGTTCAACTCCCGGCTAGATAAACTCGTAATGCTCATAGACCGCCTCCATGTAGGAACGTACCTACACATAAGGTATCATTTGTAGTGAAGCAATATCAAACAACGCTCTTGACGAGATTCGAATTAACGCCCCCCGTGAAATGGAACCGGAAAGCGGCGAATTAGATTGCGACCTTTCCCTGTTGAAGTGCGAGGATTAATATTGAATCGTGCGTGACCGCCTCAGGCCCTCAGTCTTCAACGCTTCGCATCCGGGTTGGTGGCCCGCGTCCAGAGCAGCTTTTCTTTACGCCTGCTCTGCAACTTTAATCTCGCGGCGTGTGGCACGACCCAGATGGCGATCTCTTTGGGACATCAAGGGCTCCACCAACCTGCCGATAAATTTTGATCCGGCAGCGACGTCAACCTCGACGGGTTTGGATGCGTCATGTGGCGCAATTCGAGCGACCGGCGGAAACGCGCTTTCCGCTAGCGCAGCCCTGGAGCCGGTTGCGCCGTCCATACCTCACGTCGTTCCTGTGAGCGATCAGGCGGTAATTGCGGATGCCGTCGGCCGTGCGTAAGCGGTGTTTTTCGGCCGCCTTTCTACGATCCGATAAACGTCCAGGGCATACTCCAATCCTCCCCGCCGGGCTGGATGCACTGCTGAAGCTAGGAACGACATCCACGACACAACACGTGCCTCTGCTTCTGGATCGTCTATGGGCAGTAGTCCCGCATGGAAAGCGTCGGGCCAAATAGAAGAGAATCCCCGCGACTTCTGTGAGAGGCCTGCCGTCAACGAGTAAGACCGGCACTTTGCCCTCGGGGTTGATCGCCAAGTAGGAGGGTTCACGATGCTCTGCCTCGCTATCAGGAATCCCCGATGGTGGCACGTTGATCAATAAGATTAACTCAATTTCAGCAATAAAGAATCCGACAACCTATGAACGGGCTCTGATCAAAGGCGCCACATTACTACGAAACGCAAAATATCCAGGATTCTAATATGGCTAAGCGCATTAAAATTGGGGACGTAATTCAAATTTTAACATCGAAGGGAGTTTCCTACGCCCAGGTCACTCATAAGCATTTGCGCTATGGGCACTTGCTCCGTGTGTTTGATGGCTTTTACGCTGACCGACTTGATAATTTCAGCAAAGTGGTTGCCTCTCCGGTGTTGTTTTCTGCCTTTTTTCCTGTCCAAAAAGCAGTTGACGAAGGCCTAGTGGCAAACGTCGGAAACAGTAGCGTCACCGATGCAAATTCCGTCTTTCCCATCTTTCGGACCAGTGCCCGGGATAGGGACCGGCGGCGGGGGCCCTGGTGGTTATGGAATGGTGAAACGGAAGTGATGCTGAGTCGAGACCTTTCTGATCAGGAAAAGAAATATCCGGTCCACGGTATCATCAGTGCACCGTTGTTAGTTGAGCGAATCGAAATGGGTTATAGAGCGGAGACCCACGATTTGTAGGGTATCGCCTTCTCCGAGGGCTCCGCGTATTAATCGCCCCTCAACCATGAGATACTCTAAATCAAGAGCATAACGATGACGAAGCCGATCTAGTTCATCAAAATCGACAAGGCGGTTCTATACCCGGTCAATGAGCTAGACCGCTGCGATCATTCAAACCTTGTTCTATGCCAGCGCACGCGACATCTCCCTTTTGATACCGTGGGACTGCCCCAGTTTATCCGCAGGCATGCATAACATATTGATAAACAAAGTATTATTTCTTTGGCTACTTCGATGCACAACCACCCTTTACATGTAGGCGCCACGCAAATACAAATACAGGTAGTTCCACTAATGCGATGCAATTATGTGATGTATCACTAATTCTGCGGAGAGCCGCGACGACCCAAGAGTGTCGAAGGTGGTCTTGAGAAGGATAACCAGTGAATCCGTTTCTCACGGATATTTTGGTCGAGTTTCTTGCATGCTGCGACCAGGCCGGAAATCGCGCCGAGCTTGTCCAGGGCGTCGAGCGCGTCACATCATGCCTCGGCATCGATTATGTCGCGATGGCATTCCTGCCTTTGCCGCATGAGCGGCTCGATACATTTCTCGTATGGCAGCAATGGCCGAAGGCCTGGTTTGAACGCTATCTGAAACTCGATTATTTCCACGCCGACCCTGTCGCCAATTTGGTTCGCCAAACCGGCAAGTCGGTGATCTGGTCAAAGGCGTTGGATCAACGAGCCCTGCCGGCAAAGGCCAGACGCATCATGGAGGAAGCCCGTGATTTCGGCCTCGTCGATGGCTTGACGATCCCTTTGCACTCAACAACGGGCTTCGGGGGAATTTTTTCCGTCGCTGGCGCGCAAAAATCGATGACACGACAAGAAACAAAGCTCCTGGAACTTGTTGCAGAACGCGCCTATTGCCGGCTTAACGAACTGGAGCCGCTCCGGCGCCCGCCCGGTCTGCCACCACACATTACCAGATCCGAAAGCGAATGCCTGACACTGTGTGTAGCCGGAAAGACTGACAGAGAGATCGGACGCCTCACTGGACGCTCGCCACGCACCGTCCAGGACCATATTCGGAGCCTGCAGCGGAAGCTGTCCGCAGTAAATAGAGCCCAGCTGGTCGCCGAAGCATTTCGCCGCGGCCTTCAGCACTGAAAACCACGGCAAATTACGGATAGTATTCCCTTATCACCGGTTGCATTGTTCGCACATGCAGCCGGAGTGAGAATTATGTTGCAAATCATCCATGAGTATGACGATCCAGCATTGATGGACCGGGTTTGGTTATTTCGCCACACCCGCTTCGTCGAGCAACTCGGGTGGCAAGCGGTGCGTCGAGCCGACAGACGCGAGCGTGATCAGTTCGATGGTCCTTCGGCAATCCATCTGATCCTCGAACATGAGAAGCGTATTGTCGCCTATTCGCGCCTTCTGCCGACATCCTTCCCGTACCTCGCCGCGGAGTTTTGTCCGCACCTCATGGCCACCCTGCCGGCGGAACGGTATCCCTTCGAATGGACGAGGTGCGCGACAGCCCGCAATGCGCCGACCATCAACGGCATCGGCACCTCGGACCTGCTCATGACCGGTGTCCTGGAATGCCTGCTCGCACTTGGTGCCCGCGGCGTTGTCTTCCTGACCTATCCACGTGTCCTCGCGATGATGCGTCGCAGAGGCTACCAGTTCGACCTGATAGAGACGGTTGCGGAAGAAAATAGCGTCCCAATCCAGCTCGTGGCTGCGAGCGTGTCACGTGACCTCCTGCGATTGCATCGCGACAAATATCGCATTTCTCAATCGCTTCTCTGCTGGAGGGGCAGCTTGGCAGGCGATCGCAAATCCTCGCCCGCAGCGGCGTGAGGGAACCGAGCCAGTGGCTGGTCGCGGCAAGTCGACAATGGATGCCGACGACGCGCGCCGTTTCATGATGGTGACCGTCCACAAAGAGACGGCGCAATTGCTGAAAGCGGTCGAAGAAGTCTGTCGGCGCTATCCGCCGAGCGACGAGCTGAATTTCGTGCGTTACCTGCTGCGCATGATCGTCTCCGAGACGGATCGCGGCAATGGAGTGGATGACTCGTGAGGGCTGCACCACAAGCGCTTTCTCGCCTAAGTTGTTAAGACGTTGTCTTAAGGTTCTTTTCAAACGTGAATCGGGTTGATAGTGTGCAACTCAGGCGATCTGATCGTCTTGGGGCGTGGAAACCCCATTTTCGTTGTTGTGCGCTATGAGCGACTTCTTCGCGACCAATCAAAGGTCGGGGAGCCTGTGGAGTATGCAAGAGGCGTTCGCGCTAAAGTCCACGGGGGCTGCTGACGAAACAGCTTTTCCAACTCCCCGGCGTTTCGATTGCCAGATCATCTGGCCAGCCGGGAGCGCCGTGCATGCAACAGAATGCCTTAGCGGGATCTCTATCGGTCGTTAACGATGCCGTAAGCGATGAGGCGCGCCACCATCTGGTAGACATGGTGGTTGGAAAACGTATCAAGAAACGACGCCAGCAACTGAGGATGTCACAAACCGCGCTTGGTGCGGCGGTCGGCGTTTCCTTCCAGCAGATCCAGAAATACGAGCGCGGTTCCAATCGCGTGAGTTGTTCGGCGCTGTATGAGATGGCGCAGATGCTCGACGTGCCGATGGCGTTTTTTTTCGAGGGCCTGCAGGAACCTGCGACAGCGGGCAACGAGGATCTGGACAGGAAGGCCGTGTTGCGCGAGGAGTTCGTCGCAACGGACCAGGGCCAGAGGCTCGTTGACGCCTTCATGGCAATGCCGAAGAAGATGAGGCCGCGGGTCATATCCTTGCTGGCTGCCTTCGAAAGCGGCGACTGAGCACGCCGGGGCGGCAATTCTTAAGAAGGGCTGTCCTTTTTCCCGGTCGCATGTGTCACCAGGAATGCCTGGACGATGTCGAGCAGATTGCCGAGCGGCAATTCTTCGACCTGCTGCATCAAGCGCCCGCGGTCTCGAACTTTTCCGCTGTCTTGCCCCGGAACTGTGGGGCCGTCGTAAACAAAAAGCTCGAGCGGTGAGACATCGAAGATTTTCGCAGATGCACGAAGCGCGTGACGTGCATCTTTGGCTTCGCCGCGTCGACACGGACCATTTCAAGGCCGAGGTCTCTGCCCCGGGGCAATACAGCCCGTATCCAGCCGATCTTCAGGGGCCGGTGAGACGACGCTTGCAGGCGACATGCGAATTGCCGAGCAGCCATTTGAGTAGTCTTTCGCCAGCGGCCCGCACGGTGCGGCCAAGGCCATTCCCATTTCGGCGTCTACTCAAACGTCTACTGCGGCAGCGCAGGCGTCGATGCCGTCGATCCGGATAGATCTTCCCCGAGCCGGAAACCAGAGATGTCACCGCACATCACCCTACACATCCGTTGATCGCCCCGTAACACGAACAGGCTTGGTGTCTTGGGCCGACCTGACGAGATCTGCCGCGCCGGATACGGGCGACCCACATTTTCGAGATCGCACGCGCCCGAACTGGGGTCCGTGTGAATGGAATTTCTATTCAAGACATAAATCATGAAGCAACTGAGCCGAAGACGGCCGAAAAGGAGTTCCGATGTACAAACATGTCGCCGAGACTTTCGTCGCCGTCGCACACGCGCCAAACGTCGCCGAGAAAATCTGCACGCAGATCAAGGAACTCTGCCGATCGATCCTCTGCGAAGGATCCGACAGGTTTCTGAGTTTTGAGGGTGGATGCGCGGTCATACTGCCCACCGACGATGGCTTGTTTTTTCGGGTTTCCGCCCGGGACCTCATCACATTCTACGGGATTCGAACCCTAATCGAGGGCAGCCTATCGAACTTCGCAACCGTCTCCGACGACGTGATCAAGTGGCTTCAAGCGGACGAGGAGCTGTTTCGTTCGACAAACAGGCGCGCGTCTAGCAATGGGGGCAGGATAAAGTGCTCATAGGCGCTGGGTTTCGCCTGGCGCTTCGCAACTCGACCATGTGACCCGCGCAGACGCTCCCTCCATTCCTCGCGCCGCTCTAGCAACGTAGTGCAAAACTGGCATTTGGCGGAACGCAGACCACTGTCGCGACTGTTCGCTGGGCTCCTGCCACGGTTTCGCACTGCGACCACCCAAGGTCATCTAACCTGCTACGTCTGACTGTCCGAAGTTGACGCTCGCATATAGCGTCCTACTGAAATAGCTCCTCGATGCTCGCCATTGGCAAGAACAGCTTCATTGGTTGCTGAGGTAGCGGGAGAAAACTCTCTCGCTCATAAAACTGGCGAGCGCCATCATCTTTTGCGTCGACAATAACCGCAAACGACGCGATCTCGCTGCGCAAGGATCGATAGAGCGCGTCGGCCAGGAGAAACCGGCCATAGCCCCTGCCTCGATGACGGCGATCGACGGCGAGCCTGCCCAGCAGGGTCGCCGGCACCAACGGATAACGCGGCAGCTTGCGCGTCACTTCCTCCGGCAGTTCAGCGAGCCTCACCGCCGTCGCCGACAAGGTGTAATAACCGGCAATGCTTTCGTCGGCTGACAGTAGGACGAAAGCCGCAGCCATGTTCTTGCGGGCATCCTGACCGGTTTGGACCCTGAGATATCGATTGAGCACCTCCACGCCGCAATCGAACCGAGATCGGTCGTGCTTCGAGTTAAGGACTTCGACATGGAATCCACTGTCGGCAACATCAGTCACGAGTCAGACACCAGTGGCTTGGCGATAGCGGCGCACCGTCTCGCGCAGTCGATCGTTGACAGACGGCGGATTGACCAACGCCTCGACGAAGGTCTGGCTGTCGCGGACGGAAAGATCGAGACGCTGATGTTCCTGGATGGCGCGTTGAGCGGCTTCCTGCACGCTCGTCAGAACGAAATCCGTCACGGACCGGCCCTGCAGAGCGGCAGCTTGTTCGATGAGGTTTTTTTGCTCGGCCGTGACGCGGGTTTCGAGACGCTCATTGCGGACGCGCGGGCGCGATGCGGTTGCTGGTTCGGGCATGGCAATTCTCCTTGTCGCGATTGTACGGCCAATGGCCGGGAAAGTCAAGTATTTTGTTAGAGGGAAAGCTTTTCCCAGCGCCCAGCCAAAATCTCACCGGCAAACAATTTGTCGCTTAAAAGGGCAAGGAGCGGCTAGCCGATTGCCGCCTCCAAAAACAGCTCGCCCAGGGATGGCAGATAGCTGGTTTGAGACGCCAGAAAGCTGCTCAGGTCATCCACCAGGAGCCGCTTCAGTTTCGTATTCTCGTCCTCCAGTGTCTTCAGCCGCTTGGCTTCCGACACTTCCATTCCGCCGAACTTGGCTTTCCATTTATAAATGCTGGCATTGCTCACACCGTGCTTGCCGCAAAGCGCCATGATCCACCTGATCGAACCGCCGCCTTAGGAAAAATTCCGGACGGACTGGTGGCGTCCCGGATGACCCTCGCCGACGGCTCCATTACCGCTCGGTCCGATTATCGCAGAATCTGGCGGAAGCGACGCAGTGAAAAATAGAACAATATCGCGCCGATCACCAGGAGAGCGATGAATTGCGGCCAGACGACGGAAAGATCCGCTCCCCGGAAAAGGACCGACTGGGCCAGAATCACGAAATGCGTGTTGGGGGCTGCGAGCATGATATACTGGATGAACTCTGGCATGCTTTCGCGCGGTGTCATACTGCCGGAGAGAACCTGCAGCGGTAACAGCACCAGCATCAGCAGCAGGCCGAACTGCGGCATGGAGCCGGCAACCGTCGCAAGGAAAATGCCCATGCAGGTGGTCGCAAAGACCTGCAGCGCCGTCGCGCTCAAGAAAAGCGCGACAGAGCCTTCGATGGGTATGTTCAGCAATTGCTGGACGACGACAGTGAGCGCAAAGGCGGCGGCGACCAGCACGACCAGTCCCATTGACCAGATCTTGCTCACCATGATTTCGACGGGTGAGACCGGCATCACGAGCAGATGGTCGATCGTCCCATGTTCGCGCTCGCGAATGAGTGCTGCCCCCGTCAGAATAATCGACAGCATGGTAATCGAGGTGATGATGCTGGATATGGGCATGAACCATCCCTTATCCAGTTGCGGATTGAACCGCGCTCTGAGGACGAGATTGACCGCCGGGTCCGGTGCTGCCCGGTAACGGTTCACGAATTCACTAACCTCGCCGGATACGATCGATTGCACGTAGCCGCCGCCGGTGAAAGCCTGCGACATGCGCGTGGCGTCGATGTTGAGCTGGATCGCCGGGGATCTGCCGGCAAGCAGATCCCGCTGGAAATACGGGGGAATGTTGAGGGCGAAGGTATCGAGGCCGGCGTCCATCCGGCTGTCCATTTCGGATCGCGAGATCAACGGCGGCACGATGAAAAAGGGAGGATAGAACGCCGTGATGATACGTGAGGAGGCCGGCGACTGATCCTCGTCGACAATGGAAAGCGCCGCGTTGTTCAAGGTCTCCGGTGTCGCATTCGAGGCCGTGTATATCGATAGTGAGAAAGAGTAGACGATGAGAAGAAGCAGCATGGGATCGCGCGCAAGCCCGCGCAGCTCCTTGATGCCGAGGTGGAAGACATTGGCGATGCGCATGCTCAGCCCGCCTGTTTCTTGAGGAAGGCCGCTCCAAAGCCGAGCAGGACGGGGATAGCGATGATCAGGGGCACGAAGGATCCTGCAAGATCGCTGAAATCGAGCGCTTTCGAGAAGGATCCGCGGGAAATCGTCATAAAATAGGTCGTCGGGAAGATGTTGCCGATGAAAGCTCCGAACCCCTGGAGCGAGGACACGGGATCGATCAGCCCCGAGTACTGCACAGCGGGAATAACGGTGATCAGTGCGGTGCCGAAGATTGCCGCAATCTGGCTGCTCACGAATGTCGAGATCGCCAGCCCCATGCTCGTCGTCACGATCACATAGAGGAGCGCCGCCGCTCCGAAGGCCAGATAACTGCCGGTGAAGGGTACGCGGAAGATGAAAATCGCGAAGCCTGTCAGCAGGATCACGTTGAATGTTGCAAGCAGTACATAGGGGATCTGTTTGCCTAGCAGGAATTCGATCCGCGTCACCGGCGTGACGTAGAAATTGATGATCGAACCAAGTTCTTTCTCGCGAACAACGCTGAGCACGGCAAGCATGGACGGTATCATCAGGAGCAGGATCGGGATGATCGCCGGCACGATGGCAACGAGGCTGCGGACGTCCGGATTGTATCGATAACGGATCTCAAGCTGGAAATCTCCGATCGTTGCGGCCGCACCGTAGCGCTGCCGCGTTTTCTGTGTCAGCCAGGTCGCGTGCACGCCCTGCACATAGCCCCGCACGGTTTCGGCACGGGTCGGCATCGCACCATCAATCCATGCGCTGACCTCGGCGCTGTTGCCTCGCGAAACGTCCCGGCCAAATCCAGGGGGAATTTCGATCGCGAGGCTGAGTTCGCCGTTGCGCATGCGTCTGTCCATATCGTCGTAGTCGGTGATAGGGGGTCTTTCGTCGAAATAGCGCGATCCTGCAATCTGCAGGGCGTATTCGCGACTGATGCTGGTGTCGTCCCTGTCGAGGACGGCGAAGGTGAGATTCTCGACGTCCATGTTGATTCCATAGCCGATCACCAGCATCAGGATAAGACTGCCGACGAGGGCGAGCGTTGCCCGTATCGGATCGCGTTGCAGTTCAAGGGCCTCCCTCTTGCTATAGGCGAGCATCCGGCGAGGATCGAAAAACCGCTGCGCGCGTTCCTGCATTTCCGCAGCGCTCGTGGTTGCTTCAGCCGTACTAATGACTTCGCTTTCCGTGCCAGTCGTCTGTTCGCCGATGGCATCCTCGAGATAGGCGATGAAGGCTTCCTCAAGCGTGGTCATCGACCGCTTTTCCATGATCGCCGCCGGCGTGTCGCTGACCAGGACCTTGCCCGCATGCATGAAGGAGATCCGGTCGCAAAGCGCTGCTTCGTTCATGAAATGCGTCGAAACGAAGATGGTGACGTGGTCCGTGCGGGAAAGGCCGGAAAGGATCTCCCAGAAATTGTCGCGAGCGATCGGATCCACGCCCGAAGTGGGTTCATCGAGGATCAGGATTTCCGGCGAGTGAACCATGGCGACGGCAAGGGAAAGTCGCTGGCGCACTCCAAGCGGCAACGCGTCCGGCATGGCGTCGATAGAAGTCGAAAGATCGAAGCGCTCTGCCATGGCTTCGACCCGTGCAGGTATCGCGTCCGGCCGCATGCCGAAAAGGCGGGCATGAAGCTCCAGATTCTGCCGCACGGTCAGCTCGGTGTAGAGCGAAAACGCCTGAGACATATAGCCGACGCGGCGACGCACCTCGATATCATTCGGATCGACGTCTTTGCCAAACAGACGCGCTTTTCCTTCGCTCGCCGGAAGAAGCCCCGTCAGCATCTTCATGGTCGTGGTTTTTCCGCAGCCGTTGGAACCCAGAAAGCCGAAGATCTCGCCACGCACGATACGGAAGCTCACATTGTCGACGGCCGTGAAATCGCCAAACCGCATCGTCAGGTGCTCCGCCTCAATGGCAATCTCACCATCCGCCTCAGCCGATCGCGGTGGAATGACGATCTGCCGGTGACCCGCGCGCCTTTCTTCCGGCAAAAGCGCAATGAAGGCCGCGTCGAGATTGGAGGCGCCGGTTCTGCGGAGGATTTCGTCGGGCGTTCCGATCGCGAGGATCCTGCCGGCATCCATCGCCACCAGAAAGTCGAAGCGGGCGGCCTCCTCCATGTAGGCGGTGGAAACGATGACGCTCATGCCGGTGCGGCCGAGGCGGATCTCATCTATCAGTTCCCAAAATTGTCGTCGCGACAGAGGGTCGACGCCGGTCGTCGGTTCATCGAGGATCAGCAGGTCCGGATCATGGATCAGGGCGCAGCAAAGGCCGAGCTTCTGCTTCATGCCGCCGGAGAGCTTGCCCGCCGGTCGATCGACGAACGGAGCAAGGCCCGTGCCTTTGAGCAGACCGGCGATGCGTCGGTCGCGTTCCGCCTTGTCCTGACCGAACAGGCGGCCGAAGAAGTCGACGTTCTCGAAGACCGAAAGCGTCGGATAGAGATTCTTACCCAGACCTTGCGGCATATAGGCGATACGCGGGGAAACGAGGCGACGGTGGGCCGCATTGCCAATGTCGCCGCCAAGCACATCGATTTGGCCGTCCTGCAGCGCCCGGGCGCCGGCAATGAGGGAGAGGAGGCTCGATTTGCCGACCCCGTCTGGTCCGATCAGGCCCACCATGCATCCCGAAGGAACATCGAGGGTGATCCCGTCTAGGGCGCGGGTCCCGCCATAGGACAGGCCCACGCCTTCGAGCCTCGCGACGACCGAATACGGCGTCCCCTTGCTCGCCTGGTCGCTCATTGCACAAGGTTCCCGAGGCTTTCCGGCCATTCCGCCTGCGGATCGAGCTTGACGTAGGCCATGCCTGGCAGACCCGTCTTGACCAACTCCTTATGCTTCTGCAGCAAGTCAGGATCAATTCTCGCCTTGACCCTGAACATCAGCTTCTGGCGCTCGTCCTGCGTCTCGACGGTCTTGGGGGTAAACTGCGCCACGCTGGCGACGAATGTCACCCTTGCCGGTACGACGTAGTGGGGAAAGGCATCGAGCACGAGGCGAACCTCAGCCCCGATGGGCACGCGCCCCGCCTGTTCGGTCGGCAGGAAGAAGGTCATGGAGACGTCGCCGAGATCGACGAAATTGAGCACTCGTCCGCCGGTGGACAACACTTCGCCCGGCTGGGCGACGCGGTACTGCACGCGGCCGGCACGCGGCGATCTGAGCGTGCTGTCGTTGATATCGGCGTCGATGCTCTCGATTGCCGCCTCGGCGGCTTCCACTGCCGCCTCCGCATCTACCACCTGCGCCTGCGCCGAACCTATGGTCGCCTCGGACGCCGCCACCTGCGCCTTGGCCGCCGCCATCGCGGCTGTGGCGCTCTGGAAGGTTGCCCGGGCATCGTCCAGGATCTGCTGCGAAATTGTGCTTGAACGAGCGAGTTGCTCGGACCGGTTCAATCTTGTCGTAGCGGAATCGAGTTCGGCCTGCCGCTGCCCGGCAATTGCAACGGCTGCCTCCTGCTCCGCTACCCGTTGCTTGACGAGACTGTTCGCTGTGCCGACGGCAATCTTGGCTCGGCGCAATTCGGCTTCGGCCTGGCGTCGATGTGCCCGTAATTGCTCGGTGTCCATGAGGGCGAGATCCTGCCCCGCCGCGACGAAATCGCCTTCATTCACGAGGATATCGGCAATCCGTCCCGCCGTTCTCGCCGCTATGTCGATTTCCACGGCCTCGATCCTTCCATTGCCGCTGGCGATGCCCGCCGGCAGACCGGTCCTGCGGAAGGTGACGAAGGCATAAGCGGCGCCTGCCATCACCAGGACCAGCGCAACGATGATCAAGCTCTTCTTCGTCATGGAGCAATTTCATTCATCACAGAGCTCCCTCGGAGCGGGACGTCAAAAAGTGTGCGGTTTTCTGCATCCCGCTCCACGTTTGGTGCGAACGCAGATGCACGTCGATCCGACCAACTCGATCGCGCCGATCAGTGTCTGCCAGATGAAGTGTCCCGTTCTTTGATTTTCATCAATTAGGATCATTTTCATGTAATCCGCGAACAAACGTGACATGGGGATAGCGCTTGCCGCATGTGTCGGATTGCCGAGAGAACCATCGCCATCCGGTCGCGGGGCGGGGCCTGCTCGGAGCCGAGATAGGGTGAACTCTATATTTGCCTCTCGCGGATGACATCAGCCGGGAATCTCAACGCTGTGCGTTGCATGTCTTTTTTGCAAGCGATGTCAGCGCTTTCCGAGCGCAGACACCTCTACCGTTGCTGTCATGGCCGGCGAGTGGCGGGATGCAGCTTTGGGCGTCGATACGAATGAGGCTTAGCCGCACTGTGCCCACGTTGTCCGTTCCGATGCTTCCGGTACAAGCTGAACCGTCACGCGAAACAGGGTCGAACGGGTGTCGCACCAAAGCCTCCAGGCAGCAACCGCGTCCGAACCAGAACGTATCTCGTCATAGAGATTTGCGATCCTCTCCCGCCATTCCATATCAGAAGTTAAGCGACTTTCTCTCATCGTAACGCTCGCCCATTGACCGCGGTGCAACTATATAATTGCCGGATCTGCTCGACGGCCTGATGGGCGAGGCCAAGCGGCAGGTGCTCGAACAACCGCTTCGACCCTGCTCACCCGCAACATCGGCCGACCGGAAGATATCGCCCAGGCGATCCTCTTCCTGATGGCGAACCGCTTCGTGAGCGGAGAGGTTTTGCATGTCGATGGCGGCGGGCTTGGTATAGTCGAAACCTATCTATTTTGGGCCTGATTGCTGCTGGTTGCTTGACGCTAGGAGCGCTGTCTCGCTCACACATCGACGCCAGCGCCAGATGCTGCCAGGCCTTTGTCGGCTTCGCCGCTTCAACGCAACCTGAGCGTCGCCGCGTTGCCCACCCCCTATCCGTCTTACCGATTGAAGATCGGCGCTTCGCTCAATCCGACTGCTCGACCCTTCAGCAAGCGGTCCGGACTGCTCGCCTTGTTGGGATCAAACCCACAACCCGGTGTCCTCATTCTGGATCGTGCTGATTCAAATAAATCAGGACCAGGGCGATGCATACGATAAATCGAAATGCGGCTTGGACACCGTTCCACTGTTGTGATTGCCACATCAGAAACCATTCGGCAGCGACGGTCATGAAGCCAAAGAACCAGACGACGATGCCAACCGTCAGTCCCAAAGTTGCCGTCCGCTTCGCTTTTGAGAAAAGTTCTTGGGGCCGGTTGGACGCCGCGATGAGCCTACCTGCCCCGAAGACACAGAGAATCCCGGTCAGCATCTCTCCGACAATGATCAACCAGTAGGCGGCGTGATGCATGACGGGGGAAGAACCCCCAGGTGATGTAGATCAGCGCTTGGCCTGCCCGGCGATGGCCGGGGTTGCAAAGGGTAGGCCAAGTGCGAGTGACGTCGTTCTTCGGCTTAGCTTTGCAGGGTTTCGTAAGTGCGCCCGCAATCCCAGTTGTGCCGTTGCGTTGAAGAATATCTCCTCCCACTCAGTGAGAGGTGAGCGCACGACCGCTAGACGCGAGATGCTCTGTAATGGCGCGCCGGATTTCAGTAACCGTGTCAAAGAGCCTGTTGTCCAAGTCGATGACATTGAAGCGGACAGCGATGAATTTGAGGCGGTTTTCGACAGGGACCGCGATCCCGACTTCCTGACCATTGAATACGACAGCTTGCTTTTGCATAACAAACCTCGGGCGCGCCATACGGGAGCACCATCTTAGAAAAGTGGAACAAAGGATTTACGACGCGTCAGATTGCCGTCGTAGGTCGGTATCGGATCGAGACGAGATCACGCATTCGCTCCACCGTTGCGAAGAAATGAAGTCGGACAAACAACGTCATCATCCTCCCTCAAGCGAGGTCAAACGACTGCTGAGTATCACCGGCGAGGGCCGGTTATTTCGGAACTATCCTGTGAAAAACGTAGTCGAGAAACTTCGAGCAAGCAACTGATTTTTGTGATTATTTAGCGTTTTAAATCGTATGATAATTACCGCAGGTGCAAAGTAACAGATGATATACGTTCGTCCGAACTCATAGTCGAAGGCCCGTCGACCTATGTCAGTCTCGATAGAAACGTACGCATTCTTCGAAACGCTCGGTTCCAAGTATGATCCCGTGGGTTCTTATCCGGAGCGCCAAATTGCGCTCCTCCGAGTTAGTGGTCATTTCAATCCGTTTCCTCCCATGGCCTGACACTCGGCCACATTCCACCGTGGGGAGCAAGCTGCCGCGGCCGCAACGGGAACGACCACAACTCAGAGGCTTGTGCCTTATCTAGACAATTCCCTTGATACCCAGGGATGACCTGTACAATCGCTAAGCTGGTTGTAGACGACCCCCTCCCATCCGAAGGCCTTCGCGGCATCCACCACCGCTTCTGAATCATCGAAAAAGAGGGGCGGCTCACTTTGTGGGCCGAGAACACTGGCTATGCGCTCGAAGAAGGCCGGATTGGGTTTCAACGCACCAAGTCTTGCAGCGTGGAACATATCGTCGAAAATGTTCTCGAAACCATGTCGGTTCCAAAGGTGGAACGCTCGCATATGCTCTTGGTTGGTAGCAACATAAAGTCGGCTGCCTCCCGCTCGTCGCAGGTGACGAACGACATCAAGCAACTGAATGTTAAGATGGCTGTCACGGTTGAGCCAGTAGCTCGCGACAATGAACGGAGAGCCATGAAAGCCCAGCTGCGGAAGGGTTACTTCCAGAGCGGAGAGAAGTGCCTTCCGTCCTGTCAAAACCTCCTTCTCGAACACTTGCCGGATAAAGAGATCACGAAAGGCCGAAGGGTCAATGCCGAGGTCAGCCAGGAGATGCTCGTCCCAGCGTCGGAGCCGGTCCTTTTGAGCTGTATAGCCATAAACAAGGACACCGTCGACATCGAAGAGAACCGATCTCAAACCATCACCTCTCGTCGCACAATCGATTAGACCGATATCTGATTCACGTCCCCTGTGCTACGACTGGGCATTCGCTGCCCATTCCGCTGCAGACTTGCCGATGGCTGTGCCCGGATGCCTGCGGAAACAACGCGACAGTTCAGAACGAAAGGGTGAGCGGGCCGACTTATGCTGGTGATATTTGATTGCGATGGCGTTCTCATTGATTCCGAAGCGATATTCTGCGCGGTTGACGCTGAAGCGTTGACCCGCCTTGGCCATCCGACGACAGCCGCGACAATAGCGGAGCGATTTGCCGGCGTTCCCCACCGGATTGCATGGAGCCAATTGAGCACTGAGTTAAATCTGCAGCTGCCGACAAGCTGGATTGATGATCTCTTGCTGGAATGTCAGCGTCGCTTTCCCGGCGAACTCGCCCCAATTCGAGGTGCGGCAACGGCTATCCAGACGATTGTCGAAAGAGGTGATCAGGTTTGCGTTGCCTCCTCGACCGAGCTTGTCAGTCTTCGCGAAAATCTGGAACGCACGGACCTGCTCCCATTGCTCGCACCGCACGTGTTTTCGGTCGACCAGGTCAAGCGCCCAAAACCGGCACCGGACGTCTTCCTATTTGCCGCTTCGCAGATGGGGGTTGATCCTGCCGACACGATCGTGGTCGAAGACTCCGTCGCCGGCGTGATGGCCGGCAAGCGCGCCGGCATGAGGGTTCTGGGTTTCACGGGCGGTGGACATACCTACGGCAGCCTCGCTTCGTGCCTCGCGGCCGCGGGCGCGGAACATGTTTGCGACGACATGAACCAAGTGGTTGAGCGGCTCTCACTGTGAGCGCGTAACAATGGGAGCTGAGCAATGACATATCATATCTGCACCGCCTGTGGCACTCAGTTCGGCGAGAGCGCAGAGCCGCCATCTGCCTGTCCCGTTTGCGAAGATGATCGTCAGTTCGTGCCGCCATCAGGTCAGGCGTGGACGAACATGGCGGACCTCAGCTCGACCCACAAAGTACAATGGATAGAGGAAGCCAAAGGCTTACACTCTCTTCAGCTATCACCGGAGTTCGGGATCGGTCAGCGAGCCTTCCTCATCGAAGGGCCGGACGGCAACATTCTCTGGGACTGCCTCAGCCTTCTGGACGAGACCAGCCGAAAGACAGTTGCTGCTCTGGGCGGCCTTGCGGCCATCGCTGTTTCGCACCCGCACTTCTATGCGTCGATGATAGAGTGGAGTGAAGCTTTTGGCGATGTGCCTGTCTATGTTCATGCCGATGATGGCGAATGGGTCCAGAGGTCAGGCCCGGCACTCAGTCCATGGACGAGTGAAATCCTTGGTTTGAAGCAGGCAACTCTGATCCGCTGCGGCGGCCATTTCGCCGGCAGTTCGGTGCTTTACTGCCCTTGGCTGGAAGACGGTCGCGGCGCGCTGTTCACCGGGGACACGATGCAGGTAACACTCGATCGCAGATATGTAAGCTTCATGCGCAGTTTCCCGAACCTCATTCCGTTAAATGCCCGAACAGTGAAGGGCATGGGAGAAGCGGTGCGTCCATACCGCTTCGAGGCGATCTACGGCGGATTTTCAGGCAGGACGATCAAACATGACGGATCGCGTGTCGTCGAGCGATCGGTCGCGAGATATATCGCGGCCATCGAAGATCACTCCACACGACAGGATTGATCCTTTACCGGCGGCCGCCAAATCGGGAAAGGCCGCTCCACGCCTGACGATGGAAGTCGGATGTCGCCGCGGCGAATGTCACGACATGCTCGCGCCCCGAAATGGGAGTTCCCCGAGCATGTCGACCTCCACGCTTGGGTACCTTCGCTCTTTCACTAACTGGAGGGTTTCCACTTTGAATTCGATGGGCAACAACCCGGCATCGATGTTTGGCATAGACAGCCATTCTTCCGCAGAGAACCTGAATAGCGTTATGTGACCTATACGCGGTGGTTTCGGCCTCCAATCTTCGAACGAAACGGCAGCGGATATGGTTGAACGAAGCCGCCGCAGCTCCGGCGGCTCCTGCGCCATCAGGAAAATAGCGGCTTCTGATGCGGCGACTTCACGGAAACAGATGTCGAAGGGAAATGTCGCGCTGAGCGACCTTTCTATGGTTTCCTGCCACCCCTTGCCTTTCAAACTCCAGACCTCGTCATTCGATGTGCTGAGTTGGCTTGCTGCATTGAGCAATGTCACAACCGTCATGTGCAAGCCCTGTGCGGGCACCCGCAACAGCGGACCATCGCACTCGCGCTCGATCATGTCTTGCAGCGCGACGAGCTTTGACACCGTCTGAGAGGCGGGAAAAAGCTGCAGGTGATATGCGGAGCAACACTTAAACCACAGCGCATCGACCTTAGTTCGGATCACAGCAGCTGCCCTTCATTGAGGATGCATCATGCGAATGGAACTTTGAACGTACAGATCGGCGACCTCGGCGTTTAAAACGCATCGCCGAGTCGGGTCCTCCCGCCGGAGCGGGATCGGTACCGATAAAGCTCCTCATTCTTCTTCCTCAGCCCAAGGCGCTACACGGAGCTTTGGCCATATTTTGATCCATCGGTTGACCTTCTGCTCGTAAATCTCCTGCCTGACCTGGCTCTTGTTCGGACGGACAATACCATCAAGGAGATCGGAAAGGCCGAAGGGAGCGCAAAACTCGAGTCGGCCATTGCTGGGGCGAAGGCCAACCGCCGTGGCCGTCGTCGGAAACGTCGCTATAGCATCGACGGTCGACAGGTAGGGTTTGATCGGATAGCCGAATTTCGTCTCATACCAGAGGTGAACTCTTGCCTCATTTTTCACATCGATCCAAACGCCCAGTTCGGAAAAGGCGTTGCGTATTCGAGCTGCGTGTTCCGCTTCGGCATCCTCAGAGAGGTCGTTGGCATCGAAATAGACGATATCGACGTCATTGATGCCATGAGGCAGAGGGAGCCCCACCCGATGGTTCCATACCGTTTGAGCAATCGCCCCAGTCACGAGCCAGGAATCTGGCAGAGCAACCTTCTCCCAATCATCCAGGAGGACCGGCAACAAAGGGCTATTGAGAACAACCCCTTGCAGCCGTAGGAACTGCTCGTTCATGCCAACTTCCTCCGTTGGACGCGCTCGATTTCAATGCTTTGTCAGCCCGACGGGATAGCGAAGCCGTTCCGCGATACGACGGGCGAGCCAGGTCTTGCCGGAGCCGCCGTTTCCTATGATGAGGACGCGCGTGAAATCGGGTGATGTGTCGGCAAACCCCTTTGCGCCCCTCGAATGGTCCATGGTGGACCGCTCGCCAAAATTTAAACGCGAATTTTTCGGGGAGTTCAAATCAAAATTGATGAAACAACCCGGTTCGTGGGTATTCGCCCCGACTAGAAGTTTCCGGTGTCTGTGGCCCCGCTATTGGCGTCCGATGGGTCGAACATATTGTGGAGGTACCTGATGGTCCATTCGTGGCAATCGGCCGCCCAGCGTTCCATAGCCACATCACCAATGCGTCGCCCCTGCGCAAGCAGAATCCGCTGTCGCAGTAAAATAAAATCGATGACACGCGGAAAATCCACTCGGTATCATAGGCCTTGCAGAACAGGGTCAATCGGCGTCGTTGCAGATCAGGCTCGATATCGTCGTCACCGAGATCGAGCCACATCCATGCGGCGTAGCCAAGATCGTGCATCCGAGGTACCGGTGATGCGCTGTCGAAGTCGATGATTGCCAGCGGTCGTCCGGCGCTAAACACGAAATTGCAAGGGGACAGGTCGTTGTGGCAAACCACTTCAATTCCGACGGCCCGCGAAGACCTCGACGCAACAAGCCCCGCCGTCGCAAAAGCTCTGCTGAAGTCTGGACGACGCCTGTTGCCTCCCCGAAAGCAAAAGCCCTGCCCACGCTCTCAGCTGGCTATCGCGCTCAGTCCTCAACGAGGGTATGATAAGCCCGAGCCGATGTTGAGGCAGCCCGAGTTGTGCCGTTTGCGTAACGAAGTTGGGTGGCTACCGTGGGAGAGCAAGCACATCGCCGTCTGGTGGCCATCCTCGCCGCCGATATCGTCGGGTTCTCCCGGTTGATGGAGGACGACGAGAAGGCCACCTTGTCCTCGGTCAGGCACCTTCATCGCGACATCTTCGATCCACTGATCGACAATCACGGAGGGCGGATGGTCAAGCTCATGGGCGATGGCGCGATCGCCGAGTTTGCCTCTGTTGTCGACGCGGTCAATTGCGCCATCGCCATCCAGGCGACGCTGTCGGCCCAACAAGCGGCCGTTGCGGCAAACCAAAGGGTCGTGTTGCGAATCGGCATCAATCTCGGCGACGTCGTCGCGGAGGATGGCGACCTCCTTGGCGACGGTGTCAATGTGGCCGCCAGACTGGAGCAGCTTTGCAAACCCGGAGCCGTGCTGATTTCGGGCACCGTGTTCGATCAGCTGCAGGGCAAGGTCGCCGTGCCCATAGACTACGCGGGCGAGCATCGCGTCAAAAACATCTCCCGCCCGGTGCGGACCTACACGCTGCGGCTTTCCGGTTCCGGCCGCCCTTGGCGTTTAAGAATGCGTCCGCATTTGAAATGGGGGATCGCTCTGACAGCAGCGGTGGCCATCCTCGCCATCGGCTGGGCGTTTTGGGCCGAGAGACGGCCGGACGACATGCGTACGATCGCCGTTCTTCCCTTCAACGACCTCGACGGCAACGAACGGTGGGAAAGGCTCGCATCCGGACTGAGCGAGGACATCATAACCGACCTCGCACGGCACCCCGAGATATTCGTCATCGCCAGGAACTCCAGCTTCGCTTACAAGGACAAAAGCCCCGACGTCAGGCAGGTCGGCCGCGAACTCGGCGTGCGCTATGTGCTGGAGGGCAGTGTCCAGGCCAGGGGAGACTTCCTGAGGGTCACAGCCCAGTTGATCGACACCGCCACCGGAACCCACGTTTGGGCCGAACGGTATGATCGGTCGCCGGACGATCTGTTCGCGGTACAGGACGAGATCACAGGCAGGGTCGTCGGCAGCATCGCCTCGCCGCGATACGGAGAGATCGCCAAGGACAGCCGCGCTGTGGCCCGTCGCAAGCCGCCCTCGAGCCTCGATGCTTACGATCTCTATCTCTTGGGTACTGACCGCTTTCAACTCGGAACCAGGGACGACGTTCAGGCAGGGATTGACTATCTCGAGAAGGCCGTCGCCCTCGACCCGCAATTCGCACGGGCGTGGAGCGAACTGGGGATCGCCTACTCCGTCGTAGGCACCCTCGGATATTCGAGCGATGCCGATGGGGCCATGCGAACGTTCCGGCAGGACACACTTCACGCCCTGGAAATCGACCCCAACGACTGGGTCGCTTTAGGACAAAGGGCCACCTTGCGCGCGGCCGACGGCGACCTGAAAGGTGCCGGCGAAGACTTCGAGCGGACCATATCTCTGGCTCCGAACGATGCGGACAATCTCGCATTGATGGCCTACAACATGCCGCTCGTGGTCGGCGACGCCGAGCGTAGCGTGGCTCTGGCCGAAAGGGCGATGAGCTTGAACCCCAGCGCGCCATCCTGGTACTCGGCGGCTCTTTCGATCGCGCAGTACGTCGCAGGAAACGACCAGGCGGCGATCGAGGCCGCCCTCAAAGCTCCTGTCCACGGCGAATCCCTGATGATACGAGCTATGGCAAGCGCGCGGCTCGGAAAGACAGAAGAGGCCCGGGCGCTTGCCCAGCGAATACGAACCGAGTTTCCAGACTTCACGGTCGATTCGTACATGCGGAATTGGCCTGTCAGCTCGAAAGAGGCCATCGCCGCCTTCAGGTACGGAGCGACAAAGGCCGGCCTCGTCAGCGGAGACGGCTCGACCGCGGCCGTGCGTTAATTGACCGCAGCGGTCGAGCGTTGAGGGCATGACGTCAGCCTTTGACGGTGAGCACGGGGCTTATTTTCGCCACGCGAGCCACGAGTCCCGCCTCGACCATCGGATCGACAACCTGGTCGATCGGCCGCTAGGCGGCGGGCGCTTCCTCCCTGAGGCGGGAGGCTCCTTCGTGAACTTGTTTCGCACTCACCGATCTCGCTGGCAGGATTTGCGACATTGTAAAATGCGGTCCTTCATTGGGTATCCTATTATGGCCGAACGGGGCTATTCATGGAACATGCCATTTACATTTCGCGAGCCTATACAAGACCTCACGCCCCAAGTATCTCAGCGCTAACGAAGCACGAAGCATCACTTCCAAGTGAGCCTAAACACCCTAAGCCAGTTTTCAGAAGCGAATTTCGATATCGTTCGCCGACCAAATCCGGCTCTACCCATAGCGCCTCGAACAGGTGCGGCACTCCACTGACATCCTTAATCTGGCTCGGCACCGTGGTGCCGTCAAAATCTGATCCAAGCGCTACCCGGTCCTCACCAACGCGGTTGATGAGATACTCGATGTGGCGAACAACTGTATCGAGAGACGTATTTGCATCTGACGTGCCCCCAATAATTTAGGCCATTTGGAACTGGAATTTTCCAGGGGCAAGGTCAGTATCAATTGGATAGCCGGCCTGCGGTTAGCCTGGTTCGTAGGTTGCGATTTCGCTGACGGCTGCGGAAAGGTCTCGCATATGCGATACGATCGTATGCGCGCCAGCCTCGATGAGGTTCGCCGCATGACCCGGGAATGTGTGCGTTCCTCCGGTAAAGCCTACAACACGCATGCCCGCCGAACGTGCCGCCTGAACGCCGTGAATAGAATCCTCAACTACTACAGTGTGCACCGGCTCAACGCCCATCTTCTTCGCTCCGAACAAGAAAATGTCCGGCTTCGGCTTCGATCTCCCCTCGCCGAGGTCTTTCGCTGAAAAGACGCTGGCACCGAAGAATTGGCGTAGGCCATGCCTCTCCAGCATTGCGTCTAGCCGAGACATCTTTGTGTTCGAGCACACGCACTTGGGGAACTGGAGGGTCTTGAGCGCAGCCCGGACTCCATCGACCGCCTCGACCTCTTTCGGAAGTCGAATGTCAAGTTCGGTTTCAGTCTTGTCGAGGAGCTTGGACATCAGGCTCAGACCGCTTTCCGCCTCGATGATCGTCAGTATGTCCTGCCAGCTCATCCCACTGAAACGCTCCGTCAGCATCGGAATGCTGATATCGTAGCCGGCGCTCGCCAGTAGCTCCTTTTCAATGGTGATCCCGAGAATCTCGGAATCCACCAGCACGCCGTCGCAGTCAAAAATCACCAACCTGATGTCACTCATGGCAGTCCCAAAAATCCGAATTAGAGTTCTTGGCCGCAGGCGCGCCTGAAACGCCGAACGGTCTCGGCCATTCCGTGAATCAATGCATCGGCCGTCAGATCGTGGCCGATGGAAACCTCTGCGAGATTGGGAATTCTGCCAATCAAGTTCAGCAGGTTCGCAACAGTCAGATCGTGGCCGGCATTGACATCCAGGCCCATGGCCCGGGCTGCGTCAGCGGTCCTGCCCAGAAGCTCCAAAATAGACGACGCCCGCTTAGGGTCATCGAAGCAGCCTCCATAGGGACCGGTGTAGAGTTCGATGCGGTCAGCACCAATGTCCCGAACGACTTCCATCGCCTCCTGATCGCCGTCGCCATCCGCGAACAACGAAACACGTATCCCGTAGCGTTTCAGTTCGGCCGTGGTCTCGGCTAGGAAGGCTTTGTGCCTGCGAACATCCCAGCCGTGGTCCGACGTCGCTTGAGATGGATCGTCTGGTACGAGGGTGACCTGATCAGCACGTGCATCGATACAGAGATCGAGAAATTCACGTGTTGGATAACCCTCGATATTGAATTCCGTATCGGCGAACTTATCAATTAGTTCCCTCAGAACCGGCAGGTCCGATAACCGGATGTGACGTTGGTCGGGCCTTGGATGGACGGTAAGACCCTGAGCACCGGCCTCAAGCGCGATGCGCCCGATACCCTCGACGCTCGGCCATGGAAGGTCGCGACGATTTCTCAGGAAGGCGATCGCATTCAAGTTTACAGAGAGAGCTGTGGCCATTGGAATTCCAATAATTTGAGAGAGGCTTCGGGGATGGGTGTTTACCCCCTTTTCTGGCAACCCTCAGCCGGTGGTGAAACCGCCATCGATCGGCAACGAAACCCCGGTAATCATCGCAGCGCTGCTACCCAAGAGGAAAACGATCGCAGAAGCGATGTCATCCTCCGAGGTCCAGCGGTTGCCATACCGATGCCGCCACTGCCCCCGGTCACGAGTATCTTTTTGTCTTCTAATCCAAACATTGCGAGCCTTCCTTACAATGCCTTTCAGTGTTGGGTTGGCGTTGATGCGCTTTGTGTTGTAGCGCCTAGCCGCCGACCATCAGCTTGACGACTTCATTGTGGTCGGTGTCCACGATGTTGCGAGCACCGGCCACGACGCCTCTTCTGAGGACGACGATGCGATCGGAGACCGCGAAGATGTCCTGCAGGTTATGGGAAATGAAGATCACACCTTTGCCCTGGGACTTCAGCGACTTGATCAGCGAGACCACCTTCCGCTGCTCGGGTACCCCTAGCGCTGCGGTCGGCTCGTCCATGATCAATATTTTAGCGTTCCAGAACACGGCCCGTCCGATGGCAACAGCCTGACGCTGACCGCCGGAAAAGTTGCTTACCGGGGCCTCGAGCCGCTTCACGTGGAAGTCGAGCAACGCCATCGTTTCCTCGGCGGCTTTCGCCATCGCCTTTCGATCGAGTACCGGAAGGAAGCCAAAGGCTTTCTTCATCGGCTCCCGGCCGAGATAGATGTTTGCACCGATCGAAAGATTGTCCGCCAGGGCGAGGTCCTGGTAAATCGTCTCGATACCCTGTTCCCGGGCATCTTCGGGCGACGAAAAGGAGACGGGCTTTCCTTCGAGAAGAATTTCGCCTGAAGTTGGTGGGTAGACCCCCGATATCGCCTTGATCATTGTGGTCTTGCCAGCGCCGTTATCGCCAGCGAGAGCCACGACTTCGCCTGGCCGGACGACTAGGGAGCAATTATCCAAGGCCTTCACTGCGCCGAAGTAACGCGACAGGTTCCGGACTTCGAGAAGAGGTGCTGCACTATTCATCCTGCTTTGCTCCGCTGAACCGACGTTGGGCCTGATCGATAAGCACCGAGATGATGATGACGACGCCGACCGCGATGAACTGCCAGAATGGTTCGACGTTCATAAACACAAGGCCGTACTGGATGACCGCGATGACGAGCGCACCGGCGATCGTCCCAACTATAGTACCTGAGCCACCGAACAGGCTTGCCCCGCCGATCACCACCGCCGCGACGCTATCGAGAAGGAGTGGTTCACCTGCCTGAGCAGCGCCGGCGGTGAAACGCGCGGCGTAAAGAGCCCCACCGATGCCGGCGCAAATCGCCGACAGGATATAAAGACGCAGCAAATGCCGTTTGATGTCCACGCCGGCGCGACGGGCGGCCTGGGCATTGGCACCGATTGCATAATTGTGCTGGCCAAAACGCGTCTGGCTCAGCAGGTAATGCATGACGACCACCACGATCGCGGCGACGATAACGAGGTATGGAAGACCGAGAACCTGACCATTTCCGAGTTCGGCCAGATAGCTGTTTTTCACCGGGACGGTTGTTCCGCCAGCCAACAGGAACGCTGAACCTCTGGCGACACCGAACATGCCGAGCGTCCCGATGAAGGGTGGAACTTTCAGCTGCGAGATCAGCAAGCCGTTGATGGTTCCAGGAATGACAGCGGCCGCGACGGCAATGCAAATTCCGAGCACCATCGCGATCGGCAAGGGCATGTAGACGCCCAGCATGTTTATAGCATGCGCCGCAACGACCGCGGCCAGGCCCATAATGAAGCCCGCGGAGAGGTCGATGCCGCCGGAAATGATAACGAAGGTCTGACCGATAGCGAGAAGAAGCGGCGCTACCGCGAAAATCGCGACCGAACGCCAATTGAACGAGGAACCGACAAAGGTCCCGCCAAAATCGATGCGCGCCCAAAGTTCAAAGACTACAAGCAGGGCGGCGAGAAAAACCCATGCGCGTAGCTGGGCGATTTTTTGGATGACGGTTTTACTGACGTCCGCATGGTCGGCCTGGGGGGCCACATGCGACGCACTCGTCGGATTTGCTTGCTCGACCATTCAGTCGCTCCCGGAAGTTAGCAGATGGCTGTTGCGCCGTAACGTGGGACGCCCGATCAGTGCGACCGGACGTCCCGTGAAGCTTGGGAGGCTTTCACTCTGCGTAGATGAACTTTGCGGTTGCGGGGTCTGCGACGTTCTTCTTGTCGATGACCGTGAACCCGGTGCCGATTTTAGTCGGGATCGAGTTTCCAGTGAGATGTGCGTATGCCGACATGACGCCGTAGTACCCGATTTCGGCGGGATGCTGTGCGATCGCCATATCCACAAGACCGGAATTCAGGCTGTCGACGATTGAGCCCGGCGCATCGAAGGCGACGACCTTCATCTTGCCAATCTGGCCAGCCTGCTGAACACCGTTCGATGAGCCCATCGCTGAGAAGAGGTTCGCGCCGAAGACCCCGGCGAGGTCCGAGTTACGGGCATAGACTGCCTGGAGCTGGGAAGCAGCCTTGTTGGCGTCGTTTTCGTTGAACTGGGTTTCGAGGACCTCGATGTTCGGATGCTTTTTCATCTCGTCCTTGAAGCCCTGCTCTCGCTGATCAGTCGTCGAGATGCCCGGCTTGACGTTGGAGACGAACACCTTGCCCTTATCACCGATAGCGGTGGCCAACGCGCGTGCGGCAATCGCACCGCCGAGAATGTTGTCCGACGCGATGTACGACAAGGGGAAATCGCCGTCACCCGCACCGGTCTGATAGTCGCCACTGCCGATAAACGTGTCGACGGTAATGATCGGAATGCCGGCATCCGAGGCTCGCTTCAGCGGCTGGATAAGCTGGTTTGTATCGGTCGGCGCAATCAGCAGTGCGTCAGGCGACTTGGCAATGACGGCGTCGAGAACGGGAACCTGAGTTACCGGATTGAATTCGGGCGCTCCCTGGAAGACCAGCTGAGCACCTACGGCCTTCGCCGCAGCTTCAGCGCCCTTCCGCATCGTGATGTAAAATGCGTCGGTCGTGAGGCCGGGGATGAGTGCGATTGTGAACTTCTTGTCCTGAGCCACCGCGCGACCAGCGGTGATCAAAGCCGGAGCGGCAAGCGAAGCGATGGCGGCAGATTTGATGAACGAACGACGTTCCATGATTCCCTCCCTGATTGAAATTGGGCTCTGAGAACTCCTCTGTCTCACGCCCGATCAGCGGGGGAATAATCAGGTCAACGGCCACGCGCCGTCAAGTAATTTTTTCCAGAAAATTATTTCACATGCTCTGCGGCGGCCGATTGTCAGCAGTTAGCTGTTTGCTTTTTCTTGACAAATCTCCAAAATTGCAAGCGCAGTCGAGGTATCGGTTACGAGCGCGTTGATCATCCCAGAGCGAACCGCCCCAACGATTCCGGCGGCCTTTTCGATCGTTGCAGCCACTCCGATCGACAGTCCGGCATTTTGGAGTTGAGCTGGCGTCGCGGCGATCATGCGTTCCTCGCCCTCCCACGGAAGCAGCTTCCCGTCGCGGTCGACGTAGTGACGGATGACATCGCCAACGGCTCCGCCGATCGATTGTTCGTTGAGGGTCGCGGCGCTTGCTTCCGGCGGATTGATAGCGTGAGGTAATCCAATCCCGACGATCGCACAGTCGAGTTTGTCCCAGAGCCCGGAGGTTTCCTTGACAACGGGATCGCTCAAGAAAGCATCGCGAAGTTCGACCGAGGATAAGTATGGGGCGTGCAAAAAGTGGGCGGTCCCGCCGAACTGCTCAGCCGCCTGACGAACGAACTCGTTAATCTGGAAATGCGGGGCCGACTGCTGCAGGCCGCCATTCAGCGCAACGGCGCGCGCATCCGGAATGCGTGGCAATCCAGCTTGAATGACCTCGCGAACCGCACGTCCCCATCCAATCCCGATCGTTGCGCCCTTCGCGAGATTCTCCTCCTTAAGGAGGTTGCCCAGCGGGGCAGCCAGAGCGGCGAGGACACCTGTCGATGGCGTATCGATCACGGCGGCGCGTTTGAGACCGAGAGCCTCGATCAGTTGCGCGGTGATCTCGTCAGGGACAACCAGGTCCATGACTTCGATTTTCACAATTCCAAGTGCTCGCGCCCGGGTTAGCAGGCGGGACACGGTTGCGGTGGAAACGCCTAGCTTCTTGGCGATTTCGACCTGCGGCATGTCGCTTTCGTAGTGAAGCTTGGCGACCATATGCAGGGTCGCACGGGATGCCGTGTCCTGTGGTGTTTGCGGAAGCAGCTTGCAATTCCTTTCTGCAACGTGTTACATGGCTTCGAAAGTTACACCGAACCGGATCACAATTCAACATTGACATCGAACCAGCCAGGCCAACACCTGCGATGGCGCGAAACGAGGACGTGCGTCCTGTTCAGACCCAATCACCCGACCCCGACACAAGTCTCGATCCAGAGGGAGAATGAGAATGACAGCTATGACCACCGCAGAGCGCCGCGGCTATCATCAGATTTGCGATGCTAGTGGAGCCATGATGGTTATCGCCTGCGACCAGCGCGGCGGCATGCGTACCGTACTTGCTACGACGCCGGAAGAACAGGCGAAAATCAGCAACGCGACGCTCGGCGAGACCAAGGCGGACATCACGCTATACCTGGCCTCCAAGGCAGGCTGCGTGCTGGTCGATCCTATCTGCGCTGTTCCCGATCTCGTCGACAAGGATATCCTGCCCCGCGATACCGCTCTCCTGATTGGTATCGACGCCTCCGGCTTCGACGTTTCCCCTGAAGGCTATCGCATTTCCAAGATGGTCGACGGGATTGACGCCCGCAAGGTGCGCGAACTTGGCGCAACGGGCGGCAAGATCATGGTTTACCTCCGCATGGATAGGCCGGCCGCAAACACAGCGAACCTCGAAACCTTGAAAAAGCGCATCGAGGATTTCGCCAACGAGGACCTGCTTTTGGTCGTGGAATTCCTGACCTATCAGCTGGAAGGCGAAAGCAAGGAAGAATACGAAGCGAAGGTCCCGTCGCTGATCGTCGAGGGCTCGCGCGCCTGCCTGGAGCTCGGCTCGAAGGTTCTGAAGATTCCTTATCCGGGCAACGAGGAAGCTTGCGCTGAAGTCACCAAGATTTCCGGCGACGTTCCGTGGGCCGTCCTGTCCGCCGGCGTCGATCACAGGACCTTCCTGCCGCAGGTCGAAGCGGCAATGAAGAACGGCGCATCCGGTGTCATCGCTGGCCGCTCGCTCTGGAAAGACTGCATTTCGCTTGATCGCAAGGTGTCGAAGGAAAAACTTTCGACGATTGCTGTCTCCCGCCTGCAGGACATTCAGAATATCATCCGGCGTTATCGCGCCGAAAAGGCCGCAGCCTGAGGTTCGAACAGAAATGTCTCCTGAAGATTTTGCAATCGGCATCGACGTCGGCGGCACGAATATGCGGGCAGCGAGAATCTCTCCATCCGGGGCGATTCTCAAGAAGCGCTCGATAGCGGGTAGTCGCGACCCTGCGGTTGCCATCGGGCTTATCAAGGACCTCGTCCGTGGGATGGACGGTGATGGCGCTCGCGCCATCGGCGTCGGAATACCGGGTCGTGTCGACGGTTGGTCCGGCGAAATCATCTCAGGAGGCTTTCTCAATCTTTCGGGCGTGGACCTGAAGCATGAACTGTCAACGACCTTTGGCCGCTCAACCCTGGTCGCCAACGATTGCAGCATGGCACTCATTGGCGAGTCGAGACGGGGAGCGGCCAAGGGTCTTCGCAACGCTGTGATGATGACCATCGGCACCGGAATTGGCGGCGCGGTCATGGAAAGCGGGCAAATTGTGAACGGCAGGAGGTGCGCCGGACAACTCGGTCATCTCGTCGTAAATATCGGAGGGCAACCCTGCCCCTGTGGCCAGCGTGGATGTATCGAGACAGAGTCTTCCGGCACCTCCTTGGGGCGACATCTCTACGAGGCGGGATACGGCTCGGACATCCGGTTCGAACACCTGCTCCAGCAAGCCGAGGCAGGCGATGAGCCGGCAATTGGTGTCATGCGAGCGTGGGGCGGTCCGCTGCGGGCGGCAATCAATACCCTATCGGCTGCATTCGACCCCGATGTTGTCGTCCTTGGAGGCGGCATGGGCGAAGCTGCGATCCGATCGCTCGGCTTCCTCCCCAAACTGGAAACCTGGTATGATGCCGATGTTCGCCTTGCCGAACTTGGTGACGATGCCGGCGTAATCGGATGTGGCCTTGCCGCACTCGATCTCGCTTCACATTCGCCTCGGGGAACCGGCAAGCGCCTCGTGATGGTGAACGGCGTGCCTGCATCGGGAAAGAGTGGGCTATCGCACGCGCTCTGCAAGGAAACCGGCTGGCCGCTGCTCTCTCTCGACACAGTCAAGAACCCTTTTTTGGAGCTCATCGAAAGTGTCGACCGCCCGTTCAATCGCATCCTGGGGAGGGCCAGCTACAAAGCCATATTCTCTTCCGTTGCAGAGGCGGCCCCGGGCTCGACGTTCATCGTCGACGCATGGTTCGGATTCCAGCCCGTGGAAGTGCTTCGCGAGCATATCGCCATGGCCGGCATCACGGAGGTCGTTGAACTCTGGTGTCACGCTCCACCAGAGGTCATCGGCGATCGTTACAAAAACAGGAGCGGGCAGCGCCTTGCCGGGCATCCAGGTTTGGCATATGTGCCGGAACTCATAGAGCTTGCGAAGCGTGCCGAACCCAGTCGACTTGGTCCGACACTCGAAGTCGACACAACCATACCGATCGAAATGGCCTCGGTCCTGACATGGGTCATAGATACGTTCGAACAGAAGCTGGGCGCTTCCTCGACCTGAAGCGCCAATCAAATTCCGGAGTCCCGCTTGAAACGCATTGTCCTGTTTTCCGGCGGTAGCGCCTGTCGCGCGATCAACATTGCTTTGTGCGGCAAAGCACAACTGACCCGCATCGTACCCGCTTGGGACAGCGGCGGCAGTTCCAAGATCATCCGAGAGCGGATCGGCCTTCTCGCCGTCGGCGATCTCCGCCAGGCTCTGATGACAATGGCGCACGGTGAGGGCCGCGCTGGCGATGTCGTCAAGATCTGCAACGCTCGCCTTTCCAGTAACCTCGGCAAAGACGAGGCGCTGTCCGAGTTCCTGTTTTACTCGCAGGGCCGTCATCCGCTTCTCGAACGCATGGAACCTGGCCTACGCGGCGCGATCCTGAATTACCTGAAAACTTTCTCCTCGACAGTTGGAAACGACTTCGATTTCCGTAACGGGAGCATTGGGAATTTCATACTCGCGGGAGCCACTCTGGCCCATAACGGCGACGTCAACACGGCGGTCTTCGTGTTCCGAAAGCTCTGCAGCATCGAGGGCGATGTATGGGCGTCATCGCTGGACAGTGACCTCACGCTTAGTGCGACACTGAAAAACGGAAAACGTGTAGATAGGCAGGACGTGATTACAAAGCTGTCCGAGGAGGACGCCAAGGTCGGGATTGCGGAGATAGAGTTATCGACCGCATCGGGCACTCCCCCCACTGCGAATACGGCGGTGATTGAGGCGCTCGCGCGCGCCGACTTGATCGCGTTCGGACCTGGAAGCTTTTACACGAGCCTGCTCCCGCATCTGCACATCGCCGAGATCGCCGACGCATTGGCAGATGTCAGGTGCCCGCGGGTTTGGATCGGCAACGTCTTGCAATGCCGCGAGACCACGGATCGATCGCTGGGCGATCTTTTGCAGGGCGTCGAGGCCCTGTGGGCCAGAGTGCAGCCGCAGCAGGGCCGGCTTTTGACCCACGCCCTGGAAAATCGCGTCCTCTTTCCCTTTGAAAAAACGGTGGGCGCGTTTTCGTATCTGTCTCATGGCCCGAGCAGCAACGAGACCTACGAAGCAATCACCGGCGAATATGAGGATGCATGGAGCCGCGGACAGCACGATGGCCAGGCAATCGCCAACGTGCTGCTGGACCTCGCGTCGCGACAATCAGCAACGACGAAGTGAAAGGCCGGAGCGTAAGGGTTGACCCGGAGTTGTCATCCTTTCGATCAGGCTTTGAACCGATCGAAGGCCGTCAGGTGCAAAATCGGCGGGTCCGCTTCGTCCCATTGGTAAATGTCCGAGCGAAGATAGCGAAGCTCCTCGTTGAGATCGTCTTCATCGACTTCGATCCACCAGGATTTAGGGCGACCGTCGCTGCCGTCCGACCAGCGATAGCCCCTCGCCTTCAGATGGTCCTTCATGTCGAACGGACTGTGCTCAGCAAAAATGCGAACACGCGATTGCTGGCTGGCGCGGTATAGTTCGTTGAAGGGACTTTCTTCGTCTGCCTGCTGCTGATCGAGGATCTCAAGAAGCGCAAAGCAGTCGTCCACAGCGCGGTGGCCCTCATGAAAGTAGCCGGCCTGGCCTATGAGGTAGCCGAGCTTCGTTCCCTCGAAGCCACGGGCGCTCCAATCGATCTCCGAAACCGAGCAAGCCCACGCCTTGCCGGAAAAGACGGGGGAGAACGCATCGCAGAACGGCCGGTCAAAGCCGGCATTGTGGGCGATGATCAGGTCTGCCGGTTCAGTCAGCCTACGCAGGGACTGGATATCGATCACCTGCCCCTCGACCATCGCGTCCGTGATTCCCGTCAGCCGCGTGATCTCGGGCGGAATTGGCATGGACGGCTGCTGCAAGCCGCCATAGACACCGATGACATCGCCGATCACTCCATCATCATTGAAGGTAAAGGCGACTGCACCGATCTCGATGATCTCGTCGGTGCGGTGATTGAGACCCGTGGTCTCCGTGTCGAGAACCACCCCCAAACCGGAGAATTGGGGCCGCCTAACCGTGACGACAGGCCGGGCGACGAGCTTCCTGAGGATGCGATAGTTTCCGCTCTCTTGAAGTTTCCGCGCCATGTCTTCGTCGGACATCGCGCTGGTCTGCGGTGGCCGACGCAGCACCACGCGCGCGCTCACTTTTTCCACCACAGGAAGCGGCGCCTTCGAAAACATGTCGAGCTGCGAATCCATTTCCTGCTCTCGTCGCCTCGTCGCATCAAAATAGTGGCGCCTGGCATCCTGTGCAACGCAAGATCCGACTTGCAGTATTGGATAACTATTGACGAACGGACCTGCGAGCGATTGCCGCACAGGAGGAGACGATGGACGCAGTTCCAAAAGCAGCACCAGTTCGCGTGAAGGAGATACTTGCGGCTATGAAGGCGCTCGCCATCATCATCTTCCCACCGATTATTGCAGGTCCCTGGACGAGCTACCCCACAGCTGATGCCTGGAACCACTGGAGAGAAAACGGGTTGCGTGGATTCCGGTTCAAAATATCGCGAGACCTATCTCTTCAATTAAAGAGAGCAAGCTTCGCGATTTTTGCGTTCACGGTAACGCCAAGAAGAGAAGACAAGGCTAACTTCGCGCCGGAGATAGCCCTCCGTTCGGACGGCTAGAAGCTACGGCGCCAAGCCAACCCCATAGCGAGCCCCGATGTCCCAGAACCAATCCTCATCAAGGTCCAGCTCGCGAAAGACCTCCACGAGAGCTGCTCCCGCGCGCTCAAAAATCGCGTAGCAAATTTCCGTGTCATCGTGGCGTGAATGATAGGCAATTCCATCCGCCTTCACAGGATGGTCGAATAGCGCCTTCGACCAGGCTTGAGGTGCATCATAGTGAAGCCCCGAATGAGGGACTTCGGCCGTCGCTCCAACAAGCGCAAGGCCCGGCCCGGTCAGATCGATCAGTTTTAGCGGCGACACCGTCTCAAGTCGAACATAGCCTTTGCGTCTCAAGAAGGCACTATCGATCAATGTGTTTCCCGGGGAACGCAGGAACGTCTCTGAAAATGCCCCGTTGACCAGTTGCGCCACATAGAGCACGCCGAATGAACCATCGGGAGCGTTGAAGCGACCACTCGTTGATCGGTCGAAGAAGACCGGTTCATAGATTGCCGTGTAGAACCGATGCAGGTTAAACCCCACGGGGATCGAGACCATCTTGGGATTGCGGCTATGCAAATCTGCAGGTGGCAGAGGGACGGTCACGCGCCCTGCTCACCGTAGCGGTTGGCAGCCTCGAGAACCAACTGCAGATTTCCCTCTCGAAGAACATCGATAGGCTTCCGCCCGCTCAGGCGAACATCTGCCCGTGCAAGGAAGTTCAACACAGCCCAAGGGCTCTCGACGGGCAGGGAATCCCGCACCTCCTTGAGGCCTCCCACGACAGTACCATCTCGGTTGAACTGAAGCGTGGGGTAGCAGCGTCTATTGCTTGGACCGGGAACGGCCAGCAAACTTCCCTCTTGCACACGCTTATCTACGGCCTGACGGGAGACCCCGTGCAGGAGCGCCCTGACCTGCTCCAGATCGAAGGCGCCGCCTGCTGCCTGTAAGTCGTTCTGCGCGATCCGGACACCCTGCAGCACAGCCCGGCTGCGCGCATCCGGCTCGAAGGCCGCCTTGTTGACTGTATTGGTCGTCTCGTCGCGTTCTTTGGCTTTCGCAAGTCGGCGCATTCTTCGAACGACCATGCTATTGCCGCGAAAGCGCTTACCGACGGTCCGGGCGACAGAACTCGCTGCTTCCGGCTGCGAAGTCACCACAGCGACCCGCGCGCCAGCGGGCAACTGGAACCCGGCGACCCCTTCGAAAGGGTTCGCGTCAAGAACGAACATCGTCATAATGGTGTTTGAGCCATCAGCGTTGGTTTTCGGGGTCTTGGACTGGATCTTTTGGGCCATGACAATTCTCCTGACCAAAAGATGGCGATCTGAGGCAACTTTGTCAACTCCGACAACTTCGCAAGTCGGTTTTCCGATGATGTCCCGGGGAGTGGTGTAGCAGGAAGGCGGCCATCAGTGTTTTTCCGGTAGGGTCGGGTTGTTCAAGCTCAACCTGATGGAAAGATCACTGATGACCGACGACATGATGAACCTGCGCTCGCTCGTTGAGAAGAGCGCCGACGCCGATTTGCTTCGCGAGATGATCGGCTTTGCAGCCGAGAAGCTGATGGAGTTGGAGGTCGGCGCGAAGGCGGGCGCGGGCTACGGCGAGAAGAATTCCTTTCGGCTTGCCCAGCGCAACGGCTATCGCGACCGGGACTGGGAGACACGGGCAGGCACCGTCGAACTGCGCATTCCGAAGCTTCGGACAGGCAGCTATTTCCCGAGCTTTCTCGAACCGCGCCGGATGGCCGAGAAGGCCCTGACCGCTGTCATTCAGGAAGCCTACATTCAGGGCGTTTCGACACGTTCGGTCGACGACCTGGTCAAAGCCATGGGCATGAGCGGCATCTCCAAGAGCCAGGTCTCCCGACTCTGCGAGGAGATCGACGACAAGGTCAAAGCATTCCTCGCCCGGCCCATTGAGGGTGAGTGGCCCTACCTCTGGATCGACGCCACCTATCCATGTACATCATCAGCCGCGCCACGTGATCCCGACGCGTTTCTTCACGGCGTGCATAGAGGGCAAATTCGTCTGGAGCGGCGCCGATCTGATCAGCAACAAACTCCAGCATGGCGCGAGGCGGAGTTTCTTCTGCCCCCAGCGCTCGACCGAAGTTATGCTGAATACCACGTTGCGAACGAAAACATCATCCGAAGGAAACCCTCCTCGCTAAGCCATCTCGAAGCAGCAAGCCTGAGCCTGGTTGGCGGGACGGTGTGGGAGGCCCTGGTCGCGCGTGCGGCATTAAGAGTCGGGGAAAGCATTCTGATCCACGGCGGCGCGGGAGGGGTCGGTCATGTGGCGATCCAGGTCGCGAAAGCCATCGGTGCGAGGGTATTCACGACCGTACGCGAAGATAACTTCAAATTCGCACGAAGTAAGGTCCTAACGCCCAGCTTACCCTAAAGGTTCAGCCATGATTTACGAGATCGCTCAGCTACCCGTTTACAAGGAGCATACTGAAACGTTCAAACAAGCATTCGCCGAAGTCGCTCCCCTACTTAGCCGCAGGGTTACCGCGGCCACGTTCTGGCGCAGGGAATCGAAACACCCGAACTATTCCACCTGATTGTGCGATGGCGTTCGCTCGAGAACGCCTGTAACAGAATGGTCCAGAGCAGCTTGTCCGGTGAGATAGATGCCATGACTCACCGCGGCCATGGTTCGGTCGGGCGAACCGTGTCGAACGCGAGGCCGCTTGAAATTTCTCCGGTGCCGGGAGTCTTTTCCCTCCGTATCCAAACGTGCGAGGAGCCGTCGAACCAGCGGGCCAGCACGGGACGTCGCGTCAGGCGCACCCCATCGCGCGGCACCTCCTCCTCGTAGATCCACTGTCGCGGCCTGAGCAGCCGGCCTTCCAGGCGCGAGCCGAGGCCGGGCCCAGTCAAGGTGGCCAAGCGGAAGTGGGTGACACCGGGGCGGAGAGCCTCGGGCACGAGGGGGAGCCAGTAGTCCGGCACCTCGGTCTGCACCCTGTACGTCGGCAGTTCGCCGACCGGAGCAGGCTCCCGAATTTGTCGCATCCACTGATCACGACGCTCCACTATCTCACCTCGTCCATCGGTATATAGATGCTGCACCGCCCATGCCAGGTTTGCCAACTCGTCGCGAGCCAGGACCACGCTCTCCAGCGGTGCCCCCGTCTGGCCGCGTTCGGTGGGCAGCATCAGCAGGCCCGACGCGGCGCGGTGATCCGGATCCGGACTGTGAAGGGTGAACAGCGACCAGGAAGGGTCCTCCCGGCCGGCGCGTTCGACCTTGTGAAGGCGGCCGAACACGTCTCGCACTAGCACCTGGTCGAGCACCGTCAACGATCCAGCGGGCACCTCCAGCGGCACCAGGAACCAGTCGTTGCCGTACACTGTGGCGAAGGAGATCAGCAGCAGCCGGCCGGTGTCCAGCGTGGACAATTCCATCGCGCCAAGATCGACCCTGGAATCCTCCATCTCCCAGAACCGGTCGGCCGGCAATCCCCCGTAGTATATAAGCGATGGCAGGCCCTCGTGGACGAACGGGCGGGGCGGCGCCGGGGGCGCCGCCTCGATCTCTGGGTCGGGGTGTACGTCAAGGCTGTACCAGTCCAGCCCATCGCCCAGGTACTCCTCGGCAAGCAGCACGGAACCGCCCGTCGAAACCTCCGCCGCATGCTCGAAGCGGTGTTCGTCGAAACAATCCGGACCGCGTTCGCTCAACTGGTTTATCCACCACACCCGCCAGCCGCGGGCTATCTCGCCAAGCCTCGGATCCGCTTCGGCGGCAAAAGTGCCGGCATCCAGCGCGGCAGCCACCGATTGCGCGTCCGGCAGCAGGCCGTCGAGCAGGCCAAGGAGGCTGGTGTCCTGCCGATCCGCTGGAAGCCGGTGAGCCGCGAGCACGGCAGTAGCGGCGGAGAGGAACCCGGCGTCGTCGAGCATTCGGAGCAGCATGGCGCCACCCTCGGCGCGCAGACGTTCATCGACCTTTACCGTCGACTCCCCCGCGGCACGCGGGTCGACCACCGCCACCGGCTCATCCTCGACCTGCGCGTCCAATGGTCCGAGGCGAATGTCGTAGGGCATCCAGTCCGGCCTCCCGGCAGGGCGCCAGGCGTCGATGGGCGTACTCTCGCCGGCCATCCGGACCACTGCGGGAGAGCCGGCGTCCTCAGCGGCGAACTCCCCGAACTGCCACTGGCGGGTGAGCAGCCAGAGGGGATCGTGAATACGGGCAGCCAGACCGGCTTCGACGCCGTCCGTGCGGTGCCCCGGCTCGAACCGGAATGGCCCCTGAGGGTCGGTATTAGGCCGACGGGTCTCGATCCTGGAAAGCGCCTGTCCGGTCGCGCCGTTCGAGGATATCCGGATGGCAGGGATCAAGTCATCCAGTAGAGGCAGATCCGCAAGGTCGATGGCACGCAGCTTGGCCAGTTCGAGTGTTTCGCGAAGTACCTGGACCAGACCGTCCGAGGTCCAGCCGCGGTCCAGGTCGGGGGGGACGGCGATGAGAAGGCTGTGCGGCGCCTTCGCGTCCGGCCGGTCGTAGTGGAACGCAACTCCGGTCAGTTCGGTCTCCGGAACAAGATTGGCAGCCGCTGGCCCCGGCGGGCCGGGCAGATCGAGTCCCGGCAACAACTCGATCCACTCGTCGAGCAACAGTCCAGTAAAGGCCGCGTCTCCGGTTTCGAGAGGGGCGTGCCACACCAGATGTGCGGTGGCTTGCGGGCGTGGTCCGCCGGTGAAGGCCCCACCAATCCAGGGGTCGGCCTCGCCCTGCGGATCCTGTGCCGCGCGCAGTGGCTCGACCCGCCCAGCCCGGGTCCCTGCGACCAGCAAACTCTCGTGGAGCGTGCGGGCCACCGGCCGCACCTTTGCGTTGTGCCGCAACCAGTCCTCGATCATGGCGCCCGGCAAGTCCCGGGCCCCGGGACCCGACGCGCAGACCCACATCATTGTCGACGGCGAGACCTCCCGGCGCAGCCACGATCGTCGCGGCGACGGCCCGGCTAGTGCGGGCAATAACGGGATATTCGTGCCGAGCACCTCGGCCAGCGCCGTCCGCGCGCGCGACAACCAACCTTCCGTCCCGTCAGGGCCGAGCGGATCGGTGGCCAGCGTGCGCAGCGCCGCCGCTCCGGGGTGGCTGGCGACTAGCCGGGGGTCCGCAAAGCGGGCCAGCCGTTCGCGCAGGTCTGCCACATCAACTGGGTTGCCCGGGCGTCCAGGCAGGTGTGCCGGCAGCAGGGGTTGGGCCGTGGCCAGCAGAGACCGAATCCGAAGCGCACGGCCCCTCAGGTCGGTCCAGCCATCACCGGCAAAAGTCACCAGCACACCCGGCGCTGCGCCGAAAACGCGCCGGACCGCATCGTTGAGCCGGGCATGGTCGGCGCCCGCCGCATCCAGCAGAGTGCTCAGCGCGCCAAGCCCGAGCCGGTCAGCGGTGATGTTGAAGGCCTCGCCGGCCTCCGGAGCTGCCCGAGGGTCACGCAGCAGGACACCGCTCAGCGTCCAGCCCGCGGCTGGGCCGAGCAGATGTGCGATCCACGCCTCCAGTCCGGGGTCAAGCGCAGCAACGGGGTCGTCGGTAGGCCATCCGGTCGACCCGGACGGCTGTGCGGGGAGCAGAACGGCCAGCCGGTGCGTCAGCGCGCGGGCACGGTGCGGCGTGCGCACCATCTGGAACGTGTCGGGCACGTCCTCGCCGCGGCCCAAGGTGTCGGCTGCCAACCCCGCGCGAATAGGGCTGCCGCCGACGAGTTGATGGACACTCTCGGCCAGCACCAAATCTCCGACGGCATCAAGAGCATCCGCTAGATCGCGCAACAGCGCGACCGTCTTCGGCCGGTCGGCTTCCGGCACCATGTCGATCACACCCGGACCGGCCCGCACAAGAGCCATTCCATCGACGACATTGCGCGCGGCGATGATTTCCGTGCTGCGCGCCCATAAGTCTCCGTCGGCGCCCTCTCCTTCGGGCTCCGGCACGGCCGGGAGGGGAAACTGGCGACGGAACCGTTCGATGAGGTGGTCGAGGTTCGCGTCGTGAAGCGACCGCTCGAACCGGTAGCCCAGCAACGAGCCAAGGTTCTGCCCTCGACGCACGGCCCCAAGCAGCCAGCGAGCGATCCGGGTACGCCGCGAGTTCAGGTTAACGGCGTAGGCCTCATTGTCGGGGTTGCCGATGAAGCCTGAGCGCAGCACGGCCGCCGTCGCCGCATGCTGTAGCGACGGTGCGTGGATATAGCCATCCTTTTCGGAGACGGTGGCCATTTCCGCTCCGTCCTCGGTTTCCACCTCAACCGTTTCCCTGGGCACGGGCGGAGCCAGATTTTCGACCCAGCCGTAGCAGCCGAGGCGGACCCCATCGACACCGGCTTCCCGTAGCTGCGCCAGCCGCCGCGAGGCCAGCGACGTGACCCAGGCGTCCAGCCGGTGCGAATAGACGTCGATGACCTCCAACAGCAGTTCAGGCAGCCGGGTCACCGGCACGGCAGCGATGGTCCGAAATGCCTGCTCCAGCCTGGGCAAGGCGCTTGCGGCGTGACTGACCGCCGCAACGCGTTCGGTGCGCTCCCTTTCGGACAGCCCTTCCAGCACGTCCGCCACCAATTGGTCCACCTCGCCGGTGACGGCGAGTGCCTGGCGAAGCGGGTCGTCCTCACCGTCGTCACCGTCCATGAACGTCCAGTTGGGCAGGAACAGCAGCGCATCGAGCAACCCGCTTGCGTCGGGTGACTCTTCCGGAGGGAGCTCATGCGGCTCCTCGCCCTCGGCCGGCTCCTCTTCGTTCGGCATCTCGCCGCGACCGCTTGGCAGGTGGAAGAATGTGCTGGGTCGAGGCGGGGTCTCCCGACCGGAGGAGAGTTCCACCGGCCACGACCGGTCGTAGTCGGCCGCAGCCAGCTCTCCGGACAGGAAGGTGCGCACAGCCCCCAGATAGTCGGCGGTGTTAAGCGCCCTGATGGGGAAGCTGACCGGATCCGGGGTGAGCCGAGGGACGAACGCCGGGGCGCCGGTCGCATCATCGAGGCCCCAGCCAAGGTCGGTCCAGCCGTCGGAGCGGGTGGTCCACCGCAATGTCCCGTCCGGTGACAAGCCTGGCAGATCCAGGTTGGCGGGCGGCTGGTCACGCGGGATCCTGGGCACTGCGAACCCAGGCCCGTCCATCCGGCGCATGGCCAAGCCCGTCGCCACGGGCAGCCGTTGCAACACGTCCACAACCACCTGGTCGACCGGCTCTCCGGGCCGCACCTTCGGGATTATATCATCGTTGCGCAGAATCGCGCGCCAGCGTTCCCGCAGTCGCAGCAGCCATGGCGCGAGGAGTCCGTCCACGTCGCCGTTCCGCTCGGCCTGCCAGTCGCTCAGCGCGGTTGCTGGCAGTACGCCGTAGGGCTGACGGCCGACCCGCACAGTCGGCAGCGGCCCGCGGCCGCGCACGTGTTCCGCAAGATGATCGCGGATCCCGCGCCAGGGTCGGGCCGGATCGGTGCTCCTGGTCTGCCTGGACCCCAGGTCGAGATGCGAGACCGCCGCCTCGGTGAACCCCTTCCCCAGGGTTGGCCAGGTGAGCAGCGACAGCGCCTCGACGGCCGACGGTTCGGCATCGTCTGCGCCGGGGCAGTTGCGCAGGAAACCGGCATCTGGCAGGCCGAGCGCGGCCGCCAACGCGTCCGCCACCGGCCGCCCAGCGGCCGGCGGTTCCGGATCCGGCTCGGGACAGGCAGGGACCGAAGACCAAGCCGAGCGGGCGCGCGGGGTGTTGTTGGTCGGAGTACCGGCCGGAAGCATGCCGAGTTCGCTGCCGAACATGTGGCCGAGGAGCAGGTCGCGGAGTTGCGCGGCGCCGTCCGTCGCCGAGCCGTCGCGCACCCCAACGACCAGCAACTCGTCCAGGCGGTCGTTTTCGTTGAGCGTCAGCTCCACGGCCATCCCGGCCCGGAGCGCCGCGAACCAGTCGGTCTCCCAACCTTCCTCCTCGTCGGAGCGCAACAGGCCGACAGGCAGGGGATCCGGCACCGTCCGGCCCAGCTTGTCCACGACCACCTCACCGCCGAGCAGGCCTATGAACCGCCATTTTTTCGGCATTGCGAGTGTGCGGACGCGACGGTCTCCCTCACCGTCGGACCGCACGGTCGGCGGCGGGCTACCCGGGCGGCAGGCGCGGACCGCCCACGCCGCGCGCGCAGGTCGCAGCCGCTTGAGCAGTTCCCGCCAAGCCTCAGGTCCCGGCGCCCGCCAGTACTCGGCGCCGGCGTCGGCTTCGGCGGGTGTCAGTTCCGCGTTGGAGCCGGGCATGAGGATGTCATCCGGATACACCCGAACCCGCAGCTTATGCGGCTCCCACCAGATGGTTTCCACCCGCACCGGCAGCAGGGCAATCGGGTCCGTGTTGCGGTCGGCAAAGAGCGCGGCATCCGCGTTCATGGCCTGCGTCAATGCGTCTTCGGCGCCTCGAGCCAGACTGGCGCGCAGATGAGCTTCCTGTTGGAGCCTCGCATGGGCGGCGGTTGCAGCAACGAACAGCTCCTGAGTGGCGTGGGGGTCGGCGGCCTGCATGGCATCCTGCAGCCGCCGCACCACGGCCAGCTGTTCGTCCGCACGAGCCTGGGCGGTATCCGCCTCCGTTCGTGCTCGGTCCAGTTGCGCACGTGCGGCAAACGTTTCGGTCATGCGCGTCCTCCCGTGTTTAGGCCAAAGTCAGGCACCCAGCATCGCCGCGGCCCGGAAGGCCAGCTGAAACGGCTGCTGGTAGGCAATTCTGGCCATGTCCGCGGCATCCCGCCCCCACATCGGCGGGTCGGCCGGCGGCAAGCATTTCGGCGGGGCGATTTCCTGGGCCAGAATTATGCATCTGGCGGCGTCCACACGGACACCGCTCCAGGTGAGATCGGCCCATGTCTCCATCTCCGGAGGCTGCGCACCGGTGTCGAAGCCGAACTGCGTGCCACGCATCGGTTCCCGGAAAACAAAGAACCAGTCTTCCGCAATAGCCCGCTCCCTTCCGATTCCGTCGAAGAGGTACAGAACCGTGGACTCGTCCAGAGCAAGCGGGGTAGCCGCCACCCCGTTGAACGTTTCGGGCAGCTTGCCGCCTTGGCCGGGCACCGCAACCAGCTCCGTGCCCGGGAACCGCCGGAGCAATTCGCCGCGCACGGGCAAAGCTAGGCTGCCCTCGCCGGCAGCGCGAAGTTGACTGCCCAACGGGGCGTCCAAAGGCCAACGGGCGATTTCGTCGATATCGGCTCCGGCCGTAGGCCAAAACCGGGCGAAGGACGTGCCGCGCTGGTCGGTGGGGAATTCGCGCCACAACAGTTCCCGGTTGAATTCGTGATTGAGCCCCACCAGCAGGGCGGCGCAAAACTCAGGATTGGTCTCCAGCAATGTCACGCAATTCAGCGGTAACGCTCCTATGCCCGGGACGGCCCACTCCGGCCAAAGGGCCAGCAGTTCCGTGGCGACCGGAACGGCAAAGGTGGGGTGAGCCATGATCGGCCGCAGTGGCCGGGCCTCCGTATCGGTGCGGCTTGCCACGGCTGCAATGGGGATGCGGTCGGCCAGACGCCGCCACTGCAGCGGGAACGGTTTGAGCAGGGCACGCATCTCCCCCGGCAAGCCGGCGTCAGGCGCGTCCACGTTCATCACTTCCATCTGGAGCAGCTCCTGCGTGATGACCGGAACGGTCCTGGCATTGTCAGCGCGGTTCGCACCGCGGGCGGCGCGGCGCGACAACGCCCCGCCGCGGCGGGTCAGCCGGGCAAAGGAGGAAGTCGCCGCTCCTGCCAGCACCGGGGATCCAGCCAGCGTGGCCGCCAAAGTAGCCGATGCGTTGAGACCGGTGACGGCCGCGGGCAGCCGCATGCGTTTGCTCGCCGGAGCCATCACGGCGACCAGATCGGATGCGTCCAGCGGGTCCAGATGCTTGTGCTGGGCCTGCTCCGCCACCGCTGCGGCCAATTCCGTAACTGCCAGCAGTCTGTTCGCCTCCCGTATCTCGCCGACCTGCTCCCACGCTCGGGCCATCAGGAATTCCTGTTCCAGCTGGACGTAGCGGGCCCCGAGCGCGGCGGCCGCGCGCCGGCGGATCTCGAGATTGAGTGTGGTCATCCAGCTCTCGGGGTTGGCAGGCACGGTCTGCTGGCCGGTGTGGTCGCTGCCGTACAGCGGCGGCGCGACCGCAACGGTATCCGGGTCTGCTTCCGGATCGCCGATCTCGTCGCGGCGCCTGGCCGGCTCGTCGAGGCGCTTCCTGGCCACGGCTTTGAAGGTCTCCTGCGCGGCGCTATCCGACCAAACCTCGGACGCCGCCGACCCCGGGACCCGCAACGCGCCATCAAGGGCGACCGTGACCGTGCCGCCCCCCTGCTCGGGCGACCATGGTTGGCTGACGTCGACGGTTCGGGTGCCGAGCCCGGCCTCAGCGGCATGCCGAAACTTCAACCGCCGCGCCAGCTCCTCGAAAGTGCCCTCCTTCCCGGTGCGGAAACGCCACCAATGGTAAACGGGAAGCTCCACGGTACCGCCGCCGACCGACGGCCAGGCATCAACCGTGGCCGACCCCACTGGAGTCTCGGCCAGCCCCGCCTTCCGGCCGGCCTCGGTGGCGGGGACAACGGCGGCTATCCATCCCCGGTCCGGCTTCAGCCTTCGCGGACATACCAGGCGCGCGATCACTTGGGCCGAGTGCTGGCGCGCGCCCAACTCGACAAGGCGTCTTGCGGCGTCGAACTCCGCGATGCCGTCGTCAAGGCGCGCCTCGACATGCGCCCACGCCCACCGATCGGCCAGCGGGGGGAGCGCGGCGACCGGCGCGGTGAGCACCGGCAGCGGGTCACCCTCGCGCGGCGGCTGGGCCTCATCGTCGTCGAGCACCACCAGCACGAACCACGGCTGAATCCGCCGGGGCGGATTTTGGCCGGATCCGGGGGACAGCAGCCACGGCAAGTCCGCATGTGCCAGTTCGATGCTGGCCAGAATGTTCTCCGCGGCCGGTGCCGCGCCTGGGGGCGGCTCCTCCCGCAGGACCATCGTCCGGTCGAAACCGAGGACGTCTTCCGGGCCGAGCAGCGACAGCGTTGGCCCGTCGGCCGGCTCCTCGTCTTTCCGGCCGTCGATTTCGCGCGCAAACGTCACGGACGTTTTCAGCGAGCGTTCTCTCGCCGAGGCTGACGCCCCTACCTGCACCGAGGAGAAGAACCACCGGGTGCTCATGAGTTCAGCTCCCAGCTCTCGACGAGCTGCACGGCCAGGTCCGTGTCCAGCCGTTGGTGCAACGCTTCCCAGACATTCGCCGTGGCATTGACCAGCGAGACGTCGCTGAGCATGGGCCTCAGGTCATTGACGGCCGCCACACTCAGCGTCGGCCGACGCACCCGCACAGTGGCGTCGGAGCTGCGCCAGCGCTCCAGCCGCTCGGCCACGCTGACCGCATATACTGCCTCGCCACGGTAGCGCCCAGCCCAGCCTGAGAACTCCCGCGCCGGGAGAGGAGGAGGAGGCTCGTAGGCAGTCTCGTAGCGGTCGTCGACCCGGTGTCCGACGCCGACGGAAACGCCGTCCGTGTCTACCCGCACGCCGCCGGCGTGATTGACGAAGGCGGGTCCGCTGAGCTGCTGGTCCTCGGTAAGCTCGAAATACTCGCCGGGGACGAACCGTTCGGCCAGCGCGGGGAACTTGTTCGGATTTCCTGCTACGTCGACGGTACTCTGGCCGAGGGTCACCACCTTGATCGTCCACGTCTGCACCGGCACCTGGCGGCGTTCGAACCGGGTGATCGGGACGCCCAGCGGAACCACTGTCTGGGTCACGCGTAGGGTGGCATCCGGATGCACGATGTCGCCTTTGGCGAGCTTCTTGTTGGCCTCCGGGGTGAGCATGAGTGCACTGCGCTCCGTCTGCGGTCGCTCCGCCATCCAGGCTTGAGCCATGCCCACGGCTACACGCAGGGACTCGATCGGATCGCGCCCGCCTTCCTGACCCACCGCCGGCTGACCCCAAACGATGTCAAAGTCCAATTCGACATCCCAGAACAGCACCGAGATGCTGCCTGTGCCGAAGGCATGCCAATGGGCCGGTCCCTCGAGGGTAAAATCCAGCCCGACGCTGGCCAGCCGCCTGCCGAACGCACGGACGGCCACGCCCGCGCGTACACGCACCGAGAACGCGAAAACCGGGTCAAAGACGAACAGTGCGTCCAGACCGAGCCAACCCTGCACGCCGCATTCGGCGATCGTCGCGTCCAGCTGCACTTGGCCGCCGAACATGACGGCATTGGAGGTCACCGCGAGATAGGCCTCCATCCGCAACCCGAACACGAGGCTCGGGGCAAGATCGATCTGTAGGCTGCTGAGCGCCGGCACCCCGGCGGGGCGCGTGTAACGGGGATGGAAGCCGCCGGCCGACAAGACGAATACGGGGTCGTGACCGCCGCGCACGAGCATGTACATTTCGCCGCGCACGGCGAGCCCGACGATCCAGGATCCGGTCAGCGATACGAGCAATTCGACCACGGGAACGCTGGGGTCGACCCGGCCGAGCACGCTGGCCTGGAGCCGGATCAACGGCACAAAGGGATCGGGCAAGCAGATGAGGAGGCGCCCGACCAGTATCGCGCGCGCCGGTGCGGGCAGTTCCAGGATTAGCGCTCCCGACAGCGACACGATGCGTGCGCCCCAGGTGATGCGCACCATCGGCCCGACAAGCATTCGGCCGGGGGTGATCGGGAACGCAGCTTCCAGCGATCCGACGATCTCCCGGGCACGCTCGACGGCATTGTCCGGAAACAGCACCCGGTCGGCATTGCCGTCCATGATCAGCCGCTGTAATTCGTTGACCTCGACGCTACGATGGACGCCGATAAGTCCTCCTACCGCGTCCAGCGCGAAGCCCAGCCCCAATTGCAGGCCCGGAGCCGGGAACGTAGCAGAGAGCAGCGCGAGGAAACTGATCGGATCGCTCCCGACAGGCGGCCGGAGCAGGGCGATGGCCTGCAACCGCAACACGCCCAGATCCAGGGAGATCAGTCCGGCATAGCCGTCTTCCGTCCGACGGACGACGCCGCCACCAGATACGGGCGGCAGCCTAAGTTCAGTGGCAAGGCCTTCCGGGAACACCTCCTCGAGCCCGTTCGGATCAATGCCCAGAGGTGTCGTGGGCGACAGGACCACCGGGAGATCGATGCCGGCTCCATCCAGCGAGACGTGCAACGGCAGCCCGGGCAAGTCGGCTGCGGCTGACATAGACAAGGCAAGCCGCGGGACACCGCCGTCGATACTCAACTTGATGGCCGCACCACGGGTGCGGACTCCTGGCACATTCAGCCGGAGCGGCAGCGGGACGTTCAAGGTGCCGGTGTCGACAAACCGCAGTCCGCCGACCCGATCAGCCCGGATAGTGACGTTGACGGCACCGGGGCCGCCCGCCATCGCACCGCGGGCGCCGAGCAGGTCAGCGAGGACCTTTGGCAGGATGGCGACGGTGAGGCCGCGCAGCTCCATCTCGACATGCGGCGGCTGCCCCGGCGTCGCGGCGACGCTCAGGACGATGCCGGCCACGCTCATTCCAGGCCCTTCGCTCATCCCGACCGACAGCCGTTCGGCCCGCTCGACCCGAACGGACACGGTCCCATTCGGAACGATCGGGTCCAGGCCGGGACCGAAGGCAGCATCCCAGCCTTCGGGAGTGGCGATCGTGGGTCTTGCCGTCCACGGCCCGGGAGTCGGCAACATCGACAGGCTGGCTCCCGGAGTAACGACCAGGTCAAATATCGGACCGCCCGGCGTCACCCCGAGCACGGCGCGCCCTGCCGCCGGATCGGTGGGGTCGCTCAGCACCAGCGCGAGCCCGGGCGGCGCATCGGGCGCCCGCCGCCAGCCGTGAAGCCGCACGGATGAGCCGGCCTCCAGGTTGCCGAACATTTGGCGAAAAAGGTCGACCAGCGAATTCCCCGCGGGCAGCCGGTCATGGACCGACAGGAGCCGGCCGGCCAACACCGTGCCGGCAGCCGACGGGTCGTCTCCGAGCTGAGGCAGTTGCTGGACCAGGCTGTTGACGGCGTGTTCCGCCAGTGCGAGCAGCCTGCTACCGACCTGATCCAGTAGTTCGTGAGGGTCCATGACTCACCCCACTGCGCCGAAGTCGCCGTTGTCGATTACAACGGCGTGGCCGCGGCAGCCCAACCCCAGCCAGCGTCCGTCCGGGCTGAAAGCCATCGCAAGCACTTCGTCGGTGTTGACGGCATAGTGTTCCTTGCCGTCCAGGTTGAAGAGGCGCACCACATTGTCGATAGAGGCGCTGGCCGCCACCTTGCCGTTCGGGCCAAACGCCACATGGGTTACCGCACCGAAACCCGGGTCGGGGAGCCCTGGGGGTGCCTTGGGCGCCCGCCCCCGCTCCACCCCGGACTCCGCCTCCAGTATCCGGGCGAAACCGTCTGCGCCGCCGACCACGATCCACCGGCCCCTGGGATCGAATGCCACAGAATTCGGTGCGGTGACGTCTTCGTCGACCTCGTCCTCGGTTGGCCACAGTTGCGCTCCGCCTTCCGCCTCGAACATCCGGACGGTATCGTCGGCGGCGCTACACAGAACCACGGAGCCGTCCGGATTGAACGCGACGGCAAAAACGGCATTGTCCGGAGTGAGCCGCCCCAGCTCGGTGCCGGTGGCCACTTCGAGTACGCGCGCGGAACCGGCATTTCGGTGATCGCCGCCATGGCGTTCGTCGATCGCCAGAGCGATCCTGGTGCCGTCGCGGCTCAGGTCGAGATCGGCGATGAGCGGCCGGTCGACGGGAATACGCAGCCCCGGCGCCCCGTTCGCGCTGTCGAACAGGGCCACCACCATGTCGGTAGCGGCGACCAGCATCGTGCCATCCGGGGTAAAGCGGACCACGTTGACCGAGGTGCCCGCTTCGATCGGTCCGCTCCAGATCGCAGCTCCGGTTGAGCCGTCGCGGACGTGGACCTGCTCGAAATCCGCAACGGCGAATGTCGTCGCGTCAGGGCTGAACGCGATGCTGGACACGAACCCCTCGCTGGGAACGTCCAGGGGTGCCCCGGTGCCTACGGTGCGCACCCGCAACATTGTGTCGCCGCCACCGCTGGCGAACCGGCTGCCGTCCGGACTGAAGGCGATCGCCTCGACGGACCCATCATGTTCGACGGTGAGCGCGACGTTTCCGGGTTGACCCATAATCACCTCCTCAGGTCGATCTGCGGACTGCCATCAGAGCGCCGATCTTCCGGACGGGCCCGGATCCACCTTGAGCCACAAATCGAAGCCAGCGCCTCCAAGCGGAGCATTTACATTCTATTGCACCGTCAGGAACACCAACTCCGCCGATGGCGTATTGCCTAAGTTCAGCGGCTCGTCAGGTGCTCGGAGCATGAACTGCGCCGCCGGAAGACTCACCGGCGTGTAGTTCGCCGAACCGGCATTGAGCGGGACGCGCTTCAAGTCTGCTTATGGCGTTTCATCGCTGCGCCGAGCCAAATTTGTTGGTTACTCGATCAGCACTTGGCTCTGCTTGAAATCCGTCCCGGCGAAGCCGGCGGTGACCCCTATTTGACCGGTGAAAGTAACGGTGTCGCCGCTGAAGAATTGATCCGCGAGAATGTCGGCGAAGAACGGTCCCGACGAAGCTGATCCCGGCGGGGCCACAATGTCGCGCTGCTCCGTCACCACGCGATGACCTAACGAATCCATAAGGATAAGATCTACATTGTAGAAGATATCGGCATCCGTGTCGTTGATCGTCGCTACAATTCCTGTACAGCGATAAACCTTGATACCGTCTGCTATCGTGGCGATAGTTGGCGGAAAGACTTCGCAGGTCGCAGATGACATCGTAATACCCCATTGTTGACCCGGATCCGTCAAATGACATCGAAGGTATTTGTCAGATGATCAGCTGTGCCGGCGCCCGGATTCACAAACACCAACACCGTGTGCGTACCCGTTTCTAGACGGCCGAGACTTACAAAGCCGACTTCAGTTCCGCCTGGGGGAAGGAGGTTGGAAGAAAACTGTGTGACGAAGTTACCGTCCAGCTCGACTCCAACCTCGGCGACACCATCTTCATCCCCGATATTCATCACCTGGAAATTGATCTGGGTCCCTGCCTCGTGTGAGGGGACATGATGACTATCAGGATTGTCCGACGGGTCCGGATTGACCAAAATGCCTTGCTCAGTAAAGAGGAACATCGCTGACATTGTTGCTATACCTCGATCCTATCGTGGGTAACGGCCGCTTCGGCCCAACAGTTTATGGCTATCGGACGCCCAGCCGGCCATCCACTGGCCCTGCACTAGATCCTTGCTCGAACGGACAAATTGAATGATCGCTGCGGTTTTTTACCGCTACTTTGACGCTGCGGGACATCGACATGGCTCGGGAGCCTCAGGGAGCCCCACCGGCGTCACAGTCAACATAGGCGTCAGCTAACCTCCTGTCGTCATACAAACGTACGATACCAATCCAAACCAACACGCCAAAAAGGACGTCTCTTCAGTGAAGAACGCCGCTCTCAGATTTGGCGGATCGGGGCGATTTTGGAGCAACATTACGGGTCCCAGACGGATGCAGGCGGCCAGGCGGAGCTCCTTACCACCCCTCGCCAGCGGCCGTGCATTGGATCATCGTCTCAGCGGCTACTAACCGGCCTAGAATGAGCAGCTTGCATTGCCAGACGTATGAGATCGGCCTGACGTGAGACACCAGTCTTCTCGAAAATATGGGTGAGATGCGTCCTTGCTGTCGTGTGGGCGATACCGAGTTCGGTTGCAGTCTCCGACAGTGAGCGTCCTGCAACGAGGCTAGCGAGGACGCGGGTTTCGGCCTCTGTCAGCCTGAATGCGGATGCAAGTGCGTCCGCGCTGCTTTGCCCGTCCGGCGATGCATCGATAAACACCGCTGCCGCCGCGCCTGGCTGCATTTCAGAACGCAGTTGACCACCTCCCATCGGCAGAACGTGCGCGAAGATCTGCGGCAAGTTTTGCTCCGTAAGGCAGATCGCAGTGCCGGCATCTCCAATAGTCGACTCATCCCGCGCCGCAAGCGTAAGAGCTTTGGAGAGTTCAGTGTTGGCCGTGCGGCGCTTGGCACGAAGAACCCCGCCGACACCCTCGATAGGGCTGCCGTTCTGCAGCATGTGCTCGGCCGACCGGTTGGCGTGCAGGATGGCGCCGTGGCCATCTACCAACACAACCCCCTGGCGTAGCGCGTCCAGTGTGCTGGCCATCCATGTGCGTTCAATCGTGCGGATGCCGAGCACGTTGCTGATTGTTACGGCGCGTCGGAGATGCGGCAGCAGCAACGCTCCCAATTCAATCGCGCGCTCAATCACTGAGCCATGTTGCTCCGCCCAAAACAACACCAACTCCGAGAAATGAGTGCGCGTGGAAATCATAAAAAAATGCGCAACGTCCACAATGCCTTGGGGTCTCAGACACTTCTGCAGATATGCCGATGCTTCGAGGTCCGTCGGTGGAATTTCCCGCGATGCAACGAAGGGGTTATTGAGATCAGGGTGGCGCAGAAGCCAAGCACTAAGCTTGCCGTGAATTTCGGGAAGGTGTTTCTCCCGCTCATACAGCCAGAACGGCTCCCATCCCACGCTTTTCTTGATCAGGATCCGATCTTCAATCAGATCATTGAGCGACAGAATTGCCTTTTCACAGGCAAATACCCCAACAATGAATTCAAGCGCTTGATCCCATTTCGAAGCGTCGAGTGTACAATCGTAGATTGTACCAATTAGCTCCGATAATGCAGGATTCGACAGTTCCGTCATCGCACCATTCCGTGAAGCAACAAGTTTAAACCTCTGATGGTTTCGGTCAGACAATACCACTGGTATCATACGTTCATACGATGACGACCGCGGTGCAATATGATTTGTTGAAAGGATCTTGTATCGGCGGCTGAATGATTAACGGAAGTTGAAAGACTTGACCCCGTCTGGAGAAAGTCCAGACCATTCCGGCGAGCACCTCGGGCTGTTAGGGGCGTTGATTTTCGTCAATGGGTGGGAGAACCGGGGATGGCGTTTCGGAACTGGAACGAGTTGATTCTTGATGTTGCCTGTTCCGGCTGCAACCGAACTTTCGGCGGTTGACAGCGTGACCTGAGTGATTGTTCGTGGCCAACTGGCAATGGACCTGTCGCATCCGACCAGCTAGGGAGAGCCAAATGAAAGTCAATCTCGGAGACGTACCTTGCTCCGGCTATGCACCGCAACGGTTTGATTTTCCGGCGTTGCACGCTGAGCTTAGCCAAACGGTTCGTGATCTGCTCGAAGTCTTCGTTGAATCGGCCGTGACGGCAGAAAGTGATCCCGCGGCGAATAGATTTTGCCAAGTTATTATTGTGGGCCACTCTGATCGTGTCGACTCTGCAGGCCTGTCGTCCGAGCAGCGGCGGGCTCAGGAATTGGAAGCAAGTCAATTGCGTGCTGAGAGCGCACAGGCCTGGCTTTTCAACGAACTCTTCAATCGTCTCCAAGCTCAAGGTTATGTGCCGCCAGTCGATCTCGCCTCCATGCAGAACGTAGATATCCAGACGATCGCGTGCGGCTCCGCCGATCTCGTGCATCTTGTTCCGCAGAACGAGGAGCAGCGTAGAGACAATCGTCGCGTGCATTTCATCGGAATGGTTTTCACGCCCGGTCCGTAACATCAATTCGCTAGTCCGTAGCTCCGCCGATCGGAGCGTCGGCCTCACAGCGGTCAAAGTCTGCTTCACTCACCTAGCGGTGGACGGCTTTAGATCGAAACGCAGGAGTTCGCGCATATACCCAATTCAGGCAGCGCGATCATCGCCAAGGCCGGATGAGCACGGGTCAGCCTTGCGGCAGCAGCCTCGCTCCAGCGTCCAATTCCCTGCCCCACCGGCTGCCTACCGCCACGCCTTCAGAACTTTGGCGTTAGCGGCGCAGATGAGACGTCGTAGCATCCTGCTCCACTGTGCTGCACCGTGATCAAGAATGACCGAGCGTGATGCACAATTATCCCGCTGGATGCCCTAGGGCATTTGGGGACGCACCATATTCCGGGAAGATCACGGAAATAACTGATTTTTCGAGCTTGTTGGAGGTTTCTTCCGGACGGGAGTGGGAGGATAAATTGCCGGTTTTGCTCGAAATAACGCCACAATAAGATTTTAGGCGTCGACAGTTCTCGCTTCGGCATCGAACAATAACTGGCGCTAGTCGCGTGAGTAGACTCGACACGGCACCATAAAAGTGCACTATAGATCGTAGCTATCTTAATAGCTGCACCGGGATCTAAAGTGCAATGCTTGGGAGCCGTGGAAAACAGGCGTAACTTGCGTCTGGTCGAATATATGTATTCTTTCTCGCAACGTTATCTAACACGTTTTCGCAAGTTTGCATATGCAGCTGTGGCTTTGCTTTATACATCGTCTGCTGTCGATACCGCATCCGCGATCCGAATTTGTGGTTGCGACTATTTCGATTGCCTGAGGCAGCGGCCATCAAGGCACCGCCGATGTCAAACCAAAGGTTATCGCAAGGATGAGCGATCACCGATAATGGGTAAGGTGGCGACCCCGACTTGACGATCGGTTCGCATCGCATCGCCGTTCTCGCCTGCTAGGCCGCTCGGGCGATCGGACCAAATGGATGATATCTCCGTGGCGGTTGGCATGGACAACAAATGACCTTCTCGGCGACCACCAGCAGATAGCGCAAACGGATTACAGCGGTTGCATTTCCTCTGAATGTGCCCAATAGTTGAATAGCTCTAAGCGTAGAGGCATTGCCGCATCCAGCACCTGGCCCCTTCTCCACAAACGGTTTGGAAGTCCGGAAAATGTTGACTGGGATCGCAGCGATCGGCGCCCTGACTGCGTCACGGGCAACGCGACGATCACATTTCCAAGCGCCGGGAGGGGACAATGGCGGATAGGAAGCTGAAAATACTAGGGGTGCACGGACTTGGCGACCAAAGGGCATCAGCGTGGGCGCAGATATGGACCGACGCTCTGGAAACCGCTTTTCCCAAAGTGCCCGGCCTATCGATTAGACCCGAATTCATGACCTATGACGACATATTCGAGAAGACGGAAATCAGCTTTGCAGAAAGCGTTTCGGCCATCTGGAAGCTTGCAAAGAGCGGCGCTACCGAAACGTTCAGACGAGAACGCGGCATCGTCTCGGATATCTCCGACAGGATCAAATGGACGGCAGGATATGTGGTTGCCTGGGTGGAGGACGAGACTTTCAAAAGAAAGACGCGCAAGCGCGTCTACGACGCAATTCTGGATCACAAGCCGGATGTCATTCTCGCCCACAGCCTCGGCTCTCTGATTACATATAACGCGTTCGCTCACAGCGATGCGAAATCCCAAGAGTTGGCCGACATCCTCAGCCGCGCACACTATGTCACGTTCGGCTCGCAAATCGGCAATCCATTCGTCATTCGCAACCTGACCAATGGCCGAATCCAGCCCCTTGACGTGGAATTCTGGTACCACCTCTACAACGTTCACGACGACGTCTTCACGGCACCGATAAGGCTCCCGGACGCGCGTAACTTCAGCCAGACCGACACGCCTTTCGATGATGAAGGTGTCGCAGATCACTCGGCGGTTGGTTACCTGACAAACCCGGCGACAATTTCAAACGTGTGGCGGTCCATCGCCGCTGAAACGACGAACGCGAGGGTCTTCGCACCTTCGGTGGTGGCCCAGACCCGTTCCGTAGAGGGCAAGGATCGCAAGCGTCAGAAAGCACTGCTCGTCGGCATAAACGACTATCCGGATCCTGCGAACCGGCTCGAAGGCTGCATCAACGACGTCTTCATGATGAGCTCCGTTCTCCAGGATTGCGGCGTGCCACCCGAAGCCATCCGCACATGTCTCGACAAGCGCGCGACAGCCGAGGGTATCAAGTCGCGCCTGCAGTGGCTGTTGGATGATCCAAAGCCGGGTGACGAATTGATATTCTACTACAGCGGTCACGGAGCCAGGGTTCCAGAATACGGCAACAATTTCGAACCTGACCACTATGTCGAGACGCTCGTGCCCTGGGACTTCAACTGGTCCCCGGAGACCTACGTCGCCGACGATCAGATATACGAGCTCTACAGCCAGCTGCCCTATGACACCCGGTTGATCATGATATTCGATTGCTGCCATTCGGGTGGTATTCATCGCGATGGCGGCGCACGGCCCCGCGGGATCACGCCACCGGACGACATCAGGCACCGGGAACTGAAATGGGATAGCAAAACCCAAATGTGGGTGAGCCGCGACTTCCAAAGGATTGTCGATGAATTCAGTCCCAAAAAAGACGTCGAAGCAACGTATTTCGGGAATTCTGGCGCAAGCGAGAGGATCGGTCGTGCGTCCATGCTGCGAGGTACTTCGTCACGGGAATACAACCGCCTCAAAAAGCAAGACCCGGCGCTCGCGGCAGGCCCGTATCTTCCCCTTATCATAGAGGCATGCGGCGAGGACCAACTGTCGTACGAATACAGACACGGCGCCACAAGCTATGGTGCGTTCACCTACAGTCTTGCCAGCATCTTGCGAAGCGCAGGCAAGGTTACCTTCGAAGACCTTGTCGACAAGACACGCGGCCGGCTGGAAGACCTGCAATATAACCAGAAGCCGCAGATCCTGGGACCGACCGCGGTCCTTCAGTCCGAGGTGCCATGGAGAGCCGCGTAATGGCAGCGGACCAAATGGGACTTGTTCGGGGATCGTTTGTGCAAGCCCTGACGATCAAAGACATCCTCACCGCCTCGGTTATCGGGGCTTTCGTTTCGACGTTCGGCACACTGATTGCGCTCTACCTTAAAGATGTGCTCGCCGTCCGCTCATTCGAACGGTGGAAAGCGCGTCAGACCCTGATCGGAATATACAGGCGATACCGCATGCCGATCTTCATTGCCGCGGAGGAACTTTCAGGGGGTCTCCATAGCATCGCCAAATCGGAAACTCCGGCCAGGGGCTATAGCGTTCAACTCCTGAAAACCCAGACGAAACGCGACCCCACTGCCCTGGCCGGCGAACATTACAAGCAATACCGGTTCGTCAGCCATGTCTATCGTCTCTGCAGCTTTCTGGCGTGGGTGGAGATGTATCGCCGCGATATTGGCACCCTCGACGTCGACGCCCTCGACCGCAATCATCGCCTAGAGTCTTGTCTGGAAAACGTCCGCAGTGCGATCGCGGACGGATGGGTAAACTCGCACCCCGATATCGATGCCTGGCGTGACTGTCTGATATTTCGAGAAGAGCTGAGAGCAATCGGCTCTAAAATGACCGAGGGCCAAAAGGATCTGACCATTCTCGACTTCGGATCATTCTCCGAAATCCTGCAATCCGACCCAAATGGAGACGGCCAGGCCCGATGGTTTTATCAGGCTGCGCTTTTCTGATGACCTCCAGCCGAACAAAGATTTCAGAGTTCTGCGTATGCGGCTGTTGGTCGTGATGCTGACCGACCTAATGGAAGTCCTTGAGCCTGGACGCCTGCCGCGCGCTTACATCGAGACCGCGCTCGAATGGTTTGACGATATCGACAGCGCGACCGGCGGAAAACAGTGGCGGCGCGTAGGAGACAAGGACGAAGTGAAAGAAAGACTGCGCATTGCAAACCACACGCGATAGACGCCTGAGGATTTCGCGCAGCTGCGCATTGCCCTCCATGGTCGTCGGCATGGAGGAAACTGACTCTCATTGAGCGCCAGAAGGGCTTCCTCGCTACTGTCCCTCATCTCGATCTCATCGAAGAGCCGCTTTCTGGATGTCGAAGGGCGAGATGTTCGACCTGACATTGGCGCGCGCCAGGAGTTTTCCGAAGTCGGCCCGCAGAAGCGCGGACTGTTCAGGGTCGAGCCGCGCGGTCGCCGCGAGATTCTGCATCTTGATAGCGAGCGTGCGCGACTTGGCATCCGTTTCGGGTGAACTGGATATTTTCAGGAGCTCCAGTGTCTCGGCGTGAGCGGCATCGAGCGGATGTCTCGTGACCTTCAACTCGAGCGGTGGTGCCTGGAAGGGCGTAGTCCTGAGCCGCCGCCGTGTAGCGAAGCACCATAAGGCAGGGCGAGATGAAGAGCGCCCACAACGCCTTGGCGCGACCGCGCGCTGCCGTCCATTCCACCGTGATGTCCCCCACCCAGTAATATAAAAACCCTGCCGCACCTCGAAATCGATCTCCATCCCATTCGATACCGAAAATCAAAATACATCAATTTCATTGTGTGATTTTTGTATAATTGTGCGATTAGAAATCTCTATGCGGAGAGTAACGTGTTCGGTGTCGGTGGATAGGTTACATGATTACACTTCATAAATATGATGTAAATCGATGTTTTGACTGACGGTTTGGCTGCTTTTCAATGATCTGCGCTACCAAGACTGCGCATTATTCACCCACGGTACGCTTGACTCGCGCACAGTTTGTGAAATCATGATGGCGCAACCATTTCGCTGGGAGGGATCGTGCGGCGCCTTGGGATCGTTCTCGCATCCGCTTTTTCGCTCGCATCCGGCCAGGCCTTCGCCTGGTGGGACATGGGCCACAAGGAAATCGCCGCGTTGGCCTATGGCAAACTTACCCCTGCGGTGCACGCAAAGGTCGATGGTTTGATAAAGCACCATCTTGCCTATCCTCTCTGGATCAAGGGCATGGAGGGACTGCCGGCCGACGAGGTCGCGCAGGCCGCCTTCGTCAATGCCGCGGTCTGGGCCGACGACATCAAGGCGGAGCTCAGCTGCAGGACGCTCGGAGCGCCGGGCTGCTATCAGGGCGGGAGCGATGACCCGGTTGGCAGCCCTCAGGCCAGCAGAAACCTCGGCACCGTCGATCACCTGATCCACGACTACTGGCATTACTTTGACATTCCCTTTTCGCAGGATGGAACGCAGACCAAGGGTTCACCGGCGGTGAACGCCCTCTCGCAAATCAAGGTACTGCCAGCCGCGCTATCGGATCCAAAATCCTCCGAGGACCTCAAATCCTTCGATCTCGTCTGGTTGCTGCATCTGCTCGGCGACGCGCATCAACCCCTGCACGCAACGCAGCGCTTTTCCAAGGACCTGCCGGACGGAGACAGGGGCGGAAACGGCGAGCTCGTCGACATCGGGCTTGCCGACGATCCGAGCCAGCATGCCGTATGGGACGGCATGCTCGGCGACAGCGGGCCGGCTTCAGCCGCAATAGCCGCAGCTGCCACGCTACCACCAGCCGACCCCACCGCGGCCGAGACCTCGGATCCGCAAAGATGGTTTGAAGAAGGCTTCGAGATTGCGAAGAAGGACGTCTATGCATCCGAGATCGGTCCCGGAAAGGGACCGTACCGGCTTTCCGCCGGCTATCTCGCGAACGCGAGAACCGTCGCGCAGGCGCGTGCGGCGGTCCCTGGGGCGAGGCTGGCAAACCTGATCAACGGCGCGCTGAAGTGGATTGTTGAAGGTCTGATACCACCAACAAGCTCTGGCACTATTTGAAGGAGGTGGAGGTGGTCAACCCACTCGACCGGATGCGCAAACTCAACAGTCGTCTGCGTTGCGTGGCAAACGGCGACTCCAGCGTTAACGCCGTTCGCGCGCAGCAGAACGGCGCGGTGCGGTTGAAACCCGCTGCGCAAAAACTTGCCGTCCCGGATCTCGCCAATCTGACGGCCGGCGACAGCGTGAAGGCATCGAAGCATATCATAGACAGGATTTCGCGCGGCCCAAAGCAGGTTGAGCTGGCAAAGGACGTCGAGGTGAACGTCTTCGTTCTCCTCAACCGGGAAAGTGCGAAGACGCCGGCCATGGTCACGCGCCGAAATGGACGCGTTGGCACCGCCACGATCCGCGTGTCGGACCTGCACAAGCTGGATTCGGACCCTGTCGTACAGGCAATCGAACTCGCCGAGACGCTCTCCGCGCCGAACCCTCATGTGGCCCGCAACAAAGGCCAGGAGCCATCGGCGCATCGTTTCCAGCAGTTCAACGAAGGCTCCCTCACCGTCGGCGGACACGATCAAAAAATCGACAATATCGGCGAGAACGTCTTGATCGGCATCATCGATGTCGGCGGCATCGATTTCGCGCACGAGGACTTCCTGGACGAAGCGGGCAATTCGCGCGTCATAGCGATATGGGATCAGGGCGGCGATGCTTTCGATCCACCCGACCTTCCCGTCTCCGAGGACAGGGCCGGAAAGACAAAGGGGCGAGGGTCCGAACTGACTGCCGGACACATTGCATTCGCGTTGAAGGAGGCAAAGGCGGCGAGGGTCTCTCCCTACGATCTGGCGCCGCAGTCCCAGCAAATTCGTGGCTCCCATGCCACCCATGTCGCCAGCATCGCGGCAGGTCGGTCGGGACTTTGCAAGAAAGCGAAGATTGCGGCGGTGCTGATATCGCTTCCCGACGAGGACCAGGATCGCAGCAAGTCGTTTTACGACACGACCTGCATTGTCGATGCCATGTCTTACCTCTTCGCGCTGGCCGAGGCCAGGCCGGATATCGAAGCGATATCGATCAACATCAGTCTCGGCACGAACGGCGGCCCGCACGATGCCTCTGGCTTCCTGTCGCGCTGGATCGACGTGTCGATGACCGAACCCGGGCGGTCGATTTGCGTTGCTGCGGGAAATGCCGGACAGGAGGCGCCTGAATATGAAGGCGACACCGGTTTCTGGTCGGGTCGCGTGCACTCGAGCGGCCACATCCCATCGGCTGCTTTGCGACGTGACCTGGAATGGCTGGTCGTCGGCGACGGTGTGGAGGACATTTCCGAAAACGAGCTGGAGATCTGGTACAGTGCTCAGGACGAATTCGACGTCGAGCTGCTTTCGCCGACAGGAATGCGCATCGGTCCCGTTTCGCCCGGCCAGAGGGTCGAAAACCTTCTGCTTGCCGATTGCACTGTCGTGTCGATCTACAATGTGCTTACCGATCCCAAAAACGGTGATAACCGAATCTCGATCTATCTAAGCCCATACATGGCCGATCCGATCGTTGGAATTACGGCCGGCGCCTGGAAAATACGTCTTACAGGTAAAGTCGTGCGAAACGGACGCTACAATGCCTGGATCGAACGTGACGACCCGGTTCGAGGACGCATTCGGGCGCAATGGCGGCTACCGTCCTTTTTCGGGCCCGCCACGTTCGTCGACCATTCGACACTGAGCTCGCTTGCTTGCGGCCCGCGCGTGATCGGCGTGGCAAATCTCGACGAAACGCGCGAGAGGATCAATGTCTCCTCGAGCCAGGGGCCGACCCGCGACGGCAGGATGAAGCCGGAGATTGCCGCTCCAGGGACAAAAATCGTTGCCGCCTGCGGCTTCGATCCGGATAACAAATGGATCGAGATGACGGGCACCAGCATGGCAAGCCCCTACGTCGCCGGGGTTGCCGGGCTAATGCTGTCGCTGAACCCGGAGCTCACCGCCGCCCAGATCGGCGGGATCATCCAGCGGACGTCCCAGCCTCTGCCGGGATCGGGCTACGAATGGAACAACGGCTCAGGTTTTGGCGTCGTCGATCTTACCGCCTGCCTTCGGGAGGTCCTCCGCATGATCCAGCCCGTCGACGACCTCACCGATCGACTTCAACAACAGATGAAAGGCGCTCGCTGATGCGTATCGAGGTATTTCCGGCGGCCAGCGGCGACTGCCTGCTGATCACATCGAGCGACGACAAGCGAATGCTGGCGGATGCAGGGCTTCCGGACGCTTACGATACGTTTATCGCCGCACCGCTTGCCGCCCTGCGCCATGCCAGCAAAGCCATTGACGTCGTCTATGTATCGCATATCGACCGCGACCATATCGGCGGTGTCTTGCGGCTGCTGGACGACGAGGTGAAATGGCGGGTATTCGACCATATGCAGAGCAACGGCATGCCGTTCAAACAACCCGCAGCCCCGCGACCGCCGGAGGTTCGCGCGATCTGGCACAACGCATTTCTCGAGGATATCGCTCGCAGCGAAGACATCAAGCTCGATGGGGCGCTTGCCGCAAGCGCCAATGCGCTTGCGGGCCTCAACGCGGCGGGACTCGGCACATCCGAGGCGGCCAGAGCCGCCGAACGTGCCGAGATGCTGGCCCTGAGTGTCGGCGACGCGATCGAAGTCAACTGGCGGGTCGGTGACGACCAGCTCGGCATTCCCTTGAACCCGGACGTCAATGGCGCAATGATGGTGGCGCGTCCTAAGGATCCGATCGCGCTCGGCTCCATGCAAATTACGGTCCTCGGCCCGACAAAGGTCGAACTCAAAGAGCTTCGTAAGCAGTGGATTGCATGGCTGAAGGGCAACGAGACATATCTGCGAAAACTGCGCGAGAGCCACCGCAAGGACATCGACGATCTGCGCAACGGGCTGTCGCCGACCGAGCTTGCTCGACGGATCCAACAGAATACGAAAGGGATCGAAGGGGACGTTACGCCCCCCAACCTGGCGTCTCTCGTGCTGCTCGTTGAAGGCGATGGTCGGCGGATCCTGATGACGGGAGACGCCGGCGATGAGAGCCTTATGAAATACCTCACGGCAGCCAACCTTATCGGCGACGACAAACGGCTCGACGTCGATGTCCTGAAGGTGCCCCATCATGGAGCGCACAACAGCTATTCTACGGTGTTCGTCGAGAAGATCCGTGCCCGCCACTACATCTATTGCGGCGATGGCGAACACCATAATCCCGAGCCCGAGGTCGTGAAAGGATATATCCGGGCCGTGGAGGCCGCGCCGCTGGCAGGCGGTGAAAGCACGACCTTCTGGTTCAATTGCTCCACGGCACGATGCGAGCCGAAGCATTCGAAGCTCTGGCAGACGATTGAAGGCTTCTTCCAGGGTGGCGGTGTTGCTTCGACCACGAAAGCCCGCTTTCTGGCCAGAAATGCGGATCGGCATGTCGTCGACATAAGCTAGAGCAGATCCTGTTTAATCCGGTTCATATCCGGCTGCGCTAAAGTAGTTTGCGCATTCGGCCGCTGTGAAGAGGTGTAGGATTGATCCGACCGTGTCCCATAGCGCGCTGACGGTTCGCTCCGCTTTGGCACGCAGCAGCGCCTTGAGCTTGGCAAAGGCGTTCTCGATCGGGTTAAAATCGGGACTATAGGGCGGAAGGTAGAGAAGGCTTGCGCCTGCTGCCTCGATCGCATCGCGTACACCGCCACCCTTGTGTGCAGGCAAGTTATCCATGATAACGACGTCCCCTCGCGACAACGTCGGGACCAAAACCTGTTCAACATAGGCCAGGAACACGGTGCTGTTCATGGCGCCGTCGTACACAAAAGGGGCAGTCATTCCCGTCAGTCGCAGTGCGCCGGTGAAGGTAGTGGTCTTCCAGTGGCCATGCGGCACCCCGGCCCGGCAACGCTGGCCTCGTGGAGCACGGCCGCGCAGTCTGGCCATCTTGGTCGACAAGCCGGTCTCATCAATAAAAACGAGCTTCGTTGGCTCCAGATCGGGCTGCCCGTCGAACCAGTCCTGGCGTCGTTTCAGGATGTCGGGCCGCTCCTGCTCCAATGCATGAGCGGACTTTTTTTGAATGTCCAGCCTCGCCCCTGCAACCAGGCGCCGAGCGCGCTGCGGCTGATCTGCACAGATTGCTCGATGGCAAGCCGCTCCACCATCTCGTTCAGCGTGATGTCTTTGCGCTCCTCGATCAGCCCAACGATAAAGGCCTCGTTCGCATCCAGGCTGGAGGCGCGGCGACGACCCTGCGGCCGCGGCGCCAACTCGCCAATCTTGGCCCGCGCAATCCAGCGGATTGCGCTCGACACGCCTACTCCGAAACGGGCCGCCGCCTGCCGTGCCGACATGCCCTCGTCCGAAGCTTTTAGAACCCGCAACCGAAGATCATCACTGAGCGCTCTGGCCATCGAACCACCTCCATCAATGGAGGGATTTGAATCAGCCAAACATGTCGCTGTCACATCACGATTGATTCATCGATCTCAGGACGTGCCCTAGCCGCCGGCGCAGCGCGCCAGGTCGATGTAGTTTGTCTTTCTACTGACGACGCGCCGCCGACGGGGTGTCACAACGGTCTAATCGTTGCACAGGAAGAGTTGACTTGATTGCCGGTCTGACGTGCTCGACCAAGCTGTTCATGGACGAGACCCGTGCCCCGGTGCTTGATCCCGGCTCCTGCAAACCAAACCGGATACTTCACCGCCGCGTATCATCCGGACGATCCGTCGCCTCTACCCCGGAGTCTCCGGTGTCGTTCGGGTTGATGCCGGTAGAACAAGAGCGGGCTCGCTGTTTGCTCAGAAGATTTTCCGTCAATGGGGCAATTTATATGACGGCTACGGCTGCGATTGGTTCCATCATGCTTCAACGAACTGGCACGCATCCCGCATAGGTGCAGTCAGACTGGAGGTAGCACTCTAGTCGTGAACCATCCGGCATTACCCGAATTTGCACCGCAGGCTTGCCACATCTTGCAACACGGCCTACCATCGTATCGTCGCTATCTTCAGTCTCCAGAATGACAGCATTGCTATTGACCAAAGCTTCAGCTGCATTGGAGAGTTTGGTGTATAGTTCGGTAGCATCGGACTGCCCAGCCTCGGCTTTTGACGCTCCGCTATCTTGGTCGTCGCTACGCTTCTGTCTGGTTTTCACTCCTTTAGATTTTCGCGGTTTCGTTGTCACAGATTCCTCCTATCGAAATAGCGCTGTCCGAAAGCCGCTTGCCACGCCGCTCGCAATTTGAGACGTAGTATGAGATTGTTCAGCTATGGCAATCAGTGATTGCCCGTTTTGAGCACCGTCCAGTGGGCCGAAGGTCACGAGCAAATCATGGGTTCGGTGTCGATTCGTCGAAAACAGGTCCCCTGCGGGATTGATGCTGGCACGCTCGAGCGTCCATGCGAGATTGAGATTTGCAGCTGAGACAACCTCGAACGTGACCTGATGTGAAAGAACGTTCTGCTTGCCTTCGGATGGCCCTGGGGCTTGTCCCAACGCTGTGGCGTTTATGCGCGAGTTCAGCACACTGCCAATTTTCAGATCGCTCACGATGAGAAGGGACCCCAGTGAGGGGTCTCGCTTGAACTCGCATCGTTCGCCCGATCGCAAGTACAAATCACGGATCGTATAGAAAAAGTTCATCTTTTCGATGCGGGTAGCTTCCGCAGAACCACCGATTCCACCTGCCAGGGTGAAAATATTGGCCGAGCTCGCGGGAGGCGTCCAACTGAAATCGGGCGCAATGTTCGTCTTTTCAGACACCGTTAAAGTTAGCGCGACCTCTGCACCCCAATTGTTGAGGAATTCTGAGGACGGAGCCGTCTTGTTCTCCTCCGCCGACCTGATATCGGCGTCGACAGTCGCGGTCACCGCGTTACGCAGTTCGCACCGAATCGCGCGCACAATGCCCTGAACCATCGCTTCGCTTTGAGCATCGGTCGCATTGTTCGGCCAGTCTCTCAGGTCAGGGACGAAGGTTCCACATCCGCTCAACGAGAGGATAGACAGATGCACGAATAAATACTTTCCAAGGTTCATCGCCCCCTCGCAGCAACAAGTCGACGGCCTCAGCGACGAACGCCGAGTCAATATTGACGTATGCAAAGAAATTCCCCAGGCAAAAGACTACCATACAAATATAAATTGAAAAGGGAAGATCTGTATACTTTTGCGGCATCGTATGTACAGACGCTCTTTCGCAACATTTGCCTGTCGGTCGCCTATGTTGAAGTGGTGATCGTTTACTGAGGCCGCGTGCATCTCGCGTTAAACCATTGTCATTGCACTACCCACAACAGCGAATTCTTCAATGAATCGACTAAATTGGTGTTGAGTCGACCACCACACAGCATGATGGCGGAGCGGTAGCGCAGGCTTTGCTCGACCTCGCATTCTACAGCTTCGAGAAATCAGCAAATAGGATTTCCCGCGTGAATGGCCGCGAAGTCCTTGTGCATCCAGGGACTGTCACGGGCCGTTATCTGCTCCAGGCCTGAGCATAGAAAGATGTAGATCGGCCCAGCAATAGGGCGTGTAGACCAGCCCGAAGAGATTTCCCTCCTTTAGATAGTCGAGCCTCAGCGCCCGGAGTGCGGTTTCGACAGTATTGCCCGGCAGGAGGAGATGTGTGAAAAACGTCTCCGCAAACTCCATCGCAAGCTTCTGATGGACCTTGATTTCAGTGCCGATGACGCCGGCTGCCTGCAACCGTCCGATAAACACGTCCACATAGGACATGAGGGTTTCGGGATAAATCCCGACCGAACTACAGGCATTGATGAAGACAAGTGGATGTGTCTTTTGCCACATCATTGCACCCTGTTGAAACATCCAAAACCAAGCCCAGCTATTCAGGTCATTGGCCGTTATGAGTTGCCCCCGTTCGATACCGAGATGGACGTCGGGATCGGACGGGTTCGTCCGCTCCCCGTGACAATAAAAATAGAGGATCGGCATGTCCTGCCAGAGGGTGGTCTCCAGGGAGGCTTTCGACTTCTGGATCGAAACGGTCGCACCTGGCAAACGCGCCGAGATGATCTTGGTCAGGGAAGCAAGATGAGCTGACAGGGACGCCAAATCGACGTCATATAGCGTCTGAACCGCCATAATCTTGCAATCCTCGTAGACGTCGATCGCCGTTTGCGGGTGCTCGGTCGACACAAGCTGCTCTATTGCGTAGCGCATGCCCCAGAACCCAAAGGGACACAGCACATCCTTCCCATGTGGACCGTGTGGGCATTGTCTGACGTCCCCGCTCACAAGGTCGGAGCGGCCATCCCAGTTGGAAACGACTTCGCAGACGATCGGCGTCTTGCCGGTCAGGGGAATGTCATAGACCAGCGACCAGGGCGCGACGAACTCGGCAGAATTGGCTCGCGCGACGTGGATGACGCCATCAAACTTACGGTTCAAGAGCGGCATCAGGGTCTTAAAATGTTGGGCTGGCAATTGATTGAACAGTTTCGCGCCGAGCGGTGCGATCTCCTTCAAGTCCCGTTCGAGATCCGCCTTCGAGCGCCTGCGGGCGGTTGCCGCGCGGTTCTCTAAGGCGCCGCGCAATTCCCATATCGTCTTGCTCAAGCCCTTGCCGTCAATGTTGAAGACTGCAGTCGTGGCGTCGCTGCCGTCCCGTCCCGAGATGATAAGCTGATTGAAACCCTCCTTGCGCATCGATGTCAGCATACTCAGGCGGTCACGCTCGGGGACCTCAGGAACTTTTGGCGGCATGTCGCCGCCGAGAGAAAATTCGACGTCGACGGTGATCTCACCTCTGCCACCAGCGACTTCGGAAGCCTTGGTCAGCAGAAAGGATTGGATAATCGCACCCCGGAACTTGAAGACGATGTGGCAATAGCCTTTTCCGGCGATCGACGCTTTCGCGCGAAAATCGATCGACTGCTTGCCGTTGAGGGTTGCTGGTCCGCCATCGCCCGGCAGGAAGAGCATTCCGACAGCACTTTGTGCGAAGGACTCCCCATCTGTCGCAACTTCGAATTCAGCGCTGGTGACGACGATATCGATAAACGAGTCTTTCGGAATGGTCTCTTCCGGAAATTCCTGCGGATTGCGGACAAGAGAGGTCAGGGACAGGCTTGAAATAGCGAGCCGCATGACAAAAAGGCGGTCTGGACCAATCTCACCTGCCGAGCGAATATTGGCGCCGGCGGAATTGAGGACTTCGACATTGACGAAGCGTTTCAGCGGGCCTCCATCGACTACGATGTTTTCGGAGCCGGCACCGGTTATTATCACCTTTGGGATCCGGCTTCCCAACTTCTCCCCAATATCCTTGTCGTCCGTCGGCTTCTGCATTGCCTGATCGTCGCGTGGGTCCGAAGCCGGTCCAGCTGGATAGAGCGGCGGCGTGCGATCAAGTTTCGCCTTGCGTTTCTCCGTCGGCCGCGGCGAGCGATCGGGTTCGGGGCGCGGCAACGCCATATCTCTACCATGGCGAAAAGCGTCCTCTCCCGTGGAGGGAGGCCGCGGTCGACGCGTCCCCCGGGACGCGTCCCGCGGACGACCACGGACCCCGCCTTCATCATCGTCGTCAAGACTTTTCACGTCGCGTCCGATCAGGATCTCGGCGTCCCGCCTTCGGACAAAAAATCGAATAATAGCAAAGACAAGAACCAAAAGGCCGAGGGCTGCGACAACAGCCCACACTCTCCAGTCGCTGTACCACATCGCCGAGGACCTCCAGGCGTTAGAACATCAATCGCCGCCGCCGAGCCAGTCGCTGCTGCTCAGGAAAAAGGTTCCGACGATAAGGTAGCCGAAGAATCCCAAAAGCAGACCGATGCTATAAAAAGAGAACATATCGCCGGAAAAAAGAGCCGTGACCGCGCCACCACCAATTGCTCCAAGTACAGCCGCGATATCGGACAGATTAACTGCCTGCTTCTGACGCCGGATTGTCCGGTACGTCACCCATCCGACGACAATTCCGAAGCATATTGCGCCAATTGCATTGACATACACCACGCTATCCCCTCCAACCCAATTTACGAGAGTGTGCGCGCAAATATGCAACCTGTTCAGCGGGTCTACTTTATGGAGAGTATATTAGAAGGCACCACCGAGAATCAGCGCGCTGGTCTCGTTTTGCTCCTCCGCTCACTGTCTGAGGCTAATCGCGCTACCGGAAGGAGGCAACCGTGACTGCGAGATCTTGTGACCGAGGGGTGCGATACTGTCGATCTAGCCGACGCTGTTCGGCGAGACGTCATTGATCCGTTGCTGGAGGCGCATCGACAGCCGTGGCCAGCGCGTGGTGCATGTCTTCAAAACCGAGCCGGAAGCAGTGGACCTCTTCCTAAAACTTCTGCGTATCAAGCGCGGCCGCATTTACCGATCGAGAACCGCCTGATTGGCATCAGAGCCACACCCCGGAGCAATCGATCTCGTTCAATCGCAATCCGTTCGCGTCGATGCGAGCCGTTCACGGGGCAAGGCATTCCTCGCAGATGCCACAGCCATCATGGTCCATGAACGAGCAGGATCGGCCGCAACGGAGACAGGCCATCGCACCATCACCGAAGCACTCGTCGCGTTCGGGAGGAAGGGTTTCGATTTCGTGGGTGGCAATGCAGATCGTCGTCCATCTCGACGCTCCAGATCGAGGCTATAATCGAAATAGTGAGCTTCCAACGGCGGAGAAGAAGGACGTCCAACGCGGCGGCTTGGAATGTGGATAAATGTCGATATGGGCTCGCCCGAACATTGCTGGGACGCATTCGGTCGGCCGATCATCTGGGGATTACATCAGGGAGTTCACTTACCATGAGCGGCGAACCTTCGAACTTGGAGGCTGCTGCGTGCGACTGCACGACCGCGCTTGGCTTGCTCGACCGTGCGATCGCACCGGACCGCTACGCACGCTTCAAGCGCCTTGAAGCTGTGGTCGCCTTTAAACGCGGACAGTGGCAAACAGCCCTTTCAGGTTTTGATGCCTCGTTCTTGACCTTTTCCGCCATGGTGGGTCAGGGGCTCGATACGACCGAGCTCCGACGAATTGCTCGCGAGACGCAGGGCGTTGGGGAAATGGCGGCCGCCTGCGCAATCCGGCTGGGCGACCTCGAAGGCGCACTGGAGCGCCTCGAATTCGGCAAGGCGCAGGAATTGTCGCGTGCGCTGGCACTCTGGGATCGGCAGGTATCGGGATATTTGCGGGCGATGCGCGCAAGGAACGACGGCAGCACGCCGATCGTGGCGGGATAGACGGTACCGATCGCAATCTTGCGGGTTGTCTTGCCGGCAACCGACCGGGCGATCTCGGTCGACAGGTCGACTTCGCTGAGGATCCTGACCGATCGCTCGTAAAAGGCCGCCCCTGCCCTGGTCAGTTCCACCCGGCGTGTCGTGCGGAGGAACAGCTGCACGCCGAGTTCCTTCTCGAGCGCCATCACCTGGTTCGACAGGGCCGGCTGGGCGATATGCACCTTTGCCGCCGCCCTGCCGAAATGCAGCTCCTCGGCCACCGCAACGAAGTAGGATAGCTGGCGTAATTCCATGACCGTTCTCCCTGCCACCCCTGATTGATACCCTATTTTGGGGTATCCGAAAACTGGGTTTATTGGAGTTGCCGGTTTTTTCTTCAACTGGCGGTCAAACTTGTCTTCCTTTCACGCGATTGTTTATGGCCGGATGATTGACGGCCTCATTGCAGCTCGAAAAGCCGCGAACGTTACGCAAGCTGAGCTAGGCGAGCGGATAGGCCAACGCCAAACATTCGTCTCAAAATTTGAGTTGGGCGAACGGCGCCTCGACGCAGCGGAGTTTGTGAAGGTCAGTAGAGCGATCGGAGCCGATCCGTACTCCATCATGAAATCAGCGGAGTCTGATTAGCAATATTGGCCGCCTTGAAGGGATACGAACGATCAACGCTTAGCTCAGAGCTCCTAAACTGTTGTTATGTAGACAATTTTCGTCGCCTTCCCGTTTAGGGCCTATCTTCGTTGCTTTTCATTCGAAACCTCGGATTTGATGTTCCGGAACCTTCGAATCTGACATAGTATGCAAGCAACTTGGAGCTGTACCATACGATGCGTTTCTCGAGAATCAGTTTCAATTCCAGAAGTCTTAGCCTCTCCCGCTGTAAGCAGCTTGCGTAGGCGAAATATGCCTCCAACGCTGATGGACTATCGAGACAACACCGCGTGCCGATCGACCAGAGCGTCTTCGCGGATTCCGGGCTATTGGGACGCAGGAGCTATCATGAAACAGCTACGTGTTTTCTTGCCGTTTGCCTTAACTTCTGGTTAGAGGACGACGCGTCCTCCCATGGCGGCCGACCGTTTGACGGCCTCAATAACTTTCAATGTCTCCAAGCCTTCGCGACCGCTGACTAAAGGAGCTTCCTTGCCCTGAATGACGAGGCAGAACTGACGGATCTGCATGACAAGCGGGTCCTTGTTTTCGAATGGGGCTCTGTCGCGCTCAAATGCCGCGGTCCAGCTTCGCTTTTCGGCACTGCTCCATATTTCCAGCGACGGCACGGCCAGAGACCCGTGTGTTCCGCCGATCATGTAGCAAGTCTCTTCGGTTTTCGGGTAAGCGGGATTTTCTCCCGTGGTCATCTCCCAACTCCACGGCGCGACAACGGAATCGGACACGGAAGCAGTACCGAGAACACCACTTTTGAACTCGATGAGGATGACCGCGGTTTCCTCAACGGCGTTGCTTCGCACTGCGTTGGATTCACGGGCCTGTACGGCGTTTATATCGCCGCAAAGGAAACGGAGGTTGTCGATGTCGTGAATTAGATTGAGGAAGACCGGCCCCGCTCCAAGCTCTCGCCGCCAGGGGATGTCAAAGTACTCGTTCGGCTTGAACAGCCAGAACATCGCATTCACGATCAGGATCCGACCGAGCGTCCCGCTGTCGATGATCTCCTTCGCTTTCTGCATCATCGGATTATGCCGGCGGTGATGTCCCGTCAGCAGCGCCACGCCTTTGGCCTCAGCCATTTGCACAAGCTTCTCGCCGGCAGCGATGTCGTCCGCGATCGGTTTTTCGATCAGCGCTGGTACGCCCGCCTCCACGGCTTCCAACCCATTTTGGACATGCACCTGGTTAGGCGTCGCGATGATGACTCCGTCGGGGCGCTCGGAAATCATCATGTCGGCAAAACTGGGGAACCATCTGACACCAGCCTCACTAGCGATCGCTTGGCCGACTGGCGTGGGATCCACAACTGCCGTCAGCTCTGCGGCCGGCTCTTCCATCACGTGCTTGATATGACGCTTGCCGATTAGCCCCGCCCCAAGGACCGCTAGCTTGACCCGGTTCGCCATCGCTATCAGTCCTTCCTCTCAAGCTTGAGCATGGTCGCAACTCTGCGGATGCCGAGTTGATAGCCTTCGGTGCCGAGACCTGCGATGACGCCGTCGGCCCGGTGGGACACGAAGGAGTGGTGGCGAAAACTCTCGCGCTTGTGGACGTTGGAGATATGGATCTCGATCACGGGGCCTTCAAAGGTATTCAGTGCGTCGAGGATAGCGAGCGACGTGTGAGTGAACGCAGCCGGGTTGATGACGATGCCAGCGCCGTCCTCGCGCGCTTCGTGGATCCAGTCGATGATCTCGTATTCGCGGTTGCTTTGATGGAAACGGATCTCGTGCCCCAGCTCCGACGCCAACTTGCGGCAGTCCGCCTCGACGTCAACCAATGTCTCGTGCCCATAGATATGTGGCTGGCGCTTGCCGAGGAGATTTAGGTTTGGTCCGTTGAGAACGTAGATGAGGCTCATTACATTTGTCCTTGTTCGGCGCTGCCCGGATCAGGCGAACGCTATTTCCTGAAATGCGAAGTCTGGGTCGGATTCGTAGAGATCTGCGCGAAGCCCGAGCCGACCGGTTTCCAGTGCGGAAGCCGCGACGTCACGCGCAGCTTCGAGCACCGATTTCAGCAGCTCTCGTTTGACCTCCGGAGGACGGCCTGGGGCCATGCGTACAATTATCTGCACAAAGTGATTGTCGGGATGCTCGTCGCCGACGCAGGAGACGGTGGCTTCTCTAGCGAACGTGCGGACCACGGTTGGCTTGACCATCCCTCCGTCGCGGACTCGGCGATGAACCGCGCGGGTCAACTCGTCGATGGCGATGCGTTGCGCGGCGCCTCGGCTGTAGTCGATGATAATATGCGGCATGGAGTAGTCCCCTGATCAGGCTGCCACTCGGCACAGCTCGTCGAAATGGCGCGACATTCGTTCCGTATCAGGCGACCGGCCTGTGAAAAGCTCGAAGGCTGCGGCCGCTTGAAATACGGTCATTCCTCCGCCTGGGAGCGTTCGGCAGCCCTTCTGCTTTGCCAACGCAAGGAGCTCGGTCACCAAAGGCATATAGACGATATCCGCCACCCAATGATGATGCTGTATCCAATCGGGATCTATCGGAAGCCCCGGATGGCTTCGCATACCAGTCGGCGTGGCGTGGATCAGGCCATCTGCGGTGGCGAGCGCAGCACCGACGTCTCTGACCGGCTTCGCGACCTCTCCTGAAAATCTCTCGTTGAGCTGATCGGCGAGAGTGGAGGCGCGGCGCTCGTCCTGATCAAAGATCGAGAGCTTTTCTATGCCGACTTTCACGGCAGCGTGCGCGACGGCCACCCCAGCACCACCAGCGCCAAGCAGAACGGCATGAGCCTTCGCGACGCCGGGCAAGCCGCGCTCGAAATTCTTGTAGAAGCCATACCAGTCGGTGTTGTGTCCGATCCGCTCGCCGTTCTGAAGCACGACCGTGTTTACGGCTCCAAGCATCTCAGCATCTTCGGACAGGCGCGTCAGGTGAGCTAACACGGTCTGTTTGCACGGGTGGGTGACGTTGGTTCCCGCAAAGCCGCGGCTTTCCAGTTCGTTCAGAAGATCTGGCAGCGCGGAAGGAGGCAATCCGCGCGCTGCCAGGTCCACTAGCTCGTACTCGTAATCAAGTCCCAGGTGGCGCCCTTCCGTTTCATGGAGCGCCGGCGACTTTGACATCTGGATGTCGGCGCCGATTAAGCCGACCAGGAATTTGGTGTTGTCCATGTCTCTGCTCGATCAGTGATGCGCAAGGATATCGCCGAGAAATGCCTTCGTCCGGTCATGCTTGGGGTTCTTGAAGAAGATTTCGGGCTCCGCCTCCTCGACGATCTCTCCGGAAGCCATAAAGATGACCCTGTCGGCAACTTGCCGGGCGAAGCCCATCTCATGGGTCACGCAGATCATCGTCATGCCGTCTCTTGCGAGGCCGATCATGGTGTCGAGAACCTCTTTGACCATTTCGGGATCCAAGGCGGATGTGGGCTCGTCGAAAAGCATCGCTTTCGGCTCCATGCACAGGGCGCGCGCGATGGCGACGCGCTGCTGCTGCCCGCCGCTGAGTTGTGCTGGATACTTTTCCGCCTGATCGAGGATGCGAACGCGGTCGAGATACTTTCGCGCCAACTTCTCTGCGTCGGCACGGCTTGCGCCCCGCACTCTCATGGGTGCAAGCGCGCAGTTTTGCAGGACGGTCATGTGCGGGAACAGATTGAAGTTCTGGAAAACCATTCCGACTTCACGTCGAATGGCGTCGACCGCCTTGGTGGTGCCGTCCAGCAATTGACCTTCCACCACGATATTGCCGTCCTGAATCAATTCAAGAGCGTTGATGCAACGGATCAAGGTAGACTTGCCGGAACCGGACGGTCCGCAAAGGACGATCTTCTCTCCCTTGCGAACCGATAGATTGATGTTCTTCAGGGCGTGGAAGGAACCGTACCATTTCTCCACTTTATCAAGGGATATCAAGGTCGAATGATCGTTGGGGGAATTGAGCACGGCGCCCTCCATTTATGCTTTACTTGACCGTAAACGGGATGTTGGGGATGGATTCAGGGAACGTGGGAAGATCGATTGCCATCCACTTCTTGGTGATGGCCGCGAGTTCGCCGTTGCCCTTGATCTTGTCGAGGAACGCGTTGACGGTCTCGTTCCAGTCCTTCTCGCCGAGTCGCGTTCCCACGCCGTTGTAAGTCGTCAGGAAGTCGATCTTTCGTTCATAGGTGCCGGCGCTGGCTGCATCCAGCCTCTGCCCGTAGAACTGATTGCCACCAACCGCCTTTGCCTGTCCGGAGATCAGGGCCTGGATAGTGGCCGCGTCATCGTCGAAGCGGCGAATGGTGGCCGTCGATCCGACCGCGTCGGTTACGGCCTTGTCCTGCGAACTGGACTTCGGCACGCCGATTTCCCAACCAGCCACGTCGGCCGTCGATTTCACGGCGTCGGCTTTGGCGGCATAAAGTGAAATCGTGTTGGCCGCATAAGGTTTGCTGTACTGGATCGACTTGGCGCGCTCTTCCGTCATCGCCATCGTGGCGAAGAGAATATCGACCTTGCCGGTCGTCAGCGCCGGAATACGGTTCGCTACCGCGAGCGGCTGGAACCGGACTTTCACGCCGAGTTCCTTGGCGAACAGCGTCGCCACGTCGGCGTCAAAGCCGTCCTGTTTGCCGCTCGAGTTCACAAAGCCCCAAGGCGCGTTGTCGCCTTGGATGCCCACGACGAGCGTTCCCTTCGACTTAATCTCCTCGACAGATGCCGCGGTGGCTGCCGCAGCGCCAACGGTGGCGAAGGTAGCGGTCGCCAGCGCTAGACCGAGAAATTTCCTGCGATTGGTATTCATTGCACTTTCCTCCTCTTGTGCTGTTTGCTTCTCCCGAAGCAGGCTTAGCGGGCGGCTTTTGCCATCCGTTTCTCGAGGCCGCTCCCGACATGGGAGAGAGGCCAGCAAATCATGAAGTAGATTATTCCGACGATCCCGAAGACGAGCAGCGGGCGGTAGGTCTGGTTCGATATGATCTGGCCAGCGCGGGTCAGCTCGATGAAGCCCACGATCGCCGCAAGCGACGTCCCCTTAATGAGCTGCACAAGAAAGCCAATGGTCGCAGGCATTGAGATCTTCAAAGCCTGTGGCAGAACCACGTCCCTCATTCTGGAGACGTAATGCAGGCCAAGAGCGTTCGCGGCTTCGGTCTGCCCTTTGGGAACGGCTTCAATCGAGCCTCGCCATATCTCGCCGAGGAAGGCGCTCGCGTGGAGAGTGAAGGCGATCGCGACTGCGACCCAGGCGTTGACGTCGATGCCAAGCAAGGCAACGCCGTAGTAGACGACAAAGAGCTGCATCAGGAGCGGCGTGCCCTGGAAGAGCGCGATATAGCCAGATGATGCAAGCCGGGCGAACTGATGCTTCGACGTGCGCACAAGTGCGATCAAAATGCCGAACACGCCTCCGCCAATGAAACCGATGATCGCCAGCAATACGGTCCATTTCAGACCCTGCAGGAGGAAGAACAGCTCGTTTTCGCCGATGGGACCCATGAGCGCCTCCTATCGAGTCGGATAGTTGAAGTAGGAACGGGATATCAGAGCGAAGATTCCCATCATTAAGCTTGAGATGACCAGGTAGATTGCGGTCACCGTGAAGTAGACTTCGAAGCTTCGGAACGTATCTGACTCGATGCGTTGCGCCGCGGATGTCAGCTCATATGCGGCGATCGAGGTGCACACCGAAGTGGTCAAGGTCAGCATCACGAACTGGCTCGTCAGAGACGGGTAAATCGCTCGCAGTGACGGCTTGAGAACGATGAGGCGGAAGACGTCAGCCTTGTGCAGCCCGAGCGCGAAACCAGCTTCGATCTGTCCCTTGCTGATGCTCTCAACGCCCCCGCGGATGATCTCGATGGCATAGGCGCCTCCGTTGATCCCCAGCGCGATGACAGCCGTGGTCGTCGGGTTCAGGCGGATGCCCATAAGCGGAAGGGCGAAGTAGATAAAGAAGATCTGCACTAGGAACGGCGTGTTGCGGACGACTTCGACGAACGCGATGACCGGAGCGCGAACCCACGCGATCTTCGACGTTCTCACTGCAACGCCCAGGATTCCGATCACGAGAGCGAGCAGCATCCCGGCGAAGGCGAGACCCAACGTTCCAAGCGAACCCCAAAACAATTCCGGGGCGCGGTCGAAGACCGCACCAAAATCAAACGTGTAACCCATGTGTTGGCTTCCTCCACTCGGCGCGGCTTTCGCCTCGCCGGCGCCGGGATCACTGATCCGGCTTAAATATTCGTACGGCCCCTTCGAACAGGCGCTTCAAATGCTCCTCCGCGTCCGCCGAGCCTGAAAGAGGTACTTCGACTGAGACCGATGCGGCCCCGTCGGCGATGGCGACCAAATCGCCTAAGGGCAATTCCCCCTCGCCGGGAGCAAGACGTTTGCCTCGTGCCTCCGCGATCATGGCCTCGGCCGTGCCCGGAGCGGGTCCGGCGACGTCGCACAACTGGACGTGCTTGACCCTGTCGATCTCGGCGCGCAGCGACGTCAACGTTCCGCCGTTCCTGAAGAAATGCACTCCGTCGACGAGTGCGCCGGCATTGGGCGCACCGCTCGATTTCAGGAGATTGACGCTGTCAGCGAACGTTCTGACCGTCCGCCAACCCATGTTCTCGATATCGACCGCCAATCCGTAGCCGCTTGCAAGGCCGCAGAATTCGCTGAAGTTCGACTGCAGCCTGCTCTGCTCCGGATCGTCGCCGCACACGCTTAGTCGCTTGGCCCCGATGTTGGCGGCCGCAGCCATTACGGGTTCCAGAGACGAGGCGTTGAACGAGGGGGCGATGACAAAGAACTCGATATCGAAGACCTCGAGCGCCTCGCCGCGCAGTACGGCTTTCAATTCGTCCGCTGCGTGGCCGCCGACAGGCAGCTCGTAGTACGGCGCTCCAGGAAAAGCCGGATTCAGTCGCAGTCCAATTCTGGAAAAGCCTGCCCGCGCTGCGGCCTTCGCAAAATCGCTCGGCGTCAGGAAGATGGCGGAGAAGTGCGCTACGCCAATTTGTTGCTCTGATTTTGATCCAGGCGCCGCCATCACGCGATCCCTTTCGTCGCGAGATGATTTCGAAGATTCGTCCCAGTGCGGTGGATGTGCTGTCGCAGTTTCTCGCTGGCGTATTCGATATCCCGCGCAACCGCCCCTTGCGCAATCTCGCTGTGCTCCTGCCCGACGTTCCGGTCGCCGGAAGTCCTGATGAGGAAAACCCGGCGGTATCGATCATTCAGGTTCAGCAAGAGACCGCAGAAATGCAACAGAAGCGGTTTGCCGCAACCGGAAATGAGTGTGAGATGGAATTCCCGGTGAAGAGCCTCCCATTGCTCGAGCGTCTCAGGCCGTGAGGCATCTCGATCCGTGCGGTTCAGGCGATGGAGCGAGCGCATTATATTGCTCTCCCACTCGACATCACCGAGACGCATGGATTCCCGCAGGGCGAAGACTTCGAGCTCTTCGCGGAGCGTCGTGATTTCTTCCAGATTCGCCAGCGAGATCGGAGCTACGCGATAGCCGCGGTTGTCCTGAAACTCCACCAGGCCATCGGAGATGAGGCGGGCAAGTCCCTCCCTCAGAGGGCTTAAGCTGACGTTGAACGTGCGGCGCGCCTTGTCGAGATTGATCTTGCTGCCCGCCTCCAGCTCGCCAGAGATGATCGCCTCGCGGAGACGCGATGCCAACTGGCTTCCGATAGTGTTCTTGCCATCATCGGAAAAGCCCGCGGACGCTGTCTCCTCGTCTGTCATTGGCGCAGAGGCGCTGTCGTCGGTCGAGCTCATCCCTACTCCCTGGCGATTTTGATCAACTGTCGATGATCGATATGATAAACGATTATTTATGTCAACGAAAAATGCAGATGAACCCGTTTTCGTTAGTCGTGGCCCGTTGTTTCGCTGATTTAATCTAGTAAATTCAATATATTAACTTGATATTAGACTGATTTTTTCCGCGCTGACAGAAAAAGTCGTCGTAGCATTCATTGACAGATAATCGATTATTTTTAATAGTCGCCATCATTGGGAGGTAGCCCTATGGCCATAAAAACCGAAAGCGAGCTGACGCCTGCTGTCCTCGCGGCGATGAACAAAACCGAGGATCCACGTCTGCGAGAGATCCTCATCGCGATGGTGAAGCATCTCCATGCATTCGTGCGGGAGGTGAGATTGTCCGAAGTCGAGTTCCGCGAAGCTACGGCGATACTAAACGAGATCGGACAACTGCAGACGGACAGCCACAACGAGTTTGTTCTCATGGCCGGATCTCTCGGCGTATCTTCGCTGGTTTGCCTTTTGAACAATGGCGACAGCGGCCAGACAGAGACCTCGCAGTCTCTTCTCGGCCCGTTCTGGCGCCTGAACTCTCCCCGTGTCGAAAACGGCGGCACGATCATCCGCTCCGACACGCCAGGCACGCCACTCTATGTCCGCGCCAAAGTGGTAGACCGGGACGGCCGGCCGATCGCGGGTGCCGAGGTCGACGTCTGGCATGCTTCTCCTGTTGGACTCTATGAAAATCAGGATCCCGATCAGGCTGAGATGAACCTTCGGGGCAAGTTTACGACGGATGCCGACGGCCGCTTCTGGTTCAATACCGTGAAGATGGTCGGATACCCGATCCCGGTCGACGGCGTCGTCGGCCGACTGCTTAAGGCGCAGGGACGTCACCCGTACCGACCAGCGCATCTTCACGCCCTGATCTTCAAGCAGGGTTACAAGACGCTGATTTCCCAGGTCTTCGATCCAAGCGATCCGAACATCGATTCCGACGTCCAGTTTGGAGTGACCGCAGCCCTGACCGGCGACTTCGTGCGCCATGACGAACCGCATCCGTCCGAGCCGGACGTCGACGGCCCCTGGTTCTCGCTCGACTACACCTACGTCATGGAGCCAGGCGAAGCCGTGCTGCCGCGTCCACCAATTAAATAACCAACGACAGAGCCGAACACATGATCACAGAACAGGAACGTCAAGAGGCGGCCAACGCCCTTCTGAAGGCAGAAACCGACCGCAAGCCAATCGTTCAACCGAGCAAGACCTACCCCGGTCTGGGGCTTGAAGATGCCTACAACATTCAAGCGCTGTGGGCGGAAGCTCGGACTGCGAAGGGTGCTCGGGTCGTAGGCCATAAGATCGGCCTTACGTCGCGCGCGATGCAGATGGCATCCAAGATGACCGAGCCCGACTATGGTGTTATCCTCGATGACGCCCTTTACAACGACGGAGCACAGATCAAGGCGGACATTTTTATCAAGCCCCGCCTCGAAGTCGAGCTCGCCTTTGTGATGGGCGAGGATCTCGAGGGACCCGGTACGCGGATCTACGACGTGATGAGGGCAACTGAATTCGTAGTCCCGGCTCTGGAGATCATCGACTATCGCACCGAGGTTCCGAGGGCAATCACCGATACGATCGCTGATAATGCCGCTTTTGGGGCGATCGTCGTAGGGGGCCGCATCATTCGTCCAATGGACATCGATATTCGCTGGGTGGGCGCGACGCTCTCGAAGAACGGCATTATCGAGGAATCCGGTGTTTCTGCAGCGATCATGGGCCATCCGGCAGCCGGGATCGCGTGGTTGGTAAACAAGCTCCATAGGGTGGGCGGCGGTTTGAAAAAGGGGCAAATCGTGCTGGCCGGCTCTTTCACCCGCCCTGTGGACATCGCCCAGGGCGACGTGATCCAGGCCGACTACGGCCCCGTCGGCTCGATCGGCGTCTCATTCGTGTGAGGATCTAATGGAACTCCCCGTCAACAGGTTCAAGCGAAAACTCCGGGGCGGTCAAAGTCAGATCGGGCTGTGGTGCGGCCTTCCGGGCAGCTATGCAGCGGAAATCGTCGCACCGTCCGGTTTCGACTGGCTGCTTTTCGATACCGAGCACTCTCCCAGCGACGTCCTCACTGTGCTTCCACAGTTGCAGGCGGTCGCGCCGTACGACGTCGCCCCCGTGGTGCGCCCGGCTTCCAACGACCCTGTGTTGATCAAGCGCTTTCTCGATATCGGCGTCCAGACGCTTCTCATTCCATATGTGCAGAATGAACAGGAGGCAAAGGCGGCAGTGGCCGCCGCGCGTTACGCACCGCGGGGCATTCGCGGCGTATCCGCCCTCACCCGGGCCACCCGTTTCGGGCGCGTGCCGAACTATGCACAGACCGCCGAACAGGAAATCTGCCTCTTGCTGCAGATCGAGACACGAGAGGCGCTTGATCAGCTTGAAGTCATATCGGGGGTCGACGGAGTCGACGGGATCTTCATCGGTCCGGCGGACCTCGCAGCCAGCCTCGGTTATCCCGGCCAACCGGGACATCCTGAGGTAGTCTCGGCAATCGAGAATGCGATCGAGCGCTTGAAAGCCGTCGGCAAGCCGTCGGGCATCTTGACGGCTGACGAAACGTTTGCGGCTCGCTGCATTGCACAGGGAACGCTGTTTACGGCGGTTGGCGTCGACGTTGCCCTCCTTGCCAGAGGATCGGAAGCACTTGCGTCCAGGTTTTCGCGCTAGGGAGACATAGCATGTTCACCTTGGATGAGGTCCGGTCGGAGATAGCGCCGGCTGGAACTATTAGGGCCGCCGTCAACATGTCGAACGCAGCGTTGATTCGCTGGGACGAAAACGCCGGCGCCTTGGTAGGCCCGAGCGCGGAAATTGCCGGTAGGATCGCCCATGAACTTAATCGGGGGCTTTCCCTGATACGATACGGATCGGCCGCGGATATTCTTTCCGCTGCTGATGGCGGCGAGTGGGACATCGCCTTCATCGCGTCTGACCCATCAAGAACCGATCGCTTCAGCTTCTCGCCTCCCTACATCTCGGTCGAGGCCACCTACCTGGTTCCAGTGGCCTCACCCTACCGGACGGCGGACGAGCTGGATTCCAACGGAATTCGCATCGCTTCCGCACGTAGCGCCGCCTATACGAAGCAGCTTGAACGAATCCTCAAGCGAGCAACGGTGCTACATGTTGACAGCCCTGCGGCGGCGCTCGACTTTCTCGCCGACCGAGAATGCGACGCGGCGGCTGGACTGACCGAATTCCTCTTCAACGCCTCGGAGCGGATGGAAGGCTTCCGGGTGGTCGATGGAGTGTTTTCGCGAATTCCTCAGACGATCGCGGTGCACAAACGGGCCGCTAACGCCTCGCTCTTCTTCGCGGACTTCGTGCGGCGGCTCGGTGGCGCGGATGTCGGGGGAGAAAAAGGTGGCGTCGAAGGATGAGCTCCCTGAAGCCTGCCGTAGTCCAAGCCGCCCTCACGGTGCAAAGATCGACGAGGAGTTGCTCGCAGATTTGGTGTTGTAGCCATGGATGAACACGCCTCCTTCCAGCGGTTTTCCGCACGCTCACGGGAAACCTCGTTTTCGAAGGTCGCCTATAGGTCGCCGGGTCTTCCTGTGGGATGGTGGCAAGGATTCTGAACGTTCACGGCCAAGTGACGGATGTTATACGCATCGGTTGGCTGGCTGCCGAACTGGGCATCCCGGTCAGCCTCGGCAACACTTTCCTGGAGATCGGCGTTCACATGGCTGTCGCCCTGCCAGAGGTGGAATGGCTGGAATATTCCTTCCAGAACTTTGACCACCTGGTCGAAACGCCAATCGAGATCCGCAATGGCTTCGCCTACGCGCCGGACCGTTTGGGTCATGGCCTGGTGCTTTCGAAGGCAGCGCGGCACGAATGGGCGCGGCCAAACCGGCTGGAGTGGTCAAAGCTTGGCCCGGCACCGACAAACGACCGGCTTCCTCTTCTTCCGTAAGGATAAGTTCGCAATAGGCGAACAGCGACGACCGCAGCATTTCCTCCAGTTCGTCGCATAAGCCTCTTGTTCGCAGGAGCTGGACCTCGATCTGGATTGACCATCCGACAGGGAAATGCGGAGCTGCGCAATATCATCGAGGAGCATCCGCGCGTAATCGGTGATTTGGTGGCAGTCTTCGGAACTGTGGCGACGTCCCAGCTTTCCCAAAGCCCCCACAAGTTGCGGAAAATGGGAAAGCGTGATTCCCGTTATGTGAAAATTTTCCACAGCGCTTGCCGTTTGCACGCCGTAGAAAACGTAGCTGGCAGCGTGAGTTCACCAAGCAGATCTTGCTTGATACCGGCCAGCGGCGGGTTAGCCTATCGCAAAGCGAACCATCGCCATGAATATTTTCTCCCTTGTTCGAAGTCACCGGATTTAGATCAGCCGAGCGCGTGACCGGCCAATGCGTATATTTTCGGTGTGCCGGCGGGACGGCGTTCGCGTACTTCCGGCCATGGGCGTCCGCGTGACATGGTGGTGACGGTATCGAAAACGAGAAGGCCGCAATCGGAGAGGAAATCGGAGAAGGCTCCGCTTTTCTCACGTGTGTCCAGCCGTAGGAATTTGCCCGTGTGCTCCGCGATGTGCGGGCGACTGATGGCGATCGCATCAGCATCGCTGGCTGCCGACATGGGGCCGATGACGTACCCGCGGCCGAATCGCCGGCAGAAGGAGTAGGCTTCAATCTTTCCGTTGCGGATCAACCCTAAGCCGCTGGACGCGAGAAGAACTCGGCTCAGCAGCACGGTGCGATCCGCGCCGAAAGCCTCTTTGTCCAGAGCGGCGACCGCCGAGAGGTCCGACATGTCGAGCGCTCGGAGTTCGACGCTGGCCGGTATTTCCACTTCAGCGGGAGAAGACGCCTCGCCCTGACATTGGAAGACGACGGCTTCGGCGGTGAAGTCGAGGGAACGGTAAAGGCGTTTTGCCGCCCGCGTGGCATTAAGACCGAGATTGCATTCAGGAATCTGGGCCAGAATGTGTTCCATCAGCCATTGGCCGGCACCATTGGCCTGAAGGCGCGGCGAGGTGATGACCAACCCGATCGTGGCGAAATCCTCACCATGGGGAAACCACATGGCCGATCCCAGAACGCGCCCGACCTCATCCAGCGCCACCACACCCTTGCCGAGATCACGGGCAAATTGCCAATCATCGGCGCGGTGCGGCCAGCCGACGCCGATCGACAGGGCATGCAATTGTTCGAGATCGACAGTATTGATGTCGGCGATGCGCATCTCGAAGCTGTCAACCAGTCTCGATTTTCTAGCGGTCACGCGCTCCTCCAAAATGGATCCAGGAAAACGCCGTCGAATACTACCCGGCGCCTTCCCGATCAGACTATGGGAAAATTGCCAGCAGAAATCGCTGGTAAATCCCATGCCGGCGCAACAATCAACCAAATGTGCGATGCTTTCGGCATGTAAAACCTCGCCGGTTGTAAAAGATTCCAGTGGCGGTATCGCCATTCACCCAAGAGGTTTGGGAATGTTTCCTTCCGTCAGCGCTGCACGTCCTCCCAAGACTCTGGCGGCCGGTTTCGCAATCAACGCAGGCCTGCAATAGGATGCTCATGCAAGTAGTCGAGATCCTCCGCAAGCTCATCGACTTTCCCTCCATCGTCGGCACGCCCAATGGCGCGATCGTCTCTTGGATCGATGCCTATCTCCGCTCCTTCGCGGTCGAAGCTCATATTCTTCCGGGCCACGAAGGCGATCGGGCCAATCTCTTTGCGACTATCGGCCCTTCCGACAGGCCGGGCTACATCCTTTCCGGCCATATGGATGTCGTCCCCGCCAACGAAGCCGGCTGGAGCGCCGACCCCTTCGTGCTGAGAACCGAAGGAGAGCGACTTTACGGCCGCGGCACTTCCGACATGAAGGGATTTCTGGCTGCCGTCCTCGCCGCCGTGCCGACGCTGACGGCGAGCCCGCTTGCCCGCCCCGTCCATCTCGCCTTTTCCTATGATGAGGAGGCAGGCTGCCGTGGTGTGCCTCACCTGCTCGCCCGGCTGCCCGAACTCTGCGCGCCGCCGCTCGGCGCGATCATCGGGGAACCGAGCGGCATGCAGGCGATCCTCGCCCACAAGGGCAAGGCCGCCGCGCGCATCATCATCAAGGGCCGCTCCGGCCATTCCTCCCGGCCCGATCTCGGTCTCAACGCGGTGCATGCCATGGCGGACGTGCTGAATGCGGCAATTTCAACGGCGGAGGATCTGATGCAAGGGCCGTTCGACGGCGCATTCGAGCCTTCCTATTCCTCCCTGCAGGCCGGAACGATCAGCGGCGGCCAAGCCGTCAACATCATTCCCGAGGTCTGCACGCTGGAAGTGGAGGCACGCGCAATCTCCGGCATCGATCCCGTCTCTCCGCTTGCTCTCGTGCGCAACGCGGCGGAAGCCCAGAAGGCACGCGGTTTTGCCGTCGAATGGGAAATCCTCAGCGCCTATCCGGCTCTCTCGCTTGCGCCCACCGCACCGCTTGCCGGTCTCCTCCGGGAATTGACCGGCAAAGCGCCGCTCGCCGCCGTCAGCTACGGTACCGAAGCCGGCCTCTACCAGCGCGCGGGCGTGGATGCGATCATCTGCGGTCCTGGCGATATCGCCCGCGCCCACAAGCCCGATGAGTTCATTCTGACGAGCGAACTCGCCGCCTGCCAGGCGATGGTCGAGGCGCTTGCCGCCCGCTGCCGCGCCTGACTGCGGCAAGACTTAAAGGATCAACGCCGATGACCTTTCTCTTCAATTCCGATGCCCGCCGCGGCGCAATTTTCCAGGAGATCTTCGCGCGCGAACTGCCGGATCTGGATTTTTCGATGGACCCCGCGACCGTCGACCCCGAGGCGGTGCGCTACCTGATCACCTGGACGGTCCCGTCCGACCTCTCTCGTTACCGCAATCTCGAAGTGCTGTTTTCCATCGGCGCCGGAGTCGACCAGTTCCAGATCGCCGAGGTGCCGGATCACGTGAAGGTGGTGCGCATGGTCGAGGACGGTATCGTACGGATGATGCAGGAATATGTGACGCTTGCCGCGCTGGTGCTTCACCGCAACCTGCCCGCCTATATCGGCCAGCAGCGCGACCGGCTCTGGCAGGCTCTGCCGCAGCTACAGGCCTCGGAGCGCCGCATCGGCGTGCTCGGCCTCGGCGTGCTCGGTCGGGCCGTGCTCGAGCGGCTGAAGCCTTTCGGTTTTCCCCTGTCGGGCTGGAGCCGATCACACCATGAACTTGAAGGCGTGAGCTGCCACGCGGGAGATGCCGGCCTCGAGGCCATGCTTGCCGAGAGCGATATTCTGGTCTGCCTTCTGCCGCTCACCGATGAGACCCGCGGCTTTCTCAATGCCGATCTTTTCAGCCGCCTGCCGCAGGGCGCGGCGCTCGTTCATACCGGCCGCGGGCCGCAGCTCGATCATGAAGCCCTGATTGCGGCTTTGGACAGCGGCCATCTCTCCGGCGCGGTGATCGACGTCACCGATCCGGAACCGCTGCCGGCGGACCACGCCTTCTGGGGCCATCCGCGCATCTTGCTGACGCCCCATGTGGCGAGCGTCACTCAGCCCCAGACCGCCGCCCGCGCCGTTGCCGAAAACATCAAGCGGATGCGCGCCGGATCCGATCCGGTCGGCCTCATCGACCGCCGTCGCGGCTACTGACATGTCCAACCTCGAAAGGAAAACTCCATGCCACTTCTCAAGACCATCGATCCCAACCCTTCCTTTGCGCCGCGCGAAAACGTGCCGCTGCCCGAGCGGCTGATCTCCGGCGACCCTCAGTTCAAGACCTGGGCGCAGGATATTGCCCGCGGCGAGATGATCCATACCGGTGTCTGGGAAGCCACGCCCGGCGTCACGCGCTCGATCAAGGGCGAGACCTTCGAATTCTGCCACATCCTGTCTGGCGTCGTCGAACTGACGCCCGAAGGCGGCGATCCCGTGGTCTACGAGGCGGGGGACAGCTTCGTCATGAAGCCCGGTTTCGTCGGCGTTTGGAAGACCATCGAGACGGTCCGCAAGATCTACGTCACCGTCATGGCGTGAGAGGGCTTCCGCGTTCCGATGTCGCCATGCATCGGGACGCAAAACAATAAGCTGCCGGGCGGCGGCAGAACGGGTTTTTCCGCTGCCCTCCCCGCCATCATCGGATCAAGCTACTTCGGCCGTTCGGCTAGCCTCGTTTCAGTGATCCGAGGTATTGCCATGACCCTAAGTTTCGATCCCGACAGAATTTCCCTTCCCATCGGCCATCTCATTGGAGATCGCCTCATACCGGCCGAGGGCGTCATTCCCATGCGCCGCCCGTCCGACGGCAAGGCCTATGCCGATTGCCCTGTCGCCGGCGAGGACCTGGTCGACCATGCCGTTCAATCCGCAAAGGCCGCGCTGAAGGACAGCAACTGGGGCGGCATTCGCCCGCGTGAGCGCCTGAAGGTGCTGCATCGATGGGCCGATCTGATCGAGCAGGAAGCGCCCGAGCTCGCAAGGCTGGAGGCGCTGTCATCGACCCGTCCCGTCGGCCATCTGGTGGAAGGCGACATCGCGGTATCAGCCGAACAGATCCGCTTCTTCGCCGAGTTTGCCGACAAGGAAGGCAGCGATCTGGTGCCGACCGACGACGGCAATCTCGGCATGATCATGACCGAGCCCTATGGCGTGGTCGGCGCGATCACACCGTGGAATTTTCCGGTATCGATGGCGGCTTGGAAGCTCGGCCCGGCGCTCGCCGCCGGCAATGCCGTGGTTCTGAAGCCGTCCGAGATCACGCCCTTTTCGACCATCCGCCTTGCCGAACTCGCGCTTCGCGCCGGCCTGCCTGTCGGCCTGATCAATGTCGTACTGGGTGACGGCCCTGTCACCGGCACGGCGATTACTGGACATCCTGACATCAGCAAGGTCAGCTTCACCGGCTCGACGCGCGCGGGTTCGGCGATCATGGAAAACATCGCCCGCACCGGCATCAAGCCGATGACGCTGGAGCTTGGCGGCAAGAGCCCGCAGCTCGTTTTCGCCGATGCGGATCTCGGCAAGACGGCGGCTGCGATTGCCGCCGGCATCATGAGCAATGCCGGCCAGGCCTGCGTGGCCGGCTCCCGCCTCATCGTCGAGGAAACTGCGGCCGCCCCGCTCGTCGAGGCGATCGTCGCCCGCATGAAGATCGTGGCTGCCGCCCCGACCTGGGATGGCGCGGCGCAATATTCGCCGATCATTTCCGACAGGCAGCAGGATCGCATCCATTCGATCGTCTCGGCGGCTGTCGAAGCCGGCGGCGAATGCCTGGCCGGCGGCATGCCGATGGAGGGTCCCGGCTATTTCTACAGGCCGACCCTGATCGCCGGGATCGACCGGAACTCACCCGCCATCACCGAAGAGATTTTCGGTCCCGTGCTGACGCTCCAGACCTTCCGGGACGAGGAGGAGGCGCTTGCACTTGCCGACCATCCGACCTACGGCCTTGCCGCCGGGCTCTTCACCCGGGACCTTTCCCGGGCAATCCGGCTCACCCGCCGTCTGCAGGCCGGAACGGTCTGGGTCAACCGATACAACCGCTCGCGCGATCATATCCTGCCGACCGGCGGCTACAAGCAGTCGGGCATCGGCAAGGATCTCGGCCGCGAGGCCTATCACGCCAACCGCAAGAGCAAGAGCGTCTTGATCAGCCTTTGAGGAGGATATCGCCATGACAAACTATCGGATCGCTCTTATTCCCGGCGACGGCATCGGACGCGATGTCACCGCAGCCGCCTGGTCGGTGCTGCAGAAGGCAGCCGACAAGGCGGGCTTCATGCTTGACGGTAAGGAATTCCCCTGGTCCTGCGCCTTCTACAAAGAGACCGGCGCGATGATGCCGGCCGATGGCATCGAGACGCTGCGCGGTTTCGACGCCATTCTGCTCGGCGCAGTCGGCTGGCCGGCGGAGGTGCCGGATTCGGTATCGCTGCATGGCCTTTTGCTGCCGATCCGCAAGAGCTTCGTGCAATATGCCAATATCCGCCCGCATCGGCTGCTGCCCGGTGTGCAGGGTCCGCTGAGATCGGCAGGCTTCGATATCCTCTGCATCCGCGAAAACACCGAGGGCGAATATTCCGGCGCCGGCGGCCGCGTCCATCAGGGCACGGCGGACGAGGTCGCCGTCGAGACATCGATCTTCACCCGGACGGGCGTCGAACGCATCCTGCGCTTCGCATTCGAACAGGCGCGCGCCCGCCGCGGCAAGCTCGCCTCGGTGACGAAGTCGAACGCCCAGAAATTTTCGATGGTCTTCTGGGACGAGATCACCCGTAAGCTCGCCGATGAATATGCCGATGTCGAGGTCACGAGCTATCACATCGATGCCATGGCGGCGCGCATGGTGATGGCGCCGGAAAGCCTCGATGTGGTCGTCGCCTCCAATCTCTTCGGCGATATCCTGACCGACCTCGGCGCCGCTATCCAGGGCGGGCTCGGCTTTGCCGCCTCCGCCAATATCAATCCCGATCGCAGCGCGCCGTCGATGTTCGAACCCGTACATGGATCGGCGCCCGACATCGCCCATCTCGGCATCGCCAATCCGATCGCCGCCATCTGGTCCGGCGCCATGATGCTCGATCACCTCGGCGAGAGAGCCGCCGCCGGCGCCATCATCAAGGCGATCGAATGGACCACCGCCTGCGGCATCGGCACGATCCAGGGCAAGGACAGAACCGAGGCGATCACCGCCTCCATTCTCGCTCAGTTGTAACATCTTCATCGGGGATAGACAGATGCAGAACTTGAAGGAAACCGGCCTCTTCCGGCAACAGGCGCTCATCGGCGGAAAATGGATTGCCGCCGCATCCGGCAATAGCGTCGAGGTCACCGATCCGGCCACGCAAACGGTCATCGGCACGGTGCCCGACATGGGAGCCGCCGAAACGCGCGCCGCGATCGAAGCCGCCGAGGCGGCCTATGGTCCATGGAAGAAAAAGACCCATGCCGAGCGCGCCGCGCTGCTGGAAACCTGGCACGCGCTGATGATCGACCATATCGAGGATCTGGCGCTGATCCTGACCACGGAACAGGGCAAGCCGCTCGACGAGGCGCGCGGCGAGATCCGCTATGGCGCCTCCTTCGTCAAATGGTTTGCTGAGGAAGCCCGCCGAATCGGCGGCCACACGATCCCCTCGCCGACGGCGGACCGCCGTATTGTGGTGCTGAAGGAGCCGGTCGGCGTCTGCGGCATCATCACGCCCTGGAACTTTCCGAATGCGATGATCGCCCGCAAGGTGGCGCCCGCACTCGCCGCCGGCTGCACCGTCGTCATCAAGCCCTCGGAATTCACGCCGTTTTCGGCGCTCGCCATCGGCTGGCTTGCTGAAAAAGCCGGCATTCCGGCCGGCGTGATCAACATCGTCACCGGCATGCCGACCGGGATCGGCAACGAGATCATGGCCAACGAGGCGGTCCGCAAGATCTCCTTCACCGGCTCGACCCGCGTCGGCTCGCTGTTGATGCGGGGTGCCGCGGACAGCGTGAAGCGACTTTCCCTGGAACTCGGCGGCAACGCGCCGTTCATTGTCTTCGACGATGCAGATCTCGATGCCGCTGTCGAGGGCGCGATCGCCTCGAAATTCCGCAATGGCGGCCAGACCTGCGTCTGCGCCAACCGCATTCTCGTCCAGGCCGGCGTCTATGACGCCTTTGCCGAGAAGCTCGCGGCCCGTGTCGACAGGATGAAGGTCGGTCCGGGAACGGAAACAGGCGTGGCGATCGGGCCTATGATCAACGAGGCGGCGGTCGCCAAGATCAACCGCCACATCGATGATGCGCTGGCCAAAGGCGCGACGATCGTCACCAGAAGAGCGGAGCTGCCGGCCGGCCGGCAATATACAGCCCCCATGGTCCTGACCGGCGCGACCACCGAGATGCAGCTTGCCAGCGAGGAGACCTTCGGTCCCGTCGCGCCGCTCTTCCGCTTCGAGACCGAGGAAGAGGCGCTCGCCGCAGCCAACGGCACGCCCTACGGCCTTGCCGCCTATTTCTATACGGAAAGCCTCAAGCGCGCCTGGCGGGTCGGCGAAGCGCTCGAATTCGGCATGGTGGGCCTCAACACCGGCGCCATCTCGACCGAGGTCGCCCCCTTCGGCGGCGTCAAGCAGTCGGGGCTCGGCCGCGAAGGCGCGCAGGCCGGCATCGAGGAATATCTCGAAATGAAATCCTTCCACATCGGCGGCCTCGCCTGACCGGTTCCTGCCGATAAAACAGATAGAGGGGTTGCCAACACAACCCCTCTATCTGCCTGGGAGGAAAAAGATACAGCCGGCTTACTGAACCTTGTCGAGCATCTTGTAATAGAGTCCCACCAGCGGCAGGAACCACGGCTTGCCGAAATGACCGGGCACCGCCGGCCATTCCAGACCCTTCAATGGATTATGGTCCGGGCGGCCGAGGATCGCGTCGGCGATCATCATGCCGAGATGGGTTGAGAGCTGCGCCCCATGGCCGGAATAGCCCATCGCAAACCAGGCTCCGTCCTGATATCCGGCGCGGGGGTAGCGGTCCTTGGTCATGTCGACCAGCCCGCCCCAGCAATAATCGATCTCGACATCGGCAAGCTGCGGAAAGATGCGGCTGAGGCTCTCGCGCAGGATCGCGCCGCTTTTGGCATCGGAGCGCTGATCCGAGGCGGCGGAGAAGCGTGCCCTGCCCCCGAAGATCAGCCGGTTGTCGGGTGCCAGCCGCCAGTAATTGCCGATATTCATCGAGTTCACGCAGGTGCGGTTGCCGGGCATGGTCGCCGCGATCTCCGCTTGCGTCAGCGGCCGGGTTGCGATGATGAAGCTGCCGACCGGGATGATGCGGCGGCGGAAATAGCCGAAGTTGGGCGTCGTATAGGCGCCCGTTGCGATCAGCACCTGATCCGCCGTCACGACGCCCTTGGCGGTCTTCAGCACATGTCTGCCATCCGCCCGGCGATGGTCGGTGACAGCAGCGTTTTCAACGATGATCGCGCCATGGCGTCCGGCCGCTTCCGCCAGCCCGACGACATAGCGCCCCATATGCATCATGGCGCTTTTCTTCGACAGCATCGCGCCATGAAAGGTCGCGCCGACCTCGTTTTTCAGTTCGCTTGCCGACAGCAGGGCCGTCTCGGGATCCACTTCGGCGTGAACAGCCTCGAAATTGCGGGCGATCGCATCGAAATGCTGTGGCTTGGAGGCGAGCTTGAGTTTCCCGGCGCGGCGGAAATTGCAGTCGATCTCCTCCTCGGCGACGATCGCCTCGATCGTGTCGATCGAGGCGTCGAGTGCCTGGTAGAGCGCGATGGCGCGCTCCTTGCCGAGTTCGGCCTTGGCGCCGATGAAGCTGTGGGCAAGGCCGTTGTTGAGATGGCCGCCATTGCGCCCGGATGCTCCCCAGCCGACCCTCTCAGCCTCCAGCACGATGGCGCGCGCACCCGCCTTGGCGAGCTGGCGCGCCGCGGCAAGCCCCGTAAAGCCGGCGCCGATGACCGCGACGTCATAGTGACCTTCGACAGGCCCCTGCGCCGCATTGGCGAAAGCCGGAGCGGTATCGTGCCAGTAGGATTGAAGCTTCATCGCCTCGCGTCCTCAAAGCCCAACGACGCCGGGCAGACCCGAAATATCGGGAATCTCGACATAGCCGTAATAGGGGTTGGCAGGCTCGTGGCCACGATTGACCCAGACCTTGTTCTTGATCCCGAGATCATGGGCCGACATCAGGTCGTAGCGGAAGGACGAGGAGCAATGGAGGATGTCTTCGGGGCCGCAGCCCAGCATGTCGAACATGTATTCGAAGGCCTGGAAGCGCGGCTTGTAGGCATTGGCCTGCTCTGCGGTATAGACCGCATAGAACGGCGCTCCGAGTTTCTCTACGTTCGACATGATCTGCACGTTCATTGCGTTGGACAGGATTACCAGCGGAATTTCCTTGGCAACCTTCGAAAGACCGGCCGGGACGTCGGCATGCGGCCCCCAGGTCGGCACGCGCTCATAGACCATGCGCGCGGCTTCCTCGCGGAATATTATGCCGTTGCGCTTGCAGGCCCGTTCGAGAGAATTGTGCACCACTTCTTTATAGGGCTTCCAGTCGCCGAGGATTTCGTCGAGGCGATAGGCTGCGAAGTTCTTGATGAACTCCACCATGCGCGCCTCGTCGAGCTGTTCGCCATAGAGATCGCGGGCCGCTTCCGCCATTTGAAAGTTGGTCAGCGTGCCGTAGCAATCGAAGGTAATGTATTTCGGACGGAAGTGAGCCATGACGGTATCCTGAGCGTTTCCAGTTGTTTCGTCTGCCCTCATCATAGGCCGCGGTGCGGACGTCCGCTCGACTGAAATCCGGACCGGCAAAGCAGAATGTTTCGTATCCTGAGCCGGCTTTGGCAGAAGGTTGCGCATGGCCGCCGCCGCGGCTGTTCGTTTCGGCCGAGGGATTTGCGAAGCATGCGCGCCTGCCAGCATAAGATGCGGCGGAGCGTCCGACCAACGCTATAAGATACTGCCGGGATCGTGGCCTTCAGACAATCTGCCGGTCGATACTGCATCACACTTGCCGGCAAGAGATGAAGGACATCCCAATGCAGACAAGTCAGATCGACCTTGCGGCCTTCGGCCCCGAACACCTGGAAGCGGCGGTCTCCCTCTCCCGGCAGGCGGGCTGGCCGCACCGGCTGGAAGACTGGCAGATGGCGCTTGCTCTCAGCGAAGGTGTGGTTGCGATCGAAGCGGGCCGCGTCGTCGGAACAGCGCTGACGACCATGTACGCGGCCGACTGCGCCACCATCAACATGGTGATCGTCGACGCGGCGATGCGTGGACGCGGCGTCGGCCGCAGGCTGATGGATGCCGCATTGGAGACCGCCGGCAGCCGGCCTCTCCGCTTGGTCGCGACGAAAGAGGGGTTGCCGCTTTATGAAAAACTCGGCTTTGCGCAGACGGGCACGATCCTGCAGTATCAGGGCGTTGCGGGAGAGGTCGCTGCTTTGCCGGGAACGGAAGCCGCGACCGGCGCCGACATCGATGCAATCATCGAACTCGACCGTTGCGCCTTCGGCGCCGATCGCAGGCGATTGATCGCCTATCTCGCCAAAATCGGCGACGTCGCGGTAATGCGCCGCGGCGGTCGCATCTGCGGCTTTGCCGTGCTGCGCGCTTTCGGCCGCGGCGAAGTCATCGGTCCTGTCGTTGCCGGCGGCCTCGATGACGCCAAGGCTCTCGCCGCGCATTTCATCGCCCGCCGCCCCGGACGGTTTTTGCGTATCGACACGACTTCCGATACCGGGCTTGCCCCCTGGCTCGCCGCGCAAGGCCTCGCCCATGTCGGCGGCGGCATCGCCATGGCAAAGCCGCTAACCCCGCGCGCCGCCTATCCGGCCGCCGCCACTTTCGCACTCGTCAATCAGGCCCTCGGCTGAGGCAGGAGACGTTCATGTACAGAAATTCCCTCATCGAGCTCGACCGCGCTCATCTCGTTCATCCGGTTGCCTCTTATCGCGGCCATGAAGCGCAGGGCGTGCGGGTTCTCGCCTCCGCCAAGGGCGCGACGGTCACCGATGCTTACGGCCGCCAACTGATCGACGGCTTTGCCGGCCTCTGGTGCGTCAATGCCGGCTATGGTCACGAGTCGATCGTCGCGGCGGCGACGCGCCAGATGCGCGAACTGCCTTATGCGACGGCCTATTTCGGCTTGGGTTCGGAACCGGCCATCCGCCTTGCCGCCGAGCTTGCCGAGCGGGCGCCCGGAGATCTGAGCCACATCTATTTCACGCTCGGCGGCTCCGACGCCGTCGACAGCACGGTCCGCTTCATCCGCTACTACTGGAACGCGCGCGGAAAGCCGCAGCGCGACCAGTTCATCTCGATCGAGCAGGGCTATCACGGCTCCTCGACGGTCGGTGCGGGCCTGACCGCGCTGCCCGTCTTCCATGACGGCTTCGGCATTCCTTTCGACTGGCAGCATAAGATTCCGTCGCCCTATCCTTACCGCAATCCGGCCGGCGACGATCCGCAGGCGATCATCGCGGCATCGCTTGCCGCTTTGCGGGCCAAGGTCGAGGCGATCGGCGCGGATCGCGTCGCCGCATTCTATGCCGAGCCGATCCAGGGCTCCGGCGGCGTCATCGTTCCGCCGAACGGCTGGCTCAAGGCTATGCGCGACCTCTGCCGCGAGCTCGATATTCTCTTTGTCGCTGATGAGGTGATCACCGGCTTCGGCCGCACCGGACCGCTCTTTGCCTGCTCGCAGGAGGAGGTCGTTCCCGATTTCATGACGACAGCCAAGGGGCTGACATCGGGCTATGTGCCGATGGGTGCCGTCTTCATGGCCGACCATGTCTATCAGGTGATCGCCGAGGGCGCTGGCGCTTCGGCGATCGGTCACGGCTATACTTATTCCGCCCATCCGGTCAGCGCCGCCGTCGCCCTCGAGGTGCTGAAGCTCTACGAGAACGGCCTGCTGGAGAACGGTGTCAAGGCCGGCGCCCGGCTGATGGCGGGGCTCGAGGCGTTGAAGGACCATCCTCTGGTCGGCGATGTGCGCGGACGCGGCATGCTGGCGGCAATCGAACTCGTGACCGACAAGACGGCCCGCACGCCGCTTCCCGCCGAAGCGCAGCCCGCGCGGCGCATTTTCGACCGCGCCTGGGAGAACGGCCTGGTGATCCGCGCCTTCGCCAACGGCGTTATCGGCTATGCCCCGCCGCTCTGCTGCACCGATGCCGATATCGACGCGATCCTGGAACGGACCGCCAAGACGCTCGACCAGACATTGGAGGACCCCGACGTCAGGCGGGCGCTGAGGGATTGAACCTCGACCGAGGAAATACTGCGGGATGCCGATATTCAGAATTTTGTGCCGCATCACGGCGCCTATTCGGCGCAATCCGTGCCGAGAAGGTGCCAAACTCCAGATGAGCAGAAGCCAAGCGCCCCTTTAAAATAGGGGGCTCATCATAAGAAACCCGGGAAAACCGGGCTTGGGAACGAGATAGATTTTTGCGAAGCGGCCGCGGCTGAAGCGGCCTGCGCCCGACACTGGGGACACGACATGACGAAGTCTCTGCCTGAATTCAAATATATGAGTTTCGACGTCGTCGGGACCTTGATCGATTTCGAGAGCGGCCTGAAGTCCTGCCTCCAGGAGATCGCCGCCGAGGCGGGTGTGACTATCGACGGCGAGCAGGCGCTGACGCTTTATCGCGCCGCCCGCTACAACGAGGATGCTATCCTCTTCCCCGACGATCTCGTGCGCGTTTATCTCGTCATCGCGCCCGATCTCGGCCTGCCCGTCGAGAAGGTCTATGGCGAACGGCTGCGCGATTCCGCCAGGACATGGAAGGCATTTCCCGACAGCGCGGCGGCCATGGCGCGGCTTGCCCGCGACTACCGGCTGATCGCCATGACCAATGCCCGGAGCTGGGCCTTCGACCATTTCTCCGCCGAGCTCGGCAACCCGTTCCATGCCGTTTTCACGGCCGACGATACCGGAACGGAAAAGCCGGATCCGGCTTTCTTCGAGAGCGTCTTCGATTTCGTGGCCGGCGAAGGCGCATCCAAAAGTGATATTCTGCACGTGGCGCAGAGCCAATATCATGACATCGGCATCTCGCGCGCGCTCGGCATGACCAATTGCTGGATCGAGCGCCGCCATGCGCAGAAGGGATATGGCGGCACCATCGAGCCGGCCGAATTCACCGAGCCCGACTATCACTTCACCTCGATGGCCGGCCTCGCCGAAGCGGTGGCCGCTGCGCGAAATTGATCTCAAAGCAATGCAACCTCGGGCCAAGCTCGCAAAGACGGGCAGCCCCCAACCGGACGACAAAAGGGGAATGACATGAGCGATAAAATCAACAACTGGACCGCGTCGGACGACGCAATGATCGAAAACGCCATCCGCCGCGGCGCGACCCGTCGCGAACTTCTTCAACTGATGCTGGCCGGCGGCGTCGCCATGTCTGCGGGCGGCCTCATCCTCGGCCGCGCCTCGCAGGCGGTAGCGGCCACGCCCGTTGCCGGCGGCGCCCTCAAGGCGGCCGGCTGGTCGTCCTCGACGGCCGACACGCTCGACCCGGCGAAAGCTTCGCTTTCGACCGACTATGTGCGCTGCTGCGCATTCTACAATCGCCTCACCTATATCCAGTCCGATGGCACGCCGCGAATGGAGCTCGCCGAGTCGGTCGAAAGCAAGGACGCAAAGGTCTGGACGATCAAGCTGCGCAGCGGCGTCACCTTCCACGACGGCAAGCCGCTTACGGCCGACGACGTCGTCTTCTCGATGAAGCGTCATCTCGACCCGGCGGTCGGCTCAAAGGTCGCCAAGATCGCCAAGCAGATGACCGGTTTCAAGGCCGTCGACAAATTGACGGTCGAGATCACGCTGGAAAACGCGAATGCCGACCTGCCGATGATCCTCGGCATGCACCATTTCATGATCGTCGCCGACGGCACGACCGACTTCTCCAAGGGCAACGGTACCGGCGCTTTCGTCCGCGAGGTCTTCGAGCCCGGTGTTCGCTCGGTCGGCCTGAAGAACAAGAATTATTGGAAGCCTAACCATCCGAACGTTGACTCGTTCGAATTCTTCGCGATCGCCGAGGACAACGCCCGCGTCAATGCATTGCTCTCGGGCGACATCCATCTCGCCGCCGCCATCAATCCACGCTCCGTGCGCCTCGTGGATGGCAAGGAAGGATTCTTCCTCAATAAGACGACCGCCGGCAATTACACGAACCTGAATATCCGCCTGGACACAGCGCCCGGCGACAAGAGGGGCTTCGTGGAAGGTATGAAGTATCTGATCAATCGCGAGCAGATTCAAAAATCGGCCTTGCGCGGGCTTGCCGAGATCGGAAATGATCAGCCGATCTCACCGTCCAACTTCTATTACAATGCAGACCTGAAACCGAAAGCGTTCGATCCCGAAAAAGCAAAGTTCCTCTTCGAGAAAGCCGGCCTTCTCGGTCAGTCGATCCCGGTGATCGCGTCCGATGCAGCGAATTCGGCAATCGACATGGCCATGATTGTCCAGGCCGCCGGCGCAGAAATCGGCATGAAGTTCGACGTGCAGCGTGTACCGTCCGACGGCTATTGGGACAACTACTGGCTCAAGGCGCCAATCCATTTCGGCAATATCAATCCGCGGCCGACACCTGACATCCTGTTCTCGCTCCTCTATGCATCCGATGCGCCATGGAACGAGAGCCAATACAAGTCGGAAAAATTCGACCGGATGCTGCTCGAAGCGCGCGGCTCGCTCGACCAGGCCAAGCGCCGCGAGATCTACAACGAGATGCAGGTCATGGTGTCGGAAGAAGCCGGCACCATCATTCCGGCTTACCTCTCCAACGTCGATGCGGTGTCCTCCAAGATCAAGGGACTCGAGACCAACCCGCTCGGCGGCATGATGGGCTACTCCTTCCCGGAATATATCTGGCTGGAAGGCTGATCGGCACATGCCGGGGGCGACAAGCCCCCGGTCGTCCGCCTGTTTTCGTGATATACTGTCAGCCAACGGCCGACGGGAGGTCTGCATATGAAGAATCACGTCCTGTCTCTTATTGCCAGTCGACTGTTCATCTCCGCAGTCACGCTTCTGATCGTCTCCTTCGCGGTGTTTTTCGCAACGACGATGCTTCCCGGTGACACGGCGTCGATCCTGCTCGGGCAGGCCGCGACACCGGAGGCGGTCGAGGGGCTACGCAAGGCCATGCATCTCGACGAGCCGGCCTTCCTGCGTTTCGTCTACTGGATGACGGGACTGCTGTCCGGCGACCTCGGCACCTCTTACGCCAACGACATGCCAATCGCCGACTTGATCGGAGGGCGTTTCGTGAACTCTATGAAACTCGCCGGCATAACCGCCTTGTTCGCGGTTCCGATCGCGCTGACGCTCGGCATCACGGCCGCCATGATGCGTGGCTCGCTCTATGATCGGACGGTCACCGTGCTTACGATTGGCGTGATCTCCGTGCCCGAATTCATGATTGCAACATCGGCGGTCCTGTTCTTTGCGGTCTATCTGCAGTGGCTCCCGGCAATTTCCCTTACGAATGAAGCGAAAACCTTCACCGATATGCTGCGGGTCTATGCGATGCCGGTGATTACACTGACTTTCGGTGTATCGGCGCAGATGATCCGGATGACGCGAGCTGCCGTGGTTGAAACCTTGAACACGCCCTATGCCGAAATGGCGTTGCTGAAAGGCGCCTCCCGCAGTCGCATTGTTTTGAAACATGCATTGCCGAACGCCCTTGGTCCGATCGTCAATGCGATCGCGCTTTCGCTATCCTATCTGCTGGGCGGGGTCATCATCGTCGAGACTATCTTCAACTATCCCGGCATTGCCAAACTGATGGTGGATGCGGTGGCCACGCGCGACCTGCCGCTCATTCAGACCTGCGCTATGATCTTCTGCGTCGGCTACCTCATCCTCATCACGCTCGCCGATATCATTGCCATTCTTTCCAATCCGAGGCTGCGATGACATCCCATATCGAACAGCGGCCCGCCATGACGCGCCGGCTCGGCTACCGCTTCAACCTGGTCGGCTTCGTGGGCCTTGCCGTCATCCTCTTCTGGGCCTTTATCGCGATCTTCGCGCATTTGCTCGTCCCCTACCCCGTGGGCGAAATCGTTGATTACGATTATTTCGGTCCGATATCCCAGCAGTTCTGGATGGGATCGGACTATCTCGGCCGCGATGTCTTCTCGCGTATCCTCATGGGCGCGCGTTATACGGTCGGCATCTCGCTTGCGGCCGTGACGATCGCCTGCTTCAGCGGCGTCGTGCTCGGCATGATCGCGGCCGTTGCCGGAGGCTGGCTCGATACGCTGCTCTCCCGCTTTCTCGATGCCTTGAATTCCATCCCGAGCAAGCTCTTCGGCCTAGTCGTGGTCGCAGCCGTCGGGTCGTCGATCCCGGTGCTGATCCTGACGCTTTCGGTGATTTATATTCCCGGCTCCTACCGTTTCGCGCGGGCGCTCGCCGTCAACGTCAATTCCATGGACTTCATCACCGTCGCCCGCATCCGCGGCGAAAGCACCCTTTATCTGATCCGCTCGGAAATCCTGCCGAATATCGTCGGTCCCGTGCTTGCCGATCTCGGACTCCGCTTCGTCTTCATCGTTCTCCTGCTCTCCGGCCTTTCCTTCCTCGGGCTCGGCGTGCAGCCACCCTATGCGGACTGGGGCGCGCTCGTGCGTGAAAACATCGGCGGCCTGCCTTTCGGGGCTCCCGCCGTCATGTTCCCATCGCTTGCGATCGCCAGCCTCACGATCAGCGTGAACCTGTTGATCGACAACCTGCCGCAGAAAATCCGCGATCGGAGCGAGTGATGACCAATCTCGTCGAAATCCGCGACCTCAGGGTCGAAGCCACCACCGATTCCGGCCGGCGCGTCGAAATCATCCGGGGCGTCAGCCTCGACATATCAGAAGGCGAGATCGTTGCGCTGATTGGCGAAAGCGGCTCGGGCAAGACGACGATCGCGCTCACCCTGATGGGACATTCGCGGCCGGGCTGTCGCATTTCGGGCGGCAGCGTCTCCCTTGCCGGCAAGGACATGGTCAAGCTCCGCGAAAAGCAGCGCGCCAGGCTGCGTGGCACTGAAGTGGCCTATGTGCCGCAATCGGCCGCCGCCGCCTTCAATCCCGCCATATCGATCATGGATCAGGTGATCGAAGTCACCCGCATCCACGGGCTGATGTCCGCCGAGGAGGCAAGAAGCCGCGCGGTCGAGCTTTTCCGGGCGCTTTCGCTGCCCGAGCCCGAGATCATCGGCAGCCGCTACCCCCACCAGGTCTCCGGCGGCCAGCTGCAGCGCCTGTCGGCGGCGATGGCGCTGATCGGCGACCCGAAGCTGATGATCTTCGACGAGCCGACGACGGCGCTCGACGTGACGACCCAGATCGAAGTGCTGCGCGCCTTCAAGTCGGCGATGAAGACGGGCGGCATATCAGGCGTCTACGTCTCGCATGACCTTGCAGTCGTCGCCCAGATCGCCGACCGGATCGTCGTGCTGAAGGGCGGCGAGGTCCAGGAGACGGGGACGACCGAAGAAATCCTGACCGCGGCGAAACATCCCTATACGCGCGAGCTCTTGGCCGCCTTCGAGCCGAAGGCGCGCAATGCGGAGGCCGATATAGAGGCCGTGCCGGCGCCGCTGCTGGCCATCCAGGACGTCGTTGCCGGTTACGGCCAGCGCCAGGCCGATGGCCTCCCTCTGGTGCGCGCCGTCCAGAATGTCAGCCTAAAGGTTGAGAAGGGGCGCAACCTCGGCATTATCGGTGAATCCGGCTGCGGCAAGTCGACTCTTGCCCGCACCATCGCCGGCATCCTGCCGGCCGCCTTCGGCAAGATCGTCTTCGACGGCAAGGAGCTCGGCCACAGCGCCCGCGAGCGCTCGCGCGACCAGCTACGCGAGATGCAGATCGTCTTCCAATATGCCGATACGGCGCTCAATCCGGCAAAATCGGTCGAGGATATCCTCGACCGGCCGCTCGTCTTCTACCACGGCATGCCGGCCAAGGCGCGCAGCGCCCGCATCGACGAATTGATGGACATGGTCCGCCTGCCGCGCAGCCTGCGCCATCGCCGGCCGGGAGAGCTTTCCGGCGGGCAGAAGCAGCGCGTGAATTTCGCCCGCGCACTTGCCGCCGATCCGAAGCTCATCCTCTGCGACGAGATCACCTCGGCGCTCGATACGGTGGTCGCAGCCGCGGTGATCGATCTCCTCAAGGAGTTGCAGCGGGAACTCGGCCTTTCCTACATCTTCATCAGCCACGACCTCTCCGTCGTCGAGGCGATCTGCGACGAAATCGTCGTGATGTATGGCGGCAAGAAGGTCGAGGAAATCACGCCCGAGAAGATCAAGGCGGCAAAGCATCCCTACTCCCAGCTGCTCTTCTCCTCGGTGCCGAAGCTCGATCCCGCCTGGCTCGATGGGCTGACACAGGATCCGGAACTGGTGCGCGCCTATAGCAGGAGTTAGCAGACAGGCCCTCTGAACGCTGCGCTGCAGCCTGTTTCTACAGCGGAAACAGGCTCGTCAGCGGCATATGCGCCCTGACGATCGGCGACTTCAGCACGACGAAGCTGAAATATTTATCGATCCCGACATCCATATCCGTGAGCCGCTCCATGATCGTCTGGTATTCGCCGATCCCTGACGTCACGAATTTGACGAGGTAATCGTAGCCGCCGGAAACGAGATGGCATTCGATGACCTGCTCGACCTTGTCGATCGCTGCCAGGAAGCGGGCGAAATCGATCTGCCGGTGGTTTTTCAGGGTGATCTCGGTAAAGACCGTCAAGGTCTGGCCAAGCTTGCCGACATTGATCTGAGCCGAGTAGCCTTCGATATAGCCCTCTGCCTGCAGCTTTTTCACGCGCATCAGGCACGGGCTCGGAGAGAGCGCCACGAGATCGGCCAATTCCACATTGGTGATACGACCGTTCTTCTGCAATTCGTGGAGGATCTTGACGTCGATTCGATCGAGTTTCACGAAGCACCTTTTCGGGTTGCGGCCGTCAGAAGGCGGCAGATTATGCTGCCGCCTTCCCTTGATTAACCGTAACACATTGCCCTTGTCTGTCTATTTGGTTTTGAGCGTGCCCGCGAAGCACAACTGTCTGCGCATTTCCGGCATGACGGCATGTTCTGCTGCAGGCCGGTCGAACTCCAGCAGCGCCGTATCCGCAAAGCCCGCTAGATTATCAGTAACCGGAGACCGCCTCATGCCAGCACCCCTGCAATACGTTGAGTCATCCCTTGCACTTCCCGCGGCCGCCGATGCCGTGGTGATCGGCGGCGGCATTGTCGGCGTGTTTGCGGCCTATTACCTTGCCCGCCGCGGAATGAAAGTCGCCCTCGTTGAGAAGGGACGGATCGGCGCCGAACAGTCGAGTCGCAATTGGGGTTGGTGCCGCCAGCAGAACCGGGACGCCCGCGAATTGCCGATTGCGACAAAGAGCCTCGATCTTTGGGACCGTTTCGCCGCCGAGAGCGGCGAGGACACCGGTTTCCGCCGCTGCGGGCTGCTCTACCTCGGCAATAGCGAAGAGGAACTGGCCGGCTGGGCACGCTGGCGCGATTTCGCCCGGACCGTCGGCGTCACCACCCATATGCTCGACAGCGCCCAGGCGACCGAGCGCGGCCGCGCAACCGGCAAGCCATGGAAGGGAGGCGTCTTTTCGCCGACTGATGGCACCGCAGATCCGGCGAGTGCAGCACCCGCGGTCGCGCGTGCGATCCTCAAGCTTGGCGGCACCGTGCACCAGTCTTGCGCCGCCCGCGGCATAGAGACAGAAGGCGGTCGCCTTTCCAGTGTCGTCACCGAGCATGGGACGATCCGCACGACGACGGCGATCCTTGCCGGCGGTGCCTGGGCCTCCTCCTTCTGCCGCCAGCTCGGCATCCGCTTTCCGCAGGTCGCTATCCGCTCGTCGATCCTTGCCGTCTCGCCGGGCGCCATCGGCCTTCCGGATGCGCTGCATACGGCCGCCGTTTCGGTGACGCGCCGCGCCGACGGCGGCTATACACTCGCCATCAGCGGCCGCGGCCGCGTCGACCCGACGCCGCAACAACTCAGGTTCTCGCCGCAATTTCTGCCGATGTTCGTCAAACGCTGGCGCAGCCTAGCCCCAGGCGGGCTTGAGGGCTTCCGCTCCGGCCATGAGACCTTGGCCCGCTGGCGACTGGACGCCCCCACGCCGATGGAGCGCATGCGCATCCTTGATCCCGCGGTCGATAAAGCCACCATTCGCCTCACCCATTTGCGCGCACTCGACCTCCTGCCTCCCCTGCAGAACACCAGCATCGCTGCCGCATGGGCGGGCTATATCGACAGCACGCCGGACGGGGTCCCGGGGATCGGCGAAATCGCCGCCGTACCGGGTTTCATCCTCGCCGCCGGCTTCAGCGGGCACGGCTTCGGTATCGGTCCGGGCGCCGGCCACTTGATCGCAGACATCGTGAGCGGTAACGAGCCGATCGTCGATCCCCGCCCCTACCATCCGGATCGCTTCCGAAAATCTGCCTGGGGTAAAGTCGCTGACTTTTAGATGAGGTCCCCGCATGCGGACCAATCTGAGCAAGCAGCTCCTCCGATTTTTCTCGCCGGAGCTCGGACAGACGCCCGCCGCAACTCTCTGCCAACGCTCCCATGCGATACAAAACAATCTGCTTCAGGTCGCAGCGAATGCGATCACTAGGCTCGCCGATCTCCCACTATGGTGATTGTGGTTCAGGGTGTGCCGTGCCGGTGCATCCCATGAAGCCAAAAATCGAGAGGTCATGCATGAAAACGCTGCTGCTTAAGAAGGATGAAGTAAAACGGCTAATCGGCATGACGGAAGTCATCGGCGCGGTGGAAGAGGCTTACAAAGCCTTTAACAGTGATCAGGTGGAGCAACCCGACTATATCGGAATAGATCTCCCACCGCCTCGTGGGGAAATTGACTTCAAGCTTGGTTATTACAAAGCCATTGAAGTGATCTCCATGAAAGCCTCTTCCGGAGGGTTCATTGATAACCCGACAGCACACGGCGTGCCCAATGGCATGGCGACCATTTTCCTGTTTGATGCCAGGAGCGGTGCGTTGATTTGCGTTATGGATGGAAGCTTGATCCTTGGTCTCAGAACGGGGGCGTCCGGAGCCGTCTCCGTCAAAGCCCTGGCGAGGAAGAACGCCAGGACGATCGCATCGATCGGGACAGGAAATCAGGCACGAATGCAAATCCGGGCGATCAACGAGATCATGAAGATCGAAGTGATCCACGCATGGGACAGTCGCGCGGACACGCTTTCCAAATACAAGACGGATATCGAAAGCGAATTTGGCATTCCCGTAATCATGGCAAACTCAAAAAAAGAAGCCGTTGAGCAGGCCGATATCCTGATTACGACGACCCGCGGGAAGGGGTCGCTTGTGGAAGCAGATTGGGTGAAACCCGGCACGCACATCGTTGCAATCGGCACCGACCAACGCGGCAAACAGGAGCTGGATCCGGAGCTCTTCAGGAACGCGAAGGTAGTCGTGGACTCAATCGCGCAATGCACAGAAAAGGGCGAGACCTGGCACCCGTTGAATAAAAACATCATCGCCAAAGACGACATTTATGGCGAGATCGGCGAGGTATTGTTGGGAAAGAAGCCAGGACGAGAAAGTGATGAGGAAATCACGATCTTCGATTCCACTGGGATGGCCATACACGACAATACGACAGCCAGCAAAGTCCATCAGAACGCCATAGCCAATAACGTCGGCACGTTCTTTCAGTTTTTTGAGTGATGACCATGCGCAATTACCCCACGATTCAGGACATCCGTGAAGCTCACGAACGGCTGAAACCGCACGTCAGACACACGCCGCTCTTGCGCGCGGACAAAATTGAGAATGCCGCTGGTTGTCAGCTATATCTCAAACCCGAAACGTTGCAGATTACTGGCGCTTTCAAAATCCGCGGCGCCCTGAACAAGGCTCTCTCGCTCTCGAGAGAAGAGATCGCAAACGGCATTATTGCGACGTCGTCGGGCAATCATGCCCAAGGGCTTGCTTATGCCGCCAGGATGCTGGGCGTAAAAGCGATATTGGTCGTTCCGGTGACCACGCCCAAAATCAAGATCGAGAACACAAAAGCCCTCGGGGCAGAAGTCATTCTTTTCGATGGCGACACCGCCGCCAGATGGAAAAGGGTGTATGAAATCGCTGAAGAAAACAAATACGCGACTGTTCACGCTTTTGAGGACCCCATCGTGATGGCCGGTCAGGGAACGATCGGGTGTGAAATACTCGAGGACCTGGGCGACGTAGATACGGTCATTGTTCCCGTGGGCGGCGGAGGCCTGATCTCGGGGATCGCCACTGCGATAAAAGAAACGAAACCATCGGTTCGCGTCATAGGGGCAGAGCCTGCTCTGACTCCGAAATATTTTCACAGCCGGATAAACAAGGAGCGCACATCGCTTCCCTTGAAGAACACCATTGCGGATGGCTTGAGGATAAGCGTTCCGGGTCAAAACCCGTATCCAATTATCGAAAAATATGTGGACGAGATCGTTCTCGTTGAAGACGAGCACATCATCGCCGGGATGCGTGCTCTTGCCAAGGATGCGAAACTGATCGCTGAACCAGCCGCCTCGATTGGCGTCGGAGCACTGTTGGCGGGCAGCATAGACGTCAAGCGCGACGAAAAAGTGTGTGCAGTGTTGTCTGGCGGGAACTGGGATCTACGCGACCTTGCCGAGATTTACAATGTAGCGGGGTAACAAGTTCCAGCTTCGGTCAGTTCACAACCCCGATCGCGGTTGAACGTCTGCGATTCTCATTGCCGAGCAAGAGTCTGCCGGTTCGGAATGCGGCGCGAACACGTCATTCGGCGATCAGCTTGGCGACGGGCTGCTCCACCCACCATCTCTGCTGATGCTGACCAGCCAGCGAAGGCTCGCTCGGGGTCCAGAAGCGGAAATTATTGCCGCTCACGCCTGTCTGTTGACTGACGCCCAAAGCCAAAGATCCCCAGGCAAGCACAATTTACACCTGTACCGCCTCATTCTGATCTAACCATGGTCTCCAAAAATTCTGGTTTTTACAGCTACAGCGGAGGGCTAATACGCGCCGAAAACGGACTTGAGCTCGACCACATTTTCATCCGACAGCATCCGCTTTGGCAGGCCACGCAGCATGAGGAGCAGTTTCGCCGTCTCTTCCAGTTCTTCCGCCGCATAGACGGCCGACGAGATATCTTTTCCGGTGACGACCGGGCCGTGATTGGCGAGAAGCACCGCAGCATAATGCCCCCCGAGCGCCCGGATCAAATCTCCCGCCTTCTCGTCTCCCGGCCGCACGTATTCGAGGAGTTTGACCTGGCCCACGCGCATCACAACGTATGGGGTGAGCGGCGGGATGCAATCGTCAGGGTCGATGTCGGTGACACAGGAGAGCGCGGTTGCATAGGTTGAATGAAGATGAACCACCGCTCCGGCCTGGGGCCGCGTTTCATAAAATGCCTTGTGCAGAAAAATTTCTTTGGATGGTTGGTCCCCTGACAGGTGCCGACCATCACGAGTGACTTTGCTGATCTTGACGGGATCTAGAAAGCCGAGACAGGAGTTCGTGGGTGTCATGAGGATAACGTCATCAACGGCCGCGCTGATGTTGCCTGCGGAACCAACCGAGAATCCACGTTCATAGAGCGACTGCGACAAGCGTACGATATCCTCGCGGAGTCTGTTTTCCGAGCTACTCAACTTGCTTTCAACCTTTTCAGCGCTTTGACGAAGAAATCGGCAGAGCCGAAGTTGCCCGACTTCAGGGCAAGAGCGATCGGCTTTTCGCCATCGGAAAGGAGGACTGGCACGCCCGGATCAATTTCCTGCCCAATCGTCAGCGACCCAAGATCCAGAGCCGAGACGACTGCGCCAGACGTTTCGCCGCCAGCAACAACCAACCGTGTCACGCCCGATCGAACCAGTTTGAGGGCTGTGTCGGCGAAAAAGGCGTCGAGCTTGGCTGCGACTTCCTCGCGACCATACTTCGCCTGAATGGCCTTGACTTCTTCAGGTGTACCGGAGGAGTAGGCAAGCGGGGCCTCGCCATGATTGCCCGTTATGAATTCTATGACGTGGTCGGAGGTGGTTTCGCCGCTCATCACCTTGTCGACGTCGATGGCTAGAGTCGGGTGGTTTCGCTTATGGACATCGATCTGTCCACGGGTCGCACCTGAGCAGCTTCCCGCCAGGATCGCTTCCGGCCCATCTCTTCCGATCAATCTGCCAGAGTTTCCTGTAGCGAGGCCGCACCGAATGAAGTTCTCGGCTAGACCAATCGCTATGCCGGACCCGCCTGTTACCAGCTTGTGGTCGGCAATCGCCGACCCGATAGTGATGAGATCCTGATCGGATATCGCATCGACGATCACCAACGTGTCATCCTTCGCGGCAAGCGTAGCGGCGACTTCCTCGGCACCCTTGCGAACCGTATCAAGCGCGACGTGCCCAACGGACGATCGGGTCTGGTATCGCAGCCATCGGCGAATGTCGGGGTCCGTCATGGGCGTAAGCGGATGGTTCTGCATCCCGGATTCACTCAGGAGCCGGTCATGGACGAACAGGTGCGCCATGTAGACAGTGCGGCCAGCACCGGGGAAAGCCGGGCATGCGACGACGCTTTTCACATCGAGAGCGTCCGCAAGCGCTTCGCCCACGGGTCCAATGTTGCCGTCACGGGTGGAATCGAATGTCGAGCAGTACTTGAAGACGATCTGCCGGCAGCCTTGGGCCAGAAGCCAGTTCAAGGCGCCAAGGGATTGCGCTACCGCCTCCTCGACTGGAATAGTTCGGCTTTTCAGGGCAACCACACCCGCCTCGACGTCGGCAGCTGCAGCGGTTTTCGGTACGCCGAGAAACTGCGCGGTACGCAGTCCGCCGTTAGGCGCCACGCCCTTTGCAATTGTGTTTGCAATATCGCTTGCGCCGGTAAAATCGTCGGCGATCACTCCTAAAAGCATTTCCCTTTCCCTTCTCCCCGCGCACACCATCCGATGGGACGGCTTGCAGCAAACTGTCTCCTTCAGCCGATGCCGCGCCGCCTGATGCACGAAGCCTTCTTTGGTCACCTCCTTGCGATCAGATCGCGCAGGTTCACGACGGCCTGTTCGGAACTGCTGAAAACCGGCAAACCTCTGCTCTAACTTTGCACACTTTCCTGGACGCGGAAGCGCGCGTTTAGTGCGGAGGACATGTGCACCACACCAAGTTCAGGGGTAGTAAGTACTGGCACCGATGCCTCGCTCATCTCATTTAGAGCATTTGCCATTGATGCTTGAGCAAGAACAACCACGTCGACACTGCCCACGAGCGAAGCGAGACCCTCACGTATCATCGCATCATGCGCCGCCCTGTCCCCGTTTCGCAATTTATCAAAGGCTCCTTCACAAAGACGACTGGTGAGGAAAACGTTCCGACCCATCCTATGAGCATGGCGTTCAATTAGGCGGGTTGTGGGGTTCATTGTTGTTGCAAGAGTTGCAAGGACGCCAATTCGGCTCCCGCGCTGGATTGCCTCAATCGCCATCCCGTCATCTATACGGAAGAGGGGTACGGGGCAGAGCGGCACTGCCGCATCCACTGCAGGACCGAGCGAGGAACAGGTGACGAGGACCGCCGAAGCCCCCGCATCCACCGCCGACGAAATGTGAGTCCCAAGCCGCCGCATCGTTTGACGTGACAGCACGCCTTCGCGAATCGTGTTCCCCAGCAGGCTCTCATCTAACATGTTGAATGTGCGCCAACTGGGCAGATGGTGGCCAACGAGTTCGTTGAACGCGGGGATGATCCCGGGGACCGTATGGATCATGGCAAGCGCAGGGGACTCATGAACGTCTGTAGTCATGGCTTCATCTCTGTTTTTGATTGTGCACGCTCTTCAATTTTCTGTAGCAGCGGGTGATATGAACGATCGCGGCATCTGTCGTGTTACGACCGGAAGTCGGTTCGAAACCACTGTCGTCAGACGATGCTCCGTAACTTACATGCTCAATGACCGAACATTTGTCTGTCGTGCCGCCGAACACGGAATTTTCCGCCGTCCCTGCATGATCATTCGACGCATGCTGCTCGCCTTCCTCCGGTAGCTTCCCATGAGCTCACTTCCAGGACGCGCCATGACACCAATCTTTGATCCAGGCAGTCTGCCCCTGCCCATCGGGCATTTCATCTGCGACAGGCTGCTTCCAGCCGAAGATGTCATCGACACGTATCGCGCATCGGACGGCAAGGCCTAGGCGTATCCCGCCCGGCTCGCACCGTCGTTCCAGGCCGATGCGATAACCGTCATTGCCGCAGATGTTTCTGCCGGAGGGGCAGGAACAGTGCCGTATAGATCAGCCGCCAAGATAAGTTCAGGTCAATCCAATGTCTCCAATTATCAAACGCATACAGAACGATCAGCAGCTCCCTGCCAAGGCGGATGTCGTCGTGATCGGGGGCGGCATCATTGGTGCAACGGCAGCTTTCTTTCTCGCGGAGCGGGGACTGTTCGTCGCTCTGGTCGAAAAGGGCCATGTCGGCTGCGAGCAGTCGAGCCGCAACTGGGGTTGGTGCCGCCAACAGAACCGGGATGAGCGCGAGCTGCCGCTCTCGGGCGTCGCGCTGCGGCTATGGGGTGAGTTTGAATCCAAAATCGGAGAGGACGTCGGCTTCCGTCGATGCGGTCTGCTTTACGCTACGGACAATCCCCAGCAACTGGCGGAATGGGAAGCATGGCGTGCTACGGCCCGGCAGTTCAACGTCAATACGAAGATGCTGAGCGCCAAGGAAGCGGCTGCCACGGTTCCGGCGAACGGCCGCCGATGGCTGGGCGGAGTGCATTCGATCGATGACGGCAAGGGCGAGCCTGCCATCGCCGCGCCGACGATCGCGAACGGCGCTCGCAAATTTGGCGCGACGATCCACCAGGAGTGCGCTGCCCGAGGCCTTGATCTGGTCAACGGCGCGGTGGCGGGAGTGATTACCGAAAAGGGGCTCATTCGGACACAAGCCGTCCTCTGCGCCGGCGGTGCCTGGACGTCGATGTTTTGTCGTCAGTACGGAATTCTTTTTCCGCAGGCAAGCGTGCGCCAAACGGCCCTTCGTACGCGGCCCACGGCGAATCTGGGCGAGGCGATCTATACGCCGGAGTGCGCGCTGACCCGCCGGCTGGATGGCAGCTACACGCTTGCCATCAGCGGCAGGGCGATGCTCGATATCACCCCACAAGGTATTCGATACGCCCGCTGGTTCATGCCGATGTTCATGAAGCGCCTGAAAGCGGTGCAGTTCGGCATCGGCAAATCCTTCCTTCAGGGTCCTGAGGCATTCGGAAGCTTGAACAAGAGCAAACCGACGGCCTTCGAGCGGATCCGCGTTCTCGACCCACCGCCGAGCCGCCGCACCATCGCGGCTATTTTGAAACGGGTCACGGAGCAGTTTCCTGCGCTGGCGGGGGTCGAAGTCGCCGACAGCTGGGGAGCCTACGTGGATTTCACGCCGGACGCGGTGCCGGTCATCTCGCCGGCTGACGGTGTGAGAGGTCTCTATTTGGCCGCGGGCTGCTCCGGCCATGGCTTCGGCCTTGGCCCGGGTATCGGCCGCTTGGCGGCCGACCTGGTTGCCAATGATACACCCTGTGTCGACCCCACCCCCTTCCGCCTCTCGCGCCTCCTTGATGGTTCGAAAGTCAAAGTCGGAGCAATCTGATTGCGAGGTCGGATCCGGAGAAGGCCGTCGGAATACGCGCCGAGGGAAGCTAGCGGAATGGATTACGACGTAATCGTCATCGGCGGAGGGCTGGTAGGCGTATCGATAGCCTGGGGTCTATCGAAATGCGGGGAAAGGGTTGCAATCGTCGACGAAGGCGATGTGGCAAACAGAGCCGCCCGGGCGAATTTCGGTCTTGTATGGAGCTCAAGCAAGGGCCTCGGCAATGCCGCGTATTCGCGATGGTCGCGAACCTCGACGGCGAACTGGCACCGGCTGGCAGCCGAACTTAAGGCCGAAACCGGCATCGACACTGGCTTTGTCCGGTCGGGCGGCTTCTCAATTCGGCTCACCGCAACGGAGCTGGAACGCGGTATCGCATCGATGGCGAAGCTCGCCGCCCAACCAGGAATGGACGCGGAAGGAACGCCACCCCTCGAATATGAGATACTCGACCAAACGGAGACGCGCCGCCATTTGCCCCTGGTCGGCGACACAGTGGCAGGCGCAATTTTCAGCCCGCTCGATGGACACGTTAATCCGCTGCGGCTGTTCACGGGCTTTCATAAGGCGCTTAAGCAGCGTGGCGTTCATTATCTGCCGCATCGGAAGACGATTGCAATCAGTCATCGCGCAGGTACGTTCGAATTGGCTGGAGACGGGTGGCGACTCGGTGCCGGCAAGATCGTCCTTGCTGCCGGGATCGGCAACACCGCGCTCGCTCCGATGGTCGGGCTGAACGTTCCGCTCTCGCCCAGCCGCGGCCAGATCATTGTGACCGAGCGGCTGAAGCCTTTCCTCAGCCATGCCACCGGCTATCTGCGGCAGACAGACGAGGGCTCTGTGCTGATCGGCGAAAGCAAGGAAGCCACGATCGATCACCAGCGGCCGCGCGGGCCGATTACTGCGGTCATGGCTGAACGCGCTGTGCGCACATTCCCACTTCTAAAGGACGCCAGTGCAGTGCGGGTCTGGGCCGCATTCCGAGTGGTGACGCCGGACGGCTACCCCATTTACGAGCACTCAGAGAGGTTTCCAGGTGCGTTCGCATGTGCCTGCCATTCCGGCGTGACTCTGGCGGCCAATCATGCGCTGGTCCTGCCACGGCAGATTTCAGCCGGCGCGCTTTCTGACGATCTTTCCGCATTTCATTCCCGGAGGTTCCATGTTCCGGCGGCTGCCTGACCGAAGGGAGAGTTCAATATCATTCACATTCAACGGCATGCCGACGATGGCCAGACAAGGCGATAGCGTTGCCGCCGCACTGTTGGCCGCGGGATATGACAGCACGCGCCGCAGCCCGGTGTCCGGCGCCGCCCGTGGTCCCTACTGCATTATGGGTGTCTGCTTCGAGTGCCTCGTCAAAATCGATGGCCGGCCGAACCGGCAGGCGTGCATGACCAACGTTGCTGAAGGGATGCGGATCGAGACACAGGACGGCGCTGCCATGCCGAGGCAGGAAGAATGATTAGAAGCATTCAGTCTGCCACCGATCTCGCGCCTGCCTATGACGTCGTCGTCGTTGGCGCGGGTCCTGCCGGCCTCTCGGCAGCCATCGAAGCCTCGATCCACGGTCTCGCGGTTTTGCTTGCCGATGAAAATGAATCCCCTGGCGGGCAGATTTATCGGTCGGTCGAGCATGCATCAGATGCCGACCTCGCCCGCATGGGGCCAGACTACACTGCCGGACGGACGCTCATCGAGCGGTTTCGGCAAGGGAACTTGAGCTACGCCCCCCGTGCGACTGTGTGGAGCGTCGGGCCTGCTGACGAAGAAGTTTTCGACGGCGCGCATCCGCTCGAGGTCGGGATTTCGCTCGGCGGGATTGCTCGACCGATCGCCGCCCACCGAGTAATTCTCGCGACCGGCGCGCTCGAGCGTCCATTCCCGTTCCCGGGGTGGACCATGCCCGGCGTCATGGCGGCAGGAGCGGCGCAGATCTTGATGAAGTCGTCGGGCCTGGTGCCCTTGGGACGAACTATCCTCGCCGGGACCGGGCCGCTTTTGTACCTGCTGGCAAGCCAACTCCTGCGGGCAGGCGTGTCCGTGACAGCCGTCGTCGATACCACGCCGGTCGAGAACTGGCGCTCTGCCCTGCCTCATCTGCTTGGCTTTGCCACGTCACCCTATGCCCTCAAGGGCCTGAAACTTCTTTTGGAGGTTCACCGTCGAACCCGTGTCATCCGCGGGGTGACTGCGCTCGAGGCGGCCGGTTCCGGACAATTCGGCGCCTTGCGGGTCCATCGCGGCAACAAGTCCCGGCACATTCAAGGCGACCTGCTCCTTCTACACCAGGGGATCGCGCCGAATCTCAATCTCACGCTCGCAGCCGGGTGCGATTACGCCTGGGACGATCGCCTGGCAGCCTTCCGCCCGGTCGTCGACGGTCGCGGTACCAGTTCGGTTCGGGGGATTTCGATCGCCGGTGATGCGGCGGGAATTGTCGGCGCGGTTGCCTCAGCTCACCAAGGAGAACTCGCGGGCCTGTCTGCGGCGCTGAACCTAAATCGCATTGGCCATGGTGCCTACGAACAGCGCCAGAACCAATTCGCGCGAAAGCTCGCTCTTGCGCTCAGGGGCAGGACTTTCATCGAGCATCGGTTCCGGCCCGGCAAAACGTTTCGCGTGCCCGAGGACGACGGCACCATCGTCTGCCGCTGCGAAGAAATAACGGCCGGCAAACTGCGTGAAGTTGCGGCGCTCGACGTGCCGGGCCTCAACCAGATGAAGGCGTTCACACGATGCGGAATGGGACCATGTCAGGGCCGGCTGTGCGGTCTGACCGCGGTTGAACTGCTGGCTCAATGCCGTGGCGTTCCGGCCGGCGAGGTCGGTTACTATCGGCTACGCCCGCCCATCAAACCCGTGCCGCTGGGCGAATTTGCGGCCTTGCCGTACACGGACGCAGCCATCGTGGCCGTAGCCGGATTCTTGGAACGCGCCTCCGATGGTGCGCCAGATGCCAACCATGGGAGCCACCAATGAAACATGCCGACAAGTTCTATATCGACGGTGAGTGGATCGAGCCCTCCGTGTCGAAAACGCTTGAGGTCATCGATCCCTCGACAGAGCAGCCGATGGGTACCATCGCACTCGGCAGCGCCGCCGACGCGGAAAAGGCGGTCGCGGCCGCGCGGCGGGCCTTTGCCTCCTTCTCGCAGACGTCCAATGAAGAGCGCATCGAACTGCTGAAGCGAATTGTTGCGATCCTGAAGCGCCGCAACGACGAACTCGGCGATATCATCTCACGGGAAATGGGCGCGCCGCTCGCCATGGCCCGAGCTGAGCAGGCCGGCATCGGCGCTGTCCATTTCGAGCAGACGATGAAGGCCTGCGAGACCTTTGCCTTCGACTACATGCAGGGGACCACACGCATCCTGCACGAACCGGTCGGTGTCGTCGCGATGATCACGCCGTGGAACTGGCCGATCAACCAGATCGCTTGCAAGGTCGCTCCGGCGCTCGCCACCGGATGCACCATGGTTCTCAAGCCTTCGGAGATTGCTCCGTTCAACGCCGTGATCCTCGCCGAGATCATGGATGAGGCCGGCGTGCCGAAGGGGGTCTTCAACCTCGTCCAGGGCGACGGGCCTACGGTTGGTGCGGTGCTGACCAGCCACCCGGACGTGGACATGGTGTCCTTCACCGGGTCGACCCACACCGGCATTGCCGTGGCGCAGGCCGCGGCACCGACCGTCAAGCGGGTGCATCAGGAGCTCGGCGGCAAGTCGCCGAACATCATCCTGCGCAGCGCCGACTTTTCAGCCGCGGTCGCCGCCGGCGTACGACGGTGCTTCGGCAATTCCGGCCAGACCTGTACCGCGCCGACGCGAATGCTGGTGCCGGCGGAGCGAATGGACGAAGCAAGCGCAATCGCCGCGAGGGAAGCGGCTGCGCTCGTGGTCGGTCCCCCTTCGGATCCGCGCACCAACCTCGGACCAGTCGCAAGCGCCGCGCAGTTCAACAAGATCCAGGCGTTGATCGAACGCGGCATCGCGGAAGGAGCGGCGCTGGTCGCGGGTGGCCCCGGCCGCCCGTCGCATCTCAACGCAGGTTACTACGTGCACCCGACCGTGTTTGCCCGCGTCACCAACCAGATGACGATTGCGCGGGAGGAGATCTTCGGCCCAGTGCTATCGATCATCGGCTATGACAATGAAGAGGAAGCGATTGCGATCGCCAACGACACGCCCTACGGCCTGGCAGCCTACATTCAGGGCGATCCGAAGGAGGCGCGCGCGCTTGCAGGCAGGCTGCGCGCCGGAACCGTTCGCCTCAACGGCTCCGCCTGGGACGCAGCGGCACCTTTCGGCGGCTACAAGCAATCCGGCAATGGTCGCGAGTACGGGAAATTCGGACTGCACGAGTTTACCGAGATCAAGGGCATAGCCGGATACTTGAACGAGTAACCTCGCGCCTGGTAGTAGCGCCCTCGCGCGCATAAGCAAGAGATGCTCGCGTAGCCACGGCGGCTACCGCCGAGCTACACTACCCGGTTGGACAGGACCTAGCAGGGCGCATCAACGGCGGCAGGAAGTACTGCGGAAGGCAGGCTTCCGCGAAGATGAACTGGCACGAATCAAGGCACCATCGGTCTCTTCGACCCGACACGAGACTCCACTTCAATGGCTCTGTCTGTACTCGCCGAGGTCGCGGCCACGCGTTTGGACGTGTCGCGATGACACGGTTGGAGGAAACCAAGGCCTCCGTCCGACATGGACGAGGCCATACGGGTCATCGGCCAGCTACGATGCGTCGGTGCAGGTGTTGGTCGAATGTCCGACATGACGACGCAAAGGCGCCGGCGAGCCGAACCACAATTGACATCAAGCAAGATGCCTGATCAGCGTGTTCGCCTTGACGGGATACGAACCCGCGCGCCTGCAGTTTTTAGTTTCTTGGCTAGTACCGCATCGACGCATATCGCTGGCTTGCCTTAAGCTTAGGCGCCCGCGACTAGACGAAATTTCACGTTGCTGGATTTGCACATCCGGCCGCAGACGCATCAGAGTGGATACTCAGGCGTAGATTTCATCACCAAATGGTGCTATCTATAACACCGCAATCAGGAAACCAACGATGCGATCGACTATCAATCTCGACGACGCGCTCATGGAAAAGGCTAGGTCCCTAACCGGCACGAAAGAAACCGCCACTCTGGTCCGCCAAGCGTTGGAGACGCTTGTCCGTCTGGAATCGGGAAAACGCCTCATCGCTCTCGGAGGAACTATGCCGGATGCGGAGGCAGCCCCACGCCGCCGGAGCGCAGTTCGCAAGTGATACTTGCCGACACTTCCATCTGGATCGATCATTTCCGGCAGGCCGATTCAGAGCTGCGTAAGATTATCGAGGATGATCGTCTCTTATGCCATCCAGCCGTGATCGGAGAGCTCGCACTTGGCAGCCTTCGGGATCGCAGGGGCGTGATAGCTTTCCTGGCGGCCCAGCGCGAAGCGTTCGTCGCGACGCACGACGAAGTCATGATGATGATTGATCGCCATGCCATTTTCAGTATGGGCATTGGCTACACAGATGCCCACTTGATGGCCTCAGTTCTCCTCGATCAGCGAGCAGCCCTATGGACCAGAGACAAGCGTCTGCGGGCAGCGGCCGAAAAGGTGGGGGCTTTACTTTACACCCCTGACGATGCGCGAAACTAACCGATGAGGACTGAGAGGGGCGGCGTCTCAGCTCCGAGCAGGAGGTGCGCAGGTCATCTGAACGTTACAATGTCACTCCTACGCGTAACGTTTCAGCGCCTCAGGGAGGCCGCCTCTCAGGCAGGGCTTGTCGGTCAATCCTTGGTCTCGACCCATTTTGAGAACATGGCGGCTTGGCCGTGGCCGACACCGCGTCTGTCCTTCAGTTGCCAGACGATCCCGTCCTCCACCCGGAAGCGACTTCCCGATTTGGTAACCCGAAGCCCGCAGTAATCGGTCATGAAGCCGTTGCGAGTAATGGCATCCAGCAACCGCGCACGCTCACCGCGCTCGTCCGGTCCGGTCGACAACCTGGCTTTCAACCGGGTGAACTCACTCCAGCTGTAGCCAAATCGCCGCTGGGCCGTGGCGTTGGCGTAGACGAAGACCGGCTCTGCATCCGCGTTATGGGCGACAATCGCAAAAGGGGCGTTCCCATAAAGCCATTCGGGTCCACGGTTTTTCTCAAGAAGCTCCCTGCCGACCACTCTCCGGAAGCTGCCAACCAGCAGTTCAAAAAACTCGAGATCGTTCGGGTTCAGGTCCCGGCTCGTCATGCTGCACTTTCCTTTGCTCTCGTCCACGTTCTCCCGTCTGCAGCCGTCTAGAGCAGCTCTTCGACACCAATATTCGAAATGGCCCGTCGGTTTGTTACAGCTGCAATACCTCGGCGCTTTTTCAGCGTCATCCAGCCTTTGCGAGCCTCTAGCTACCGGAAAACCCGATAGGAGGCTCAGATGATCGTTGACGTCAAATCCCCCCAGGCCATTCACAACTGCAAACGTTGCCTGTTGCGACGAGCCGCCTCCTTAGGTGAGCTTCTTTGCCGTTTCGTGACCATGCCGAAGCACCATGGCAGACTGGACGATCTCGGTGACCACATGCTCAGGGACATTGGCCAAGACGGCTATCAGCGGGAGGAGGACCGCATCGCGTCGGCAATCCAGTTGACAACCGGCCCGACGAAGCACCGGCACCTGTCTTGCAAAGGCTCCAGCAGGTTGTGTTGACCAGGCACCGGCGGCAGCCGCGTCGCCGATGTCCCGCAAATCTGGTCGCAGAGCACTGTCAGGCATTCAAGACGGGGCCTATCGCTGTCGGACAACCTTGCTCCAGACGGTTTTCATGGCATCGGTTAGCGGATAGATATTTTCAGGATGCTCAGCCTGCGGGAGACAGGTCCGAATGAGTCGGGTGAGATGAGGGACTTATTCCTTCAGATATTGAAAATATGATGCAGAAGATCCTTTTTGAGGAACGCGATCTAGAGAGAGCGGCCGAGGTGACGCGGTTTTTTGAACGTCATCTGGTTAGTTTGTCGGTGCGTGCGCCGATGACTTTTGATTCCGACACAGCGCCATATCGGGCGGCAGACGCGATCTTGCTTTCGCTCGGTGCCGATGCCAGCGAAGTCGCCCGCTATGTCTCCTACGTCTGCCCGCAGGTGACCTGTCCGATCATCGTCGTGTCTGACCGGGTGCTGAGCGACATTGAGGCGCTCAAAATCTTGGAATCGGGTGCTTCGGACTGCTTAGCCTCGCCATACTGCGACCGGGTGCTGCTAGCACGGGTGCGCGCACGTGTTCGACGCAATATCATCGTGCGTGCGCGGATGCGGCCGCAGAATTACCGTTTTGACAAATTCGGATTGGACACTCAGTCGAGGGAGCTGCTGACCGCACGATCATCCGCGCGACTGCCAAGGAAGGAATGTACTCTCCTCATGCATTTCATGCTGAACAATCACGCGGCAATCACTAGGGAGGAATTGCTCGAAGTGGTAAGCGCGGAAGACCTGGACCTCAGCGATCGTAGTATCGACAGCCTCGTATCTCGGTTGCGCGAACGGCTCGTGGCAATGGGCGGCCGTGCGGAGATCATCAGGACGATCCGCGGTTTCGGTTACGCCTTCGAGAGCACTGTCGAGCCGATCGCCGGAGACGAGGACCTCCGCGCATTGCTCTGAACGCTCGGAGCCCCCGATCCGATTCCAATCGGGGGCACCAGCCCGTCACGAGGCCCGTCCCACCACGACCTGCACATCGGCCGCAAACTCGTAGCCCCGACCTCTAATGGTCCTGATAAGAATTTGACCGTCCATCTCGATCTTCCTGCGCAGCCTGACGATCAAAACATCGACACTCCGGCCTGCCAACTCACCGGCGTGACGTCTCGTGGCGCGGATCAGGTCGTCGCGCGATAGAATAGTCTGCGGATGATCAAGGAAAGCCACAAGCATGTTATATTCGGTGGCGCTGAGGCTGATGTCCTTGCCGGAGGCGGTCCGCACCCTTCGCGCATTCGTGCGCAAGGAAAGGTTGGCAAAGGAGTACAGGCGACTGGCCTTGGGGCGCTGCGCCTGCGGTCGCAGGCTTACGCGCAAACGGGCGACAAATTCGCACTTGCCGAAAGGTTTCGAGATGAAGTCTTCCGCTCCATGTTCGAGCCCCTCGACCTTTTCGATCTCGCTGATGCGTTCGTCTCCAAGGAGGACGACCGGGAAGACGGGCGCCATCGATCCGAGGAGCTCCAGACCCAGTTCGGTTCCGACATTGAGATCGATGATGACGAGATCGATGAGATTGAGGTTCGCCAGAGCTTTAACCTCGACAAGATTGTCGCTCGCCACAGCATCAAAGCCGTGCTGCAAAAGCAGATTGCGCAGCTGCTGGCATTCGACCGCATCGGCTGAGACAACCAGAATATTCTGCCTCGTCTTGCTGGCCCGATATGGAACTGCGTCTCTTTCAGAGGGGAATAAGGCCTTGACGCTTTCAAAAGCCATGGTCGCACTTGCTATCAGAATTTCTTCTTCCGGAACGAGCGGCGTACCCGTTGGTACGACGGGGTACCGAATACTGCAATGCAACATCAACTGCAAGGCTTGAAGGCCGGATGTTGCACCTGAAACCATTAAGATCGAAAACAACACCGCAAGGACACGTCACCAGGCGATCATTCCCACGTTCCAGAATGAGGGAGTAAATCGTGCGTTTATTCATGGCTGTTGGATTATCGCTGACCATATCAACCGCCGCCCTTGCAGGCTCGGCCGCATCGGTAGAACAAATCATCCGTTCATCGCAGACGATCGCCGATCAACCCGTGCGTCTGCCGCAAGGTCCAGTCGAAGTCGCGGCGTCGATTTTCACGATCGAGCCGGGAGCCTCGCTGCCCGTTCACCGTCACGCTTATCCCCGCTACGGCTATGTCCTTTCGGGCACCTTGACGGTCAAGAACCTCGAATCCGGCAAGTCCCTGTTTTTCAAGGCGGGCGATTTCATCATCGAATCCGTGTCTACCTGGCATACCGGCTTAAATCCCGGATTGGAGCCCCTGAAGCTTCTCGTCATCGATCAGGCACCGGCCGGAGCGCAGACGACAGAGGTGAAACCGTAACGGTGTTCGCCGCTGACCCCAGATCCGCCGGATTTTGCCGGTACAGAAACGAGCGCGCCGACGATTCCCGTCCGGTCACCCTCGCTGCCCTTCTCACCAATCCAAATCGACCACCATGAAGAAACACATTGTCATCGTCGACGACGATCCTGCGATCGGTGAATTGCTGTGTGAATGTCTCGTAGAATCGGGCTTTCGCCCATCCGCATGCAAAACGGGGGCCGAGCTGGATCGCCTTCTCGGCAATGGCAATGTCGACCTTGTCGTCGTCGATCTCAACCTTGATGGCGAAGATGGAATGGACATCGTCAAGCACGTCGCTCGCATGGAAACGATACCTGTCGTCATCATAACCGGCGAGCGGATCGAAGAAGCCGACAAGGCGATCGGACTGGAGTTCGGGGCCGACGATTACATCGAAAAGCCCTTTGGTCTTCGAGAATTCATTGCTAGGATTGGGGTCTGTCTGAGGCGCCCGCTGCCCGAGATCGAACGCAAGCCGGAGCGGATCTTCCGATTTTCGGGGTGGTCGCTGAACATGCGTCTTCGATCGCTTCATGATCCGGCAGGCGTTCGGTGCCCTCTGACACCGAATGAGTTTCGCGTGCTTTCGACATTCTTGCAATCCCCGCAAACGATCCTGTCACGTGATCAGCTGTCGCGTGGCCGGGACGCAGGCGCAGACAGGCTCGATGAACGATCCATCGACGTTGTCGTCAACCGCCTGCGTCGGAAGCTTCGTGGCGATGGCCAGGCAGCCCCGATGATCGAAACCGAACGCGGGGTGGGCTATTGTTTCGCGCCGTCCGTTCAACAGTCCGTCATGCAGTCTCGCATGCTGGCCTCTGAAATTGAAAAAGAAGTCGCCCCTACGGCATCTTTCCCCTGATTGAATGCGGTCCCGGTTCATTCAAGACCCGGCCGGCTTCGGTCACAATCTGGTCTCCGATGGCATGACCTTACGACCGTTGCCCTGACCGCTCGTGGTTCCCGAGCGAATCTTCGAGCGTCACCGTCCATGCCTTGGGCTGCGGGGAGCCTCCATGCTTGCAATATCAAAAAGGAAGAAAACTTTGGCGAAACCTTCAAGCAGTCCCCTGCCGTCGACCGTCGAATGGATCGAACGGGAGGCATGGTTAGACCTCTACGACGCCGCGCCCATGGCTGTCAGGAAGACGTTCAAGCTTCGTTCCGAGCTGTTTGGAACCATTCCGGTTCTGGCTTCACCGGAAATTCCGATCCACGAGTTCAACCGGTCCTTCATGCTCGATGACACAAGCCAGTTCGAGCCCTTCGAGGCCGTTCGATGGCTCAAGGCCAATGCGGCGAGGGAGTTCGCGTTCCAGCTGGCTGACAACTCTATGACGAGTGATCTTAGGGCCTGGGCAACACAGCAGCGTTTCGCACCGTCAGGCAACGGATGGTCGAAGCTCGTCAAGAACCTGGCCTTCCACGGCGACGGAGCCTTGCCGGAGCCCGAAAACCTGACCTTCGTGCTGGATCCCGATCCTTCGCGCTACGGCGAACTTGTCGTCGGCGCCTTCGGACTGCCTCGTGAGACGGGCAGCTGGTTTGCGGCTCTCGTTGGTCGACCGAACTGGACGGTCATGGTCGCCATTTTGGACGACGAGGCAGTGGGCTCCTGTGCACTCTTCACCAAGGATCGCTGGGCATGGCTCGGCATTGACGGGACGCTCGAACATGCGCGACGCCGGGGCGTCCAGACGGCGATGATCCAAAATCGCGTCAGGATCGCCCGCCGGATGGGAGCCCTTTACCTGACGGCTGAAACTGGGCGGCCAGAGAAATCCGGCGGCAAACACACGTCCCGCGACAACTTCCGGCGCAACGGTTTTCTCGAAGCCTATCACCGGCTGAATTTCCAGATGTCGCAATAGACTGAGACCGCGGAAGGTCGTGGCGCAGTCACGTCACGACCTTCCATGCCTTGACCATCCGCTAGCGGTTCAGCGTCTCGGATTTCTCTTTATCCAAGTTGTCGGTTCGCTCTGCCAATTTGCGGTGAAGGAGTTGCGAAAGTTCCCGGGCGCCGATCGGTCGAAGGCAAACGTTTTTATCGACGCCACAGGTTGTGTCGCCCTCGCTAATCGGGAGCAGGACGGTGCCGGGCAGGTACTGCTGCAAGCGCCGATAGTCATCCGGTGGACAGGTTTCCATGTCGACGATAACCAGATCCGGCGCGCCCACTGCCCCAGCCCAAGAGAGGAGCGCGTCTGCGTTTGCAAATCCGGCAGGCTCGTAGCCGAATGCCGCCACATGGTCCTCCCAATTGGCGCGGCGCTCGTCATCAGCATCGATAATCGCGACGGGCTCGCCCGCGCCCCGAAGCACGACCATATCCTCGAGAAATGCCGGCAAAGGCACCGGGTTCTCGTCGACCAGCGGAAGATAGATGTCGAACCGTGTTCCACGCCCGACCTCGGTCTTCACATTGATCTGGCCAGACAGCGCTGCGACGCTGCCATGGACCGCGGCAAGGCCGAGACCGGTTCCTCCGCGCAGGCTCTTTGTCGTGAAAAAAGGCTCGAATATGTGATCGAGCAGATGAGACGCGATCCCTGGTCCGGCATCGGCGACACCGATCATGGCATAGGCCCCCCCTGCAATTTCGCCATGCGATAGCGATTGGCGCGCCGCAGTCTCATATTTTTCCAACGTGACGACGCATGTTCCGTCCGCCTCCGATGCTTCGAGCGCGTTTTTGCAAAGGTTCATCAATATCTGCTGTATCTCAAGCGGATGAGCGCGAACGACGAGCGGCGCGTCACCGACGTGAAGCTCGAGCCTGCAGTCCGTCGGCAGCGCGATTTTTAGATCGGCAATATTGTCCCGGACGGCGTGGCGGAGATCGAACGGCAGAAATTTTCTTTCGCGCTTGCGGCTGAAAGACAGGATCTGGTCGGTGATGAACAAGCCGCGATGACATGTGCCGATGATCTCTTCGGCATATCTGGACGCCTTCGATCGGCGACGGATCGATTGCAGGAGCATTTCACCATATCCGAGCACGGCACCAAGACAATTGTTGAATTCGTGCGCGACCCCGCCCGCAAGAGTGCCGATTGCCTCAAGGCGCTTGGCATGCTCGAGCCGCTGCTCGAGCGCGACCTTGTCGCTGCGCGCCCGGTTCAGCCGGATCGCGTCCATGACAACGCCGGCGGCGGACAGGAGGAGCAGCTTCTTGTGTCGCGTCAGCTTTGGAAGCCCGTCCAGGTAGGACAGGACAAGAACGCATGCGATGGGACCGGCTGCCGCCTCCCGCATCACGGATCCGATCGCAATCTTGCCTATCGCGTCATCGCATTCCGTCAGGATCGCAGCGTGGCTTGCCGAATGAGCCGGCCTGCCACGCGACAGATGCAGGAGCGCCCGCGCGATCAGACCGTCGCTTCGAAGACCGTCTCCTCGTCTCGTTTCGTAGAGTTCCTCTTCCTCCGCGGTCTGAATATTTAAAACTGACAGCACGAATTCGTCCGCTTCGAAGAAGGTCGAGAAGACGTTCAGCGCCGCTTTCAGGTCCTGAGAGAAATCGTCGGGAGCCGTACTCCCCAGGATTGATTTCGCCCGGTTTGCCGTGGTTTCGAATGCGAGTTGTTCGGCGAGCCCCTGCGAGCGAATCCGCAATCGCCGCAGCAAAGCGGCGACGAACACGCACAGGACAAGCGCAATTGCGGCCAGGGCGAGCCTTGCTTCATTGGCGTAGCGGCTCGCTAGCATATAAGCTTCCAGATAGCGTTGCTCGAACTGGTCGATGAAGGCCGGTACAATCGAGCGCTGGATACCGTCAATCGCCAAATCCACCTTCGGACGCGTGACGAGGATCATCTGGCCATGCCTCGACAAGGCATGAGAGAGCGCGTCGGGCGAGCGCATCAAGGCAGAAAATTTCAGTCGCAGCAAGGCGGCAAGTTCCGGGCGAGGCTCATCTGCAAATCGCATCAGGAGTTTGATCAGTCCATCGAAGCGGTCGACCACTCGACGGTCTTGCGCTGGGTCGTCTTGCATGCCCTTTGTCAGGAGGTGACTGAGTATCCTGGATGAGTTCCGAAGCAAGGCATTCCTGGTCTTGAACTCCTCGACGGCAATCTCTTCCGATTGAATGGATTTGCTCAGGTCGTCGATATTTCGACGGAGCAATCCGTCCCGATCGGTATCGAAACGCTCAATTTCGTGTTTGAGGCCCTCGAGGTCGCGGTGCAGGCCGACGACAGAGCGCGTGAGCGAATCGTAATTGTCCAGAAGTCCCGCCCTAATCTGCAGGACGTCCCGTTGCAGCGAGGCCTGGTCGACATGCAGCTGGCGAAAGCTCATCAGGACATTCTGGTGATCGCCATTGTCCCCTCCATGCGCCGAAGCGATGACGGCAGCAATCAGGGATCCGACAAAAAGCAGAAAGACAACAAGATATTCAGTCGGCGGGTTCGAGCGCATGTCCGTCAAATTTTCCGGTGAGGCTCTTCAGGAATTCGACGATGTCTGCAGCGTCGGGGTCTGATACGTCCTGGCCGAGCTGCATGCGCCCCATGAGCTTGACCGCGTCATAGAGCGATGCCACGCGTCCGTCGTGAAAGTAGGGTGCGGTAAGCGCGACGTTCCTTAGGCTCGGAACGCGAAAGACGCCGATGTCCGCCTCGTCATGCGTGATCGTCCAACGACCAAGATCTCCCTCATCCATCGTCTTCCTGTCCGACACTGTGTCCTGGAAGATGCCGAACTTCTGGAACACGTTGCCACCGACATTCATGCCCTGGTGGCAGGATGCGCAACCGAGCGTCTTGAAGAGACGAAAGCCGTTTTTGGCATTTTGCATCAGGGCCTTGCCATCGCCGCGCAGATAGCGATCGAACGGCGCATCCGGCGTCACCAGCGAACGCTCGTAGGTCGCAAGCGCATCGAGAACGTCCTCTCGGCGGATCGATCGTTGATAGGCTCGCCGGAAGGCGTCAGCATAGTCTGTATGCGCCCTCAGACGGGAAATCAGCTCCGGCCAGGTGATCGCCATCAAATTTCGGTCCAGCAGGACTGCTTCGTTCTGTGCCTCGAGGGAGGTAAAATTGCCTCTCCAGCCCAGACGATAATTCAGCCCCACATTGAAGATTGAGGGGGCGTTGAAACGGTGCATCCGCCCGTTATAGCCGGTCGTGCGCGGCGAACGAACGGTTCCGCCCATCGACAGGTCGTGGCACGACAGGCAGGAAAACATCCTCCGCGACGACAGGAGCTTGTCGGAGAACAGCTGTGCCCCCAGCTCGACTTTTCTCCCGTCGAGACCCGTAATTGCTGCAATCGGCAGGATCGGCTCGTTGATGTCAGCGCCTGGCACGTCCGTCAGGTCGTCGGCTGCACCAGATCTGTATCCGGCAAAGGCAAGCAGGATGAGGGCGCAGGTGGCTATCACACCGATCGTAAGGCGTTCGACGGTTGTTCTCACGTAAGATAATCCTGTTCCGTCACGTCTGCGTCGAGCACATAGCCCTTATTGCGGATCGTCTTGATCAGGCATGGCTGCGCGGGGTTTTGCTCGATCTTTCGGCGCAACCTCAAAATCAGGACGTCAATGCTGCGGTCGAAGACGTCCTCACTCCTCAGCCTGCTTTCATTCAGGAGGTGCTCACGCGAGAGCACCTGCCTCGGCGCACGCAGGAAGGCCGAAAGGATGTTGAATTCGCCGATCGACAGCTTGATCTCATCTGCCCCTGTCCGGCGGAACGATCGCTCTCGCTGATGGAGTTCAAAGCCGGCAAAGCAGTACGAGACGCCGCGGACAGCTTTTCTCGATTCACGCCGGCGAAGCCGGGAGCGGATCCTGGCAAGGAATTCTCGCATCGGGACCGGCTTTGTCAGATAATCGACGGCGCCGATCTCCAAGCCCAGGACCTTATCGGCTTCGTCAACTCGATTTCCGGTTATGATGATGACGGGTATGGCCTGGCTCGACAGGTCCCGTACCACCTGCAGGCCGTCCTCGCGACCGAGATTGAGATCCACGACCGCAAGGTCGATCAGCCGGTGCGCAACCATCCACTTCGCGTCCCGGCCGTCGGTTGCGGTCGAAACCTCGAAGTGGTTTCCCAGATAGTCCGATAACATGTCTCGCATATCGCGATCATCGTCGACGATTAGAATGTGCTTCTGCCTTCCCGGCGCCGGATTATCGCTCTCGGCAATGGTGTCAGGCTCTTCCATGTCAATCTCTCCCATTGCCTCCGCCAAGTCTTCCCGGCGTTGAGGGACAATCTGCCAAAGGCTTCACAGACGTCGGGTGCCCGTTCGAAGGAACCTTGTTCTGGGATTCCGGATCTTCCTCGCGAGCCACTGGCTCGTCGCACCCGGTCAAGCGCGCAAAAAAGCGCCGATATCGGCAGGCGTGTGAATGAGCCTACCTGCCGATGAAGCATGACAACGTCCTGTCGTGTGCTCACCAGCGGTACGACATCGGCGCTTTCCTTGCCGACCTTGCCGGTGCCAGCAGATTGACGATAACGGCGACGACGATGTTCGCCGCAAGGGCCAGAAGCCCGGTATAGACGGTGAAACTCGCGCCGCCGATGGTCACCGCGTGCAGTGGCTTCCAGCCCGCGTCCCAGACGAGGTAGGTGCCGCCGAAGAAGCCGACGAACCAGCCGGTGAGCAGGCCCGGCGCCCGGAACCAGCCGGTATAGAGGCCGAAGACCAGGGCCGGCAGCGTCTGCAGGATCCAGATGCCGCCGAGCAGCTGCAGGTCGAGGGCAAACTGCGTCGGCAGGAAGAGGATGACGAGCAGCGCGCCGACCTTGACGATGAGCGACGTGATCTTTGCGACTTTCGCCTCGCCCGCCGGAGACACGGCGGGATCGACGTAAGCCTTCCAGAAATTGCGGGTGAAGAGATTGGCAGCGCCGATGCTCATGACAGCCGCCGGCACCAGGGCGCCGATCGCAATCGCCGCAAAGGCGAAGCCGGAGAACCAACCCGAGAACAGTGTCTTGAACAAGACCGGCACGACGTCATTGGCGCTGTCGAGCTTCAAGCCGGCCGCATGGCCCATGTAGCCGAGCAGCGCCAAGAGGCCGAGCAGCAGCGTATAGGCCGGCAGGAGGACGGCATTCTTGCGGATTGTCCGGCCGCTGTTGGAGGCGAAGATGCCCGTCAGCGTATGCGGATACATGAAGGCGGCGAGCGCCGAGCCCAGCGCCAGCGTCGCATAGGCGACATACTGGTGGGGGCCGAGCAGCAGGCTTCCCGAGCCCTTGGCCTGGAAGGCGGCATCGGTGGCATTGAAGACATTGGCGTAGCCGCCGAGCTTCGAGGGGATCAGTGCCACAGCGGCAATCACCACGATATAGATCATGATGTCCTTGACGAAGGCGATCAGCGCCGGTGCGCGCAGGCCGGCGGAATAGGTGTAGAGCGCCAGCACGATGAAGGCGATGGCAAGCGGCAATTCGCCATGCAGGCCGAGCGCCTTCAAGACTGCCGTCATGCCGACGAGCTGCAGGGCGATATAGGGCATGGTGGCGATGACGCCGGTGACGGCGACCGCCAGTTCCAGCCCGCGTGAACCGTACTGGCCGTGGACGACGTCAGCAGCGGTCACATAGCCGAACTCCTTCGCCCGCTTCCAGAGCACCGGCATGACCATGAAGACGAAGGGATAGACGATGATCGTATAGGGCAGCGCGAAGAAACCGTAGGCGCCGACCGTATAGACGAGCGCCGGCACGGCGATGACCGTGTAGGCGGTGTAGAAATCGCCGCCGACGAGGAACCAGGTGATCCATGTGCCGAACGAGCGGCCGCCGAGACCCCATTCGTCGATATGGGCAAGCGTTTCGGGCTTGCGCCAGCGGGCGGCGATAAAGCCCATGATCGTGACCAGGACGAAGAAGAAGATGAAGACGGAGAGCGCCGTTACGTTGATGTCACTCCCCATCGCGCACGCTCCTGTAGGCGATCCAGATCAGCACTGCGGTGATCGGCACCCAGAGCAGTTGATACCAGTAGAAGAAGGGAAAGCCGAAGAGCGCCGGCTCGCGGCTATTGTAGAAGGGCGGCCAGAGTAGGCCGATATAGGGGAGGACGAGCAGCCAGCGGGCCGCCGTTCCAAACGTTTTGTTCATTGGTCAGTACCTTTAGAAGGGGCCAGCTTGGCGGCGATTAGGCTGCAGCCGAAGCGAAGCCGGAGGTCGGGACTTCCGAGATGGTCTTCAGAACCTGCGAAGCGATCTGGTAGGGGTCGCCCTGGGAGTTCGGGCGGCGATCTTCGAGGTAGCCCTTGTAGTCGTTCTTGACGAAGGAGTGCGGAACGCGGATCGAGGCGCCACGGTCAGCAACACCGTAGGAGAACTTGTTCCACGGTGCCGTCTCGTGCTTGCCGGTCAGACGCTTGTCGTTGTCGGGGCCGTAAACGTTGATGTGGTCCATCAGGTTCTTGTCGAACTGCGCCATCAGCGCTTCGAAATAGGCCTTGCCGCCAACTTCGCGCATGAACTTGGTCGAGAAGTTGCAATGCATGCCCGAACCATTCCAGTCGGTGTCGCCGAGCGGCTTGCAGTGATACTCGATGTCGATGCCGTACTTCTCGGTCAGGCGCTGCAGGAGGTAGCGTGCCATCCAGATCTGGTCGGCGGCCTTCTTGGAGCCCTTGCCGAAAATCTGGAATTCCCACTGGCCCTTGGCCACTTCGGCATTGATGCCTTCGTGGTTGATGCCGGCAGCGAGGCAGAGGTCTAGGTGCTCTTCAACGATTTCGCGGGCAACCGAACCAACGTTCGAATAGCCGACGCCGGTATAATACGGGCCCTGCGGAGCCGGATAGCCGCTTTCCGGGAAGCCGAGCGGACGGCCGTTTTCGTAGAAGAAATATTCCTGTTCGAAGCCGAACCAGGCATCTTCGTCATCGAGGATGGTCGCACGGGCGTTGCTTGCATGCGGCGTGACCCCATCCGGCATCATGACTTCGCACATGACGAGCACGCCGTTCGTGCGGGCCGGATCGGGATAGATGGCGACGGGCTTCAGCACGCAGTCAGAACTGCGGCCTTCAGCCTGCATCGTCGACGAACCATCGAAGCCCCAGAGCGGGAGCTGTTCGAGCGTCGGGAAACTATCGAATTCCTTGATCTGCGTCTTGCCACGCAGGTTCGGTACCGGGGTGTACCCATCGAGCCAAATATACTCGAGCTTATACTTTGTCATCTATCGTCCTCGAAAAAAGCCCACTGAAGCAGGGCGTCGCTTGACTAGAAGGTTCGGATTTCTGGATTTTCCCGCGGCGCCGGAAGAATGCTTACTGGTGTAACAATCGACCCGAGGCCCGCAGCGGGTCGCATGGCGGCCTGTGCTAGGCAGCACGGCGCGGAAAACGGCAGAGATTTTGAAAAGCGCATGGACTTGATCCCGGCGGGGTTGACGATCGCTGTCGCGATGCTTTGCCCTTAGAGGAGATCGGCGTGGCGTTCTGCTCATATCAGATATGAGCCAGACGATGTTCAGGCGGCTTCGATGCGAAAAGTCCGCTCGACGCAGGCCGCCGAGCTTTTCCGAAACCTGAGGCTCAAGAGCCGAGCCCATCTCCCGCCTGTTCGGCAAATTGCTTGTAGACGTCTCTGATTTCGGTCCGGAAGCAGGAGATCATGTGGCGAAGGCCCTTGCCTCTCGCCCCGGCAACCGGTGTTGCCAGACAGATCGTACGCTCGATGCTTGGCTCGATAACCATTGCGCTCTGCATCGTGTGGAGATCGACCGCGAAATGCGGGATCAATCCGTAGGCAAGGCCTCCCGATACCAGCTGCGAAATTGCGGTCAGGCTGTCTGCTTCGACAGCGATATTCAGCCTTACTCCCTGCTCGGCAGCGATATGATCGATTTCCCTGCGTGTCGAGTGACTTCGACTCTGAATGACCAGCGGATAGGACGCCAACTCCCGGAATGGTATTCGAGGACCAAGCTGCGGGCCGTCACGGGCTGCGGCGAGGTGGAGATTATGTGAAACGACCGGCTCGGGATTGAAACGGCGGATCGCCGTGCTCACGTTGGTGACGGCAAGATCAAGTCGTCCATCGGTCAGCCATTCTACGAGATGCCCGGTCGACCCTTCGACGATCTGCATACGTGTACCGGGAAAATCCTCCCGCAATTTCGTCATTAGCGGTACGGCAAGAAGCTTCGCGGTCGATGGCAATAGGCCAACCGTGATCTCCTTGGTATCTGTCCCGTTGTTCGCCTCAAGCGTCGAACAAAGGTCGGATACGATTGCGGCGACAGACCGAGCGGCCTCAAGAACAATCTTGCCATCTTCGGTGAGGCTGACGCCCCGGCCGTTCCGGTGGAAGATCGGCACATCGAGCTCCGCTTCCATGTCTCGAACAGATCGGCTGAGCGCCGACTGTGTGACGCCGAGCACGGCGGCCGCATTCGAGAGACTCCCCTGCTCTGCCACCCTGATCAGATAATGCCATGCGGCAAGATTCATGTCCTGGCACCTTCGGTCACTGGGCTGCCGATATCGAATATCGTGGTCGACCGACCGGCCCTATCTCTTGATAGACGACCATCTTTTCCGCGCTCATCTCAGCGGCCGTATAGGGGATGCCGCCGCCGTAGCCCGACGCGCGCCGGCCGGCGAACGGCATCCAGTCGGTACGCAACGCACTGTGATCGTTCACCATCACAGCTGAAGCGTCCAGCGTGGCATGGTCTTGCTCGCCTTTCTCGATCGAAACTTCGATCGTCTCGAAGCACGCAGGCGTCCTCGACCTGACCAACGGAATAGTCACGCCTTCGATCCTGGTCTTTCTGACGTAGATATTGCCGCCGGTATGCCTGAGCTGCGCTCTCGCCATCGTGGCGTGAAGCTTATTTATCATCGCAGGCGGCACTTGGGTGGTTAAACAAGGTAAATTGGGCTAGAAAAACGCCCGGGGACTTGAGCGTGAGGTTTGCGTCAGCACCGATAGTGACATGACGTGCAGTCCAAAGTGAAGGCGAGAGCCGCATTGGGAGGCGGCACGACTCGGATTACAGATTGCGATAACCGCTCGCCGGAGTTGCCCCAATTTCGCAAATCTGCCGCGAGCTTGGCGATCGGGGCCAACCCTCGTGCCAGGTATCACCGGACGAATGCAGGGAGCCGACAGCGCACTCCAGCTCGCAATCGTCGTCGTCGGGTTTATTTCCGTGGTGCCGGCTCTGGTCTTGATCGTCCGGTCGGCTTCGACAGTATCGATGGCGTCGGCGGCAGAAAGTTGAACATTTCCATTGGCTGGACTATTCACGTTTGAGCATGACCTGACATCAGCGCATCATGCGCGGCGGCAATATCCGTGCTGCCGCTGCTGTCGCAGCGATCGCTGATCTCCTTCAGCTCTGCCAGGGGCCGTGCGGGGTTGCCGATCTCGTTCGCAAGCTTGACGCGGCTCGTTGCGGCGCGCAGTGCAAAACCGAGAGCGCCACTCTCACGACCCAGGTCTATCGCATCCTGAAGGTGTCGCATCGCGCCGTTTTCATCTCCATCCCGCCAGCACACCAAGCCGCGAAGATGCAGAAACTCGGCGTCGCACCATCGGTCTCCACGCTGCCGACTGTAGTTCATGCCCTCATCGATGCTCCTGCGAGCAACCACGACTTTATCATGCGAAAGCGCCGCATGAGCGAGCATCACATACCGCAGAGGTAAATGGATCAGAAAATTGCAGTCGCGAATGGCGGCGATTGCTTCCCTCAACCGCTGGATCGCCTCCACGTCTCCGCGCGCAGCGTCGATCGCTGCCTGATGAAAGCGGGCAAACGGCGGCCAGGTATCGATCTGGCGGGTCTTCAGGCGCTCGGCCAGCATCAATGCTCGCTCCTGCGCTAAATCAATTCGCCCACATAGCAAGGCTATGGGCGTGGCCGCGACTGCAAGCGAATGCGCGCAAGACAAGTCGTGGTTCAACGTCAGCGCGGCGTTCAGTGCTTCCTCCGCAATCTCAAGTGCACGCCGATGCTGGCCGACCACCCAAGTGGACAACGAAAGATGATTTCGGAAATTGACGAACCTGTCGATCTGGAACCTCGAGGTCTGACCACGATTGCCGAAAGTCGCGTGCTCGCGCGCCAAGCGCTCGAGACCCGCATGCCCGGATTTGATGTTCCCTTGATAGAATTCGCAGGTAAACAACTCTCGATCGGCATTGGGAGCCGCGGAATAATCGTCTATCGACTCCATGAAGCGGCGGAGATCGGCAATCGTCTCAAACGCCCTTTGATGAAAGCCCATGGCGGTCTGGACCATTGCCAGGCCGATCTTGGTGCGAAGACAATGTTCCACGCTTCCAGCTTCTAAAGCGAGCTTGAAACCCCTCTTCCAAGTTGCCTCGAGTTCGTCACCGAAAGGATAGCGATAACACAGATTCCAGCCATGTGCGGCGACCAGCTTCATACGGAGCAGGAGGTGATCACCGGACAGGTCGTCCAGCGCCGACAGGGCCTTTTCGACGCGTGACCCGCTTTCCGCCATCGTCGAGAATTCTACCCAGAACGGCAAGGCAGCAACGGTCAGCCGCACCGCAAGTTCGGCCTGTCCTTCCACGCGATAGGCCCAATCGATCATGCGGCGGAGGTCCGCGCTCCAGCCGCCATAGAGCGCCATCCAGTCTTCGCGCGGTCGCCACGTCCATTCCTCCTCTGCTCTTTCGAATAACGCGAGAATGAAGCGGCCATACGCGATCATCGCGGCCTGTTGCTCGCCCTGCGCAACCAGCCGTTCGTTGGCGAAAGCTCGTGTACTGTCGAGCAACCGGTATCGGCGACGCCTCCCCGTGTAGTTGACCGACACCATGGATTTGGCCGCGAGGGCTTCCAGCCATGCGGTGACATCCTGCTCATCCGCCAGATATCCGAAGGCGTCGATGGCATCATCGAGCGCAAAGGTGCCGCCGAAAACGGAAAGATGACGGAGCAGCCGCGCCTCGCTCTCCGAAAACAGCCGGTAACTCCAGCTGAGCGTCGCCGTCAGCGTCTTGTGTCGGGACATGCCATCTCCGCGTGATGCCAGCGCTTCGAAGTCACGTTCAAGCATTTGCAGCAGCCCCGCGGGACCGGATTCCTTGAGTTGCGGAGCCGCCAGTTCGATCGCCAGCGCAATACCGTCGAGACGCCGGCCCAAACTCGCGAGCGCCGGGACATCCGCATCCTCCAATCGATAGCCATGTGCCTCCGCGCGCCGAACCAGCAACTCGATCGCCGAAAAGGCCATTGCCGACCCGGCATCGAGAATCGCATCTGCGGGCGGACACTGAAGCGGCGGAAGCCGATGGACAGTTTCGAACCTGCATCTTAACGGCTCGCGGCTTGTCACGATGATATTCAATCCGTGCAACGCATGGTTCAGTTGATCTGCTATGCCGGCGACGGCCGCCAGGACATGCTCGCAATTGTCAAGAACGAGAAGCTGGTTCTTGCCTCGCAGCGCGTCGACGAGACCTTCCACGTCATCGATCGGGTTGCCTACGATGCCGAGCGCACGACTGACGGCCAGGGCGACGAACTGCCCTTTCTCGATCGCGGCCAGGTCAACGAAGCACACGGCTTGGTCCTCTCCGTTGGCGATCGCTCTTGCGGCTGCGATAGCGATGCTTGTCTTGCCGACGCCGGCAGGTCCGACCACCGTGAGCAATCGGGTCTGCTGCAACGCCTCGACAATCGCCGCCAACGCATCAGCGCGCCCGACGAGCGGCTTTGACGGCGGCAGCGCCCCGTCAATCTCCTTGATCGACGCGGGAAGCGTTGCCTCCCGTGGACCCAGCACCGTCAGCGGTGCAACGAAGCGATACCCCCGGCCCGGGACGGTGGCTATGCAGGGAACGTCGACGCCGCTTGTCTGCAGCGCACGGCGCAGAGCGGCGATGTTGACCTTGAGATTGCTTTCGTCGACGAACAGATTGGGCCACGCCGCTTCAAAAAGTTCGCTTTTTTTGACGACCTGCCCAGGCTGGCGTACGAGCGCATGAAGCAGATCCATTGCGCGCGATCCAAGACGTATCGGGATATCGCCGCAGAGCAGCGACTGGCGAGCTGGCGTGAAACGGCAGTTGCCGAAGCAATATGTCGTGGCATCGATCATATCTGCCTCTTCCATTTCCCCCTTTCGCGGCTGCACTTTGAGAGCGCGGTGCCTCGCAGATGCGCGGCTGGACGACGGCGGCCATCGAACGGATTTCAGGGTTGGTCCTGTCCCGATAGCCTTATACCAGCAGATTCACATCTTTTAACCAGCCATTCCGGTGCTGCGGTGATATCAAGGTAGCGGGCTGACCGGGTGATCGAGATCCCAAGCGCTCGCACAGGTTTGCCTTATTCAGCAGGTTCGAGCTTCGGGTGGTCGTTGTTGGCCATGGCTGCTCGCGCCCTGGACCCGGAGTGATCGAGGAGCCCGCCATGCCCCGCGCGCTGAGCACACTGACATTGTCGGACGCCAAGCGGATGCTTGACGCGGCAGAAGCAAAGGCGGCCAGTCTCGGCATTCCCTACAACATCGCTGTGGTCGACGTCGGCGGCGCGTTGATCGCGTTCGCGCGTCAGGATGGCGCTCTCGAAGGAAGCATCGATCTCGCCATCGGCAAGGCGAAGACCGCACGGATGTTCAACAAGACGACCGAATATCTCGCTGAACTGGCACAGCCTGGAGCGCCGCTGTTCGGGATTGAGCAGAGCAATGCCGGCCACGTCGTGATCTTTGGCGGAGGTCTGCCCGTCACCATCGACAATCAGATCGTCGGTGCCGTCGGCACCAGCGCCGGTTCGGTCGAACAGGACATTGCGGTCGCCGAGGCGGCGGCCGCCGTGATGGCAACAAATCCAAAAGCCTGAAGGAGGCCAGTGATGAGAGCTGCGCGCATTCTTGAATACAAGAAGCCCCTCGTCCTCGAGGACATCAAGGTTCCGGACATTCAACCCGACGAGGTTCTCGTGAAAGTCGCCGCCTGCGGCATGTGCCGCTCGGACGTGCTGCTGATCGATGGCTTCTTCCAGGGCTATGGCGATATTCCGCCGCCCGTCATTCCTGGTCACGAGATAACGGGCACGGTCGAGAAGGTCGGCGGTGTCGTGGCCAAGGCTGCAGGACTGCAGGAAGGTGACCATGTCGTGGTGTCACCCGGCTGGGGTGATGGCGTTTGCAAGCATTGCCAGGTCGGCAACACGCACATCTGCCCCAATGTCCGCTGGCCAGGCTTTGGCACCTATGGCGGCTTTGCCGAGTATATCCCGGTACCGGCCCGTTATGCGATCAAGGTCGCCAAGCACCTCAAGTTCGAGCAGCTCGCACCACTGACCGACGCCGGTCTGACCCCCTATCGCGGGCTCAAAAAGATTCGCGATGCCGGCGGGCTCGGCCCGGACCGGGTGATCGGTGTCTTCGGCATCGGTGGCCTTGGCGCCTACGCCGTCCAATATGCCAAGCTGCTGGGCGCAGGCGGTCCCGTCGTCGCCGTCGCCAGAAACGAGGAGAAACTCCAGGTCGCGAAGAAATATGGTGCCGACCACATCATCGCGATCGAAGGCAAGTCCTCCGAGGAGGTCGGAAAGGAGCTTAAAAAGGCGACCGGACAGGACAAGTTCGACGCGATCATCGACTGCGCCGGTGCGACCGAGATGATGCAGCTCGCCTTCTCACGCCTAGCGATCAGCGGGCATTACGCCGATGTCGGCTTCATTGGCGACCGGATCAACGTTCCTCTGTTCCCACGCGTCCACGGCGAGCAGACTTTTCACGGCTCGTTCTGGGGAAACAACGCCGATCTCATTGAGGTCATGGCACTCGCTGCAGAAGGCAAGATCCAGCACACGATCAAGACGATCTCGTTCAACGATATCAATGAATATATCGACCTCTTGCGGGATAATAAAATCATCGGGCGTGCAGTCGTCACCTTCTGACGGCATTGGACGCGAGAATAGTATCTAACTCGATATCTAGGAGACAACCATGACGCAGCATGTCCTGTTTATCGTCACGAACGCCGCCGTGATCGGTCCGAAAAGCCGAAAGACCGGCTTCTTCTTCGCGGAGATCGCGCATCCGTTCGAGGTGCTTGACGCCGCCGGCATCGCGGTGGAGTTCGCTTCACCCGCCGGCGGATGGACACCTTACGACGCCTATGATGACAACGACCCTGCCCAGAAGGCGTTCTTCGAAAGCAAGGCTTTTCGCCGGCTCAATCGCAGCCGCAAACTCTGCGAGGTTGACGCCGCTGACTACGATGCCATTCTCGTGCCCGGCGGCCTCGGACCTATGGTCGACATACAGCGCAACGCGGAGGTCCAGCGGGCAATCGTGCGCGCCTGGACGACCGGCAAGCTCGTGACCGCCGTTTGCCACGGACCCTGCGCTCTGCTTGGCGTCGACCTCGGAGACGGCACACCGTTCGTGCACGGCAAAAGGATCACATCCTTCTCGAAAAAGGAAGAATACGACTATGCCCGTGAGGACGTGCCCTACGAGCTTGAGGACGCGCTGAGAGCCGAGGGCGCGGAATATTCGTCGGTTGCCAACTGGCAGCCGCATGTCGTTGCCGACGGGCGCCTGATCACCGGCCAGAATCCCGCCTCGGCAGCTGAACTTGGGAAGAAACTGCTCGCGGCCCTGCGGGACGTTGCCGCTCCAGCCTGAAGCGGCAACGTTAAACGGGAGAACCACCATGTCACAGTCATTGGTGAAAATCACGGCCAGCCTGACCGCCCATCCCGGCAAAGCCGAAGAACTGCGCGGGTTGCTGCTCGACATGGCGCCGCATTGTCGGGCTGAACCGGGCAATCTGCGCTGGGATGTCTGGCGAGATACCGAAATGCCTGAGTGCTACGTGCTCGACGAGCTTTATCGTGACGCCGAGGCGACCGAAGCGCACCGCCGAACGCCGCACTACCAGGCCTATCTCGCCAGAGTTCCCGCGTTGGCGGATCGCTCTGCGCGCATTCTCGAACCTGTCGCGCTGGAAGAGTAACCGGGTCTGGAGGGTCCCATGCTTGAGGTCGTGCAAGCCTATGATCGCGAACATATCGCCGATTTGCCGACGGATGATGCTGCAGCGCTCGAACGCAAGCTGACCGTCGCTCGCGAGCGCTTTGAAGATCGGAGCGGCTGGCTGAAGCCGCACCAGCGTATGGCTGTGCTGCATCGGCTTGCGGATCTGGTCGTGCAGCAGCGCGAGGCTTTCGCGATGCGCATCGCACGCGAAGGCGGCAAGCCCTACACCGATGCGCTCGTTGAAACCGACCGCGCCATCGACGGGATACGCAACGCCGCCGAACTGCTTCGCACCCGCGGCGGCGCCGAGATACCGATGGGGCTGACTCCAGCCAGCGAGGGGCGGCGCGCCTGGACGATCCTGGAGCCCATCGGCGTAGTTGCCGCAATCTCGGCGTTCAACCACCCCCTGAACCTCATCGTGCATCAGGTTGCGCCGGCGATCGCCACAGGCTGCCCGGTGATCGTCAAGCCCGCGGCGGCGACACCGCTTTCCTGTCTGGAACTTATAAAGCTCGTCCATGAAGCCGGCATGCCGGAAGGCTGGGTTCAGAGCCTGCTCCCCGAGAGCCGCGATCTGTCGGGCGCCTTCGCGAGCGATCCGAGAGTGGCCTTCCTGAGCTTCATCGGCTCAGCCGCGGTCGGCTGGCATCTGCGCGCAAATTTGGCGCCTGGAACTCGCTGCGCTCTCGAGCACGGCGGCGTGGCGCCGGTGATCATCGACCGCAGCGCCGATATCGACACGGTCATCGAACCTCTCGCGAAGGGCGGCTACTATCATGCGGGTCAGGTCTGTGTCTCGGTCCAGCGGATCTACGTCCACGAAGCGCTAAAGGATGCCTTCGTCGAACGGTTCGCCGAGCGCGTTGGGCGCCTGCGCGTCGGTGACCCCCGCCTTGCCGAGACCGAGGTCGGTCCCCTGATCGCACCAGCCGAGGCCGAACGGGTCGCCACCTGGCTTGAGGAAGCCGCGTCAGGGGGTGCCCGCCTGATCGGAGGCGGACGCCTCAGCGACACCACGCTGGCGCCGGCAATTCTCGTCGATCCGCCCAGGACATCGAAGGTCTCGCGCGAGGAGGTCTTTGGCCCAGTCACCTGCATTTTCGGTTTTACCGATCTCAATGATGCCATCCGCGAGGCAAATTCACTGCCTGTCGCATTTCAAAGCAGTATCTTCACGCGTGATCTCGCCGTCGCGCTCGAAGCAGCCGAACGTCTCGACGCTTCGGCGGTCATGGTCAATGATCACAGCGCCTTCCGCACCGATTGGATGCCGTTCGCCGGAAGGAGGGCATCCGGCTATGGGGTCGGTGGCATTCCCTATACCGCCCGTGAGATGACGGCGGAGAAAATGATCGTCTTCAAGCAGTGATTGGGATGTTTTTGCGACGTTAGCCCGCGTCCCTGAATCTCTTGACACCACGCCAACTGAATTTGCACCCGAATCGACACCCTCATCAAGCGACGGACCGGAGATTGCCCTTGACGAGGTACCTGTCTGTTGTCTCCCCTCACCTTCTTCAGTTCGAAGCCGCGGTTCGGCAGATCCTGCGTCCATTCCGGCACGAAGCCGATGCCAAGGCCGGCTGAGACCAGCGACACCAGCGAGAAGGTATCGTCGCAGCTATAGGTGACATTGTCCGTCAGATCGTGCTCCTCGAACTTTTCCGCAAAATACCGCTCGCTATAGGAGAGGTTCTGACGGGAGAACGAGATGATCTTCTCGTCCCTCAGATCCTCAAGATCGATCTCGCTCTTCAATGACAGCGGGCTCTCTTTGGCCACCGCCAGCAGATAGCGCTCATGGGCAATCGAGAAGAAGCGCAACGCATCCGAGCTCTTAGAGACGTCAGAGGCTTGGAAAGCCAGTACTCGTTTTCGGCCGCGAGCGCCTTGCCAATGACATAGGAGGACCGGCTGGCATTTTTGATAGCTGTCGTCCTCGTACATCTTCTCTTCTCGCTGCAAGGTCTGAATCCGCTCGAGTGGAGACTGGCCAGTCATCGTGCTCGCGATCAACGAACAGATCTGACAAACTATTTCGTGGAAATTGGATGGAAATGGATGGATGAATAGTGCATGAAAGTGTCTCAGGAATTGGATGGGAATGGATGGAAGAATGGAATATCTAAACACGGCGACCGTCCGGATCACGCCCGAAATCCTGTCGCTGATCGCCGAAATCGACGAATTCAAAGGTGCTTGGCGTGCGATCGGCCGGATTGCGCCTGAGCGGCTGTCCAGCCTCCGGCGTGTCGCCACGATCGAAAGCGTCGGTTCCTCCACACGTATTGAAGGCGCACGCCTCACCGACCGAGAGGTCGAAAAGCTGCTGGTAAACATTCGCCTGGGGTCATTTACGACACGCGACGAGCAAGAGGTTGCCGGCTATGCGGAGGTGATGGAGACCATCTTCAGTGCTTACGAAGCTATTTCGTTCACCGAGAATCATATCCGTCAACTCCACCGCGACCTTCTTGCGCATTCGACAAAGGACGAGCGGCATCGCGGCGCCTACAAAACCCTCTCCAACAACGTGGAAGCGTTTAACGAACAGGGCGACAGCCTCGGCATTGTTTTCGAAACGGCATCGCCGTTCGATACGC